>DATEHC010000096.1:0-7590 GCA_035279785.1 Candidatus Dormiibacterota bacterium
GCAACCCGCGTCGGCCGCCCAATCCTGGGCGGCCGGCGATTCTCCCTTGACTGGGTGGGCGCGCTCCCCTTTTTCGTCTACGTGGCGGCCTTCCTGCTCCTGCCCACTGCGATCGTCGCCATCGGCGCCTTTTTCGACGCCAACAACGCCTTCACCCTCGACAATTTCGCCCACCTGTCGCGGTCGTACGTCCTGAAGTCGACGTTCGAGACTACCCTGGTCGCGGCCATCACCGCCGTCCTCGGCGCGGTCTTCGGCTCACTACTCGCCTACGCGATCGTGACGGGAAATCCGAACGGCATACTCCGCCGGCTGCTGGTCTCCGCGTCCGGGGTTCTGGCCCAGTTCGGAGGCGTGACGCTCGCGTTTGCGTTCATCGCCAGCGTCGGCCCCGCGGGTTTCGTCTACCTCTTCGCTCAGTCCCATGGGTTCAACTACTACGCAGGGGGCATCTGGCTGTTCGACATACCTGGGCTGAACCTCGTCTATTGCTACTTCCAGATCCCGCTCATGGTGCTTGTGTTCCTGCCTGCGCTCGACGGGATCAAGCCGCAGTGGCGTGAGGCGACCGAAAGCCTGGGCGGCGGCACCTGGCACTACTGGCGTTACGTCGCGGGACCGATCCTGTTCCCAGCGTTCCTCGGCGGCACGCTGCTCTTGTTCGCCAACGCGTTCTCCGCCTACGCCACCGCCAACGCCCTGATCAACCAGGGCGCCCCGATGCTGGCCCAGCAGATCAGCAACGCGTTGAGCAGCGAGGTGGGCCTTGCGGAGCCCGGCTTCGCCAAGGCCATCGCGGTAGAGATGATCGTCATCGTCACGCTGGTCACGGTCCTTTATTCGCTGCTGCAGAGGCGGACGTCGAGATGGCTTTAGAGCCACGCCCGGAAAGACCGTCGCCGGATCTTCGGCGCCGAATGCGGCCCATCTCCGGCCTCACCGCCTGCGCTGCTCGCTCACGCATCAACGGATGCGCTCGCTCCGCTGCTCGCCGCTTCGACCGCATCTGGGCCACCTCGAGCGCCGAATCTGTCGGCGAAGGCTTCCGGCCGTGGCTCTAGCCCGGCGCGGCGTGCACCGCAGTCGTTGGATCAAGCTGCAGGTCTTCCGCTACACCATGTTTTTCTTAGCGGCGATCTTCTTTCTCATCCCAATTGCCGCAATGCTCGAGTTCTCGACGCGCGGCAACACCGGCAATCGCACCCTCGAGTACTGGCAATCGATCACGACATTCCCGGAAATGATCGGCACGACGGGTGCGCCCACCCAGGCCACGGGCATCGTCGCTTCGCTCGAGCTCGCCCTGATCACATCGGTCGCCATGCTCCTCCTACTCGTTCCGACGATGGTGTGGGTGAGGCTCAAGCTCAAGCGCCTCAACCGGATCCTGGAGTTCGTCTGCCTGCTGCCGCTGACCATCCCCGCGATCGTGCTGGTCGTCGGCCTCTTTCCGATGTACATCTGGCTGGGTACCAACTTCAGCGACTCGATCCTCACCCTGGCCTTGGCCTACATCGTGCTGGTACTTCCTTACTGCTATCGCACTCTGGACGCAGGCCTCGGCGCGATCGACGTGAAGACACTGTCGGAGGCGGCGCGAAGCCTGGGCGCCCGTTGGGAGCAGGTGATGTGGCGCGTGATCGCGCCGAACATCTCGAACGCGATCCTCAACGCCCTTCTGCTTTCGGTCGCGCTTGTGCTCGGCGAGTACACGATCGCGAACAACCTCCTCTACAACAACCTGCAGGTCGAGCTGGTGCACCTCGGCCGCACCAACGCCGGCTTGTCGATCGCGGTGGCTGTCGCATCGCTTCTGTTCGCCTTCGTCCTGCTGCTTGCGATCTCGTTCGTCGGAGGCCGCCCGCGTCGCGCCCAACCGGAGGCCGCGACCACGTTCGGCAAGGGCCCCGTGCAAGGATCTGCGGGATGAGCGAGCGCGCCGGAGTCGAAGTAAGGCTCGAGAATCTCGTCCGTCGCTACGGCGCGGTGACCGCGCTCGACGGGCTCAACCTGACGATTGCGCCAGGTGAGTTGGTCGCTCTGCTCGGGCCGTCCGGCTGCGGCAAGACGACCGCGCTCCGCTTGCTGGCCGGACTCGAGCAAGCGGACGAGGGACGTGTAATCGTCGCGGGCGAGGACGTGACCGAGTTGCCAACGAACAAGCGCAACATCGGCATGGTCTTCCAGGCGTATTCGTTGTTCCCGCACATGGTGGCCTGGGAGAACGTCGCCTTTGGCCTCCAGATGCGGCATGTCGGCGCGGCCGAGCGCAAGAAGCGGGCGCTGGACATGCTCGAGCTCGTGGGCCTGGGCAAGTTCGCCAATCGCTACGCGAACCAGATGTCGGGCGGCCAGCAGCAGCGCGTCGCGCTGGCGCGAGCTCTCGCCATCCAGCCGCAGGTGCTTCTGCTTGACGAGCCTCTGTCGGCGCTCGACGCCAAGGTGCGGTCCAGGCTGCGCGACGAGATCCGCCGCGTTCAGCTCGAGGTCGGCATCACGACGCTGTTCGTCACGCACGACCAGGAGGAGGCGCTCGCCATCGCCGATCGTGTCGGCGTCATGCAGGCGGGCAAGCTGGAACAGCTCGGGCCGCCGATGGCGGTCTATTCGCGGCCCGCGACTCCATTCGTTGCCGACTTCGTCGGCCTCACCAATCGCCTCGCCGGGACCGTCAAGGGCGGCGTCGTCGAGGTGCGCGGAACCGACATCCCTCTCGTGCAGCCGGACGTCCCCGACGGTCCGGCAACCGCGCTCGTGCGACCGGAGGCGGTGACGCTGGTCGGCAGCGGCGATTCCGCGGACGGGCCGCTGATCGGCACCGTCATCGCGGTCGCATTCCTCGGCGCGGTGAGCCGCGTCACCGTCGATCTCGGCGACACCATCGTGCTGGCGCAGCTGCCGACGTCCGATGCCGGCGATCATCCCGCCGGCAGCAAGGTGCGCCTTGCGCTTCGACCCGACCCGGTCCTGATCGATCGACACGACTGAACGCCGGCTGGGAGCCGGCCCGGTCGTTCGCCAGGGACTTCAGGCGCCGTACCGCGCCGTCGCCGAGCTTCCTGGTGAACCTCTTTCCGTAAGGAGGGACATCGTGGGCGGCGACGCGCCTCGCGACGGCAAGCCGATCGCCCGTCTCGTCCACCTCACCGACCTCCACGTCACAGACGCGCAGTCCCCGGCCCGCTTCGAGTTCGTCAATCGCGAGGCGGGCGACCGGCGGTTCCGCGAGCTGCTGACGATGCAGCGGCCACAGGAGATGTTGAACACGCATGCGATCGCGGCCATGGTCCGGACGATCAACCGTCTCGACGACATCGACGTCGTTGCCATGACCGGCGACGGCATCGACAACACGCAGCGCAACGAGCTCGACAACCTGCTCGCGCTTTTGGAGGGCGGCACGGTCAGGCCGGATTCAGGAGCCGCCGGCTACGACGGCGTCCAGTGCGTCGACTGGCCCGGCGATCTCTTCTGGAAGCCAGACGGCGAGCCCGACGCCGACATGTTCCAGCGCGAGCTCGGTTTTCCGCGCCGTCCGGGCTTGCTCGACGATGCGGTACGACCGTTTCAATCGCTGGGGCTCCGTTCGCCATGGCTGCGTTGCTGGGGCAACCACGAGCAGGTGTGCCAGGGAGTCGGGGTCGTGACGCCGGCGTTGATCGAAGGGATGGCCGGCACACGCAAGCCCATCGGCATGCCGCCGGGCATCGACCCCGACCGCGCCGTCGAGATCTTCACCCAGCACCCCGAGAGGTTCATGACCGGCGCGTCGCATGCGGTCCCGGCCGACCCCGCGCGCCGGCCGATCGAGCGCTCGGATCTACTTCCAGCGTCTGATCACGTGCACGATGCCGGCGAAGTTCGCTACATCACCATCGACACGGTCTGCGACGAGGGTGGTGCCGACGGTTCCCTCGAGGCGCGGCAGATCGAGTGGCTCGAGGCTCAGCTCGGGGACGCGATCGACCGCTACGTGGTCCTCCTGTCGCATCATGGCCACGACACGCTCTCGAACCCGCTGGGCGGGCGGCGCGCCGGCGAGCTGTTGCGGCTGCTGCAGCGACACCGCAACGTGGTGCTCTGGCTCAACGGCCACATCCACGCCAACCGGATCACTCCACGCGCGACGTTCTGGGAGGTCACGACGAGCTCGCTCGTCGACTGGCCGTGCCAGGTGCGCCTGGTCGAGCTCCACAGAACAGCGGCGGGCCGGCTGGCCATCAGCTGCACGATGCTCGACCACGATGGCGGGGGGCTGGCCGGACTCCATCGAGAGCTGGCCGCCAACGTCCCGCTCAACGGCTTCGACTCGTGGCGGCCGGGCCTGCCCGCGGACAGGAACGTGGTCCTGCTCCTGACCGATCCGCTGCGCCGCTCGTGACGTGTTGCGCATAGCGCTACCGTTGCGTATAGTCCGCACGTGAGGGTGGAAACGGACAGCGGGCCTGTCACCCTCGCCGCGCTGCTTCGCCGCCCGCGCTACGAGATCTTTCCGACCGAAGGCATCGACGAGGCTGTCGCGCGCCACGTCCCGAAGGACGTGACGATCACCGTCACCGCTTCGCCGCGCCGCGGTCTTCCGGCAACCGTCCAGCTCGCAATCCGACTGGCGCGGCTCGGCTACACGGCCATTCCGCACATCTCGGCGCGCCTCATCCGCGACCGCGCGGACCTCGGCCGGCTCCTCGACGCGCTGCGCTCCGCGGAGATTCGCAACGTCTTCGTGATCGCGGGCGATGCTCGCGAGCCCGCCGGCGAATTTCCCGACGCGTTGTCACTGCTCAGCGCGCTTCCCCACGATCACGGCCTCACCGACATCGGCGTCACGGGCTATCCGGAAAGCCACCCCTTCATCCACGACGACGTGACCATCCAGGCGATGTGGGACAAGCGCCGCTTCGCAACCTACATGGTGAGCAACATGAGCTTCGACCCCGAGACCGTCAAGCGGTGGGTCGAGCGAGTGCGGCACCGTGGCGTGACGCTGCCGATCTATATAGGTATGGCCGGTGTCGCCGATCCGGCACGCCTTCTGCGTGTGTCGACGAAGATCGGCGTGGCCGACGCCGCACGATTTCTGCGCGGCCATCCGAGCTGGGTCGCGCGCATGTTCCGTCCGGGCGGCTACGAGCCGGGTCGATTCGCGAGCGCGCTATGGCCGGAGCTTGGGCGGCCTGAGATGCGCATCGCAGGCCTGCACGTGTTCACGTTCAACGAGATCGAACCGACGGAGAGGTGGCGGCGCTTGATGCTGGAGAGGGTGCGATGAAAGTTGAGTTTCCTACCGACCTGGAGATTGCTCGCAAGGCAAGGCTCTTGCCGATGCCCGACATCGCGGCGAAGATGGGCATCGGGCCGCATCTGCTGGAGCCGTACGGCCACGACGTCGCCAAGATCAAGCTCGACGCGATCGCGGAGCTGAGCGATCGGCCGAAGGCCAAGTACGTCGTCGTGTCGGCAATCACCCCGACGCCGCTGGGCGAGGGTAAGACCACGACGACCGTCGGCCTCGGTGATGCGCTCGGGCACATCGGCAAGCGCGCGACGGTGGCGATCCGGCAGCCGTCAATGGGCCCGACGTTTGGGATCAAAGGCGGCGCGGCCGGCGGCGGTTACAGCCAGGTCGTGCCGATGGAGCGACTCAACCTCCACCTCACCGGCGACTTCCACGCCGTCACCGCGGCGCACAACCTGCTCGCGGCGATGATCGACAACTACATCCACCACTCGTTGCGCGATTTTCCGATCGACCTGCACAGCATCACGTGGCGGCGGGTGCTCGACGTCAGCGACCGCGTGCTGCGCAACGTGGTGGTTGGGCTGGGTGCGCCCGAGGACGGAGTCGTGCGCCAGACCGGCTTCGACATCACCGCCGCGTCCGAGGTGATGGCCGTCCTCGCGCTTTCGACATCGCTGCAGGACATGCGCCAGCGTCTCGGCCGCATGGTGATCGGCCTTGCGCGCGATGGCAAGCCGATCACCGCCGACTTCCTGCACGCCGGCGGCGCGATGACCGTGATCATGCGCGACGCGATCAAGCCGAACCTGCTGCAGACGCTGGAGAACACGCCGGTGCTCGTTCACGCCGGGCCCTTTGGCAACATCGCGAACGGCGCTTCCTCGGTGCTGGCCGACCTCATCGGCATTCACGGCGGAGACTTCCTCGTCACCGAGGCGGGCTTCGGCGCCGACATGGGCGCCGAGCGGTTCTTCAACATCAAGTGCCGCACGTCTGGCCTCACGCCCGACGCCGCCGTGGTCGTCGCCACCGTGCGCGCACTCAAGGTGCACTCGGGCAAGTACCGCGTGGTCGCCGGCCGGCCCCTGCCCGCCGAGCTCTTGAAGGAGAACCCGGAGGACGTGCTCGCCGGGGCGTCAAACCTGCGCAAGCAGGTGGAGAACATCCAGATCCACGGGGTGACCCCGGTCGTGGCCATCAACTCGTTTCCGGACGACCACCCGTCCGAGCACCGGGCGATCCGCGAGCTGGCGGAGCATCTCGGCGTGCGCTGCGCGGTCATCCAGAACTTCGCCGACGGGGGGGCCGGCGCGACCGAGCTCGCGGAGGCCGTGGTCGAGGCGGCGGAGGAGCCGAGCCACTTCCAGTTCCTGTACCCCGACGCGGCGACACTGCGCGAGAAGATCGAAGCCATCGCGCTGCGCATCTACGGCGCGCGCGGCGTGGAGTACGACTCGACGGCCGCGAAGCAGCTCGACGCCTACGAGGCGAGCGGTTTCGGACGCCTGCCGGTCTGTGTCGCCAAGACGCACCTGTCCATCTCGTCCGATCCCAAGCTCAAGGGCGCCCCGACCGGCTGGGTTCTGCCGGTGCGCGAGGTGCGGGCGTCGGTCGGGGCCGGGTTCATCTACCCGATCTGCGGTGACATGCGCACCATGCCGGGCCTGCCGACAACGCCGAACGCGGTGGCCATCGACATCGACGATCTCGGAGAGATCGTCGGCCTTTCATAGCTCGACCATGGGGACATCGTCGGCCTGAGCTGAATAGGTGGAGTCTCCACCGGGTATGAATCACCAGATGCAGACGCGGTCCATCGCCGCCAAGACGGGCGTGGGAGCGGTCGAGATCGCCGTCACCGACGCCGAGCGCGCCCGCCGCTTCTACCGCGACTACGTCGGCCTAACCCAGCTGCCGACCGACGACGGCGCGATCCGCATGGGCGTCCCCGGCCGCGAGCTGGTGGTGCTTCATCCGGATGCCGAGCGCCCAGTCGTCCATCGGACGTCCGGTCTGTACCACCTCGCCCTCCTCGTGCCCGACCGGCGCGAGCTTGCTCGCGTGATCGCTCGCCTGGCCCGGCTGCGTTGGGACCAGTCACCGACCGACCACGTGATGACCAAGGCCAACTACCTCTGGGACCCCGACGGCAACGGCATCGAGATCTACACCGAGTCGCCCGAGGACGGCACGATGGGCATGGCCAACGGGACCTTCGGCGCGTGGGACAAGGACGGCAACCCACGGTCGGGGCGCGACCCCATCGACCTCGAGGAGCTGTTCAGCCACCTGCGCGAGGACGACCGGCTCGACACCCCCATGCCCGACGCCACCAAGATGGGCCACGTCCA
>DATEHC010000097.1:0-29778 GCA_035279785.1 Candidatus Dormiibacterota bacterium
GGATTGGACCGAGCCGATTGCGGATCGTTCCGCTCCATCACCTCCGGATTGCTGCGAAGCGTGTCAGGGCCGCGCCGCCTCTCTTCACCCTCCGCAACCCCGATGTCGTTCTTACGTCGCTCCATGTCGCTCATGAGGCCACCTCCCTGCGACCGCGCTCCGGCGCCAGTCGCGAACTACCGACTGCGTCGTCGACGATCGCCTTGTAGTGCGTCATCGCGCGGCGATATCGCTCCGTGTCGTGCACGTTGTCCTCGGCCTGGGTCGCCTCGCGGGCGAGGAGCAGGTCCTTGGGCATGTGCTTCTCATCGCCGACGGTCGCGCCACGCTCCGTGAGGATCATGACCGCGATCCTGTCGGCTTCCTGCACGGCGCCGCGTGGGTCGTCGAGGAAGCGGGATTCGATCGCGTGCCACGACTGCGCGAATCGATCCTGCGATTCGTCGGGCAGCGTGCGCAAACGTGGCTTGCCCGCTGTACGCGCGAGTACGGCTACGACTGCTATCACCACGATCGCCGCGATGACGATCAGGGCGACTACGAGACTCTGACTCATATCTTCTATACCTCCAAGTTGAAAACGGGAGGCGCCGCGCGCGTACTTGGGTTCTCGGTCTACGGTTAAGACATGTCGAGCAATCCGCAACGACCACAAATTCCCGACGACATGAAAGCCTTCAACTCAAAGCTGATCGAGGAGATTCGCGCCAACGGCGGGAAGGTCGTCAACGGCCCGCTTGCAGGCAGCACGCCGATGATCCTGACGACGACGGGCGCGAAGTCACACGCACAGCGCTCGGTGGTGGTCGGATTCCGGCCGTACGGCGATCGGTTCGCAGTGATCGCATCCAACAACGGCGCGCAGCAGCATCCGCACTGGTTTCACAACCTTCAGGCGAATCCGGTGGCGAGCGTCGAGGTGGGCGGGGAGAAGTTCTCGGTCAAAGCACGTGTGGCCGAACAAGCCGAGCGCGCGGAGCTGGCCAAGCTCATCGACTACTACGAGCGGCAGCAGGCTCTTACCTCGCGCGAGATCCCTTTCGTGGTGTTCGAGAGGGTTTAGCAAGCAGCTCGCGCACCGGGGCCATGCGCGACTTCCCAAGGTTGCTCTGCATGATCCACGCCACGTCTTTGTCGCTCGACTGCAGCCACTTGCGGAGGTAGGGCACCGCGTTTTCCGGCGCCGCCGCCGCAGCCACGCTCCAGCAGTAACCCAGCGCCTGCCGCAGAACTCTGAAACCATCACCGCGGCGATCGCTGCTCGATGCCACGCCGGCAGTGATGTGGTCGAGGATCTCGAGCACCTGGACGACTTCGCCGTTGTCTTTCAGAATCGGCGGCTCGCACACGCCGGCGACGACGGCTCGCTGCACGTACGGATCGCCGTCCATCCACTCTTTCATCGCGGCCAGGAGCATCGGCATGTCGTCCCGACCGATGCGCTGAAGAGCCATCGCGACGCCCTCACGCACCCGCCAGCGCGGATCCGACGCTTGCTGGCGGAGCCAGGACATCACCGTCTCCGGCTCGAGCAGCGCGATGCGTCCGAGGCCGGCCGTGCCGCAGAGCGCCTGGTATTCGTCGGCCGACGCGCTCAACTTCCACAGGACGTCGGCGTCGCCTTCTTCGGCCACGGCCTCGACCAGCTCGAGGTTGGCGCGGGGACCGGGAAGACCCGAATGCTTGGCCAGGTAGGCGTTCCAGTTTTTGAGCTTGCGGAGGTCTTCGCGGTAGCCCTGGACCCGACTTCCCATAGCGGCATAATGGGGCCAACCATGGGGGTAAGGGGTAATGAGTGATAACTCCAGCCGGCACGTAGGCGAGGCGTCCACGCACCATCGCGAAAAACGTCGACTGATGGTGACGCAACTTCTTCGAGCCCCCGTGCTCAACCCGGCGGGCACCGAGGTCGGCCGCGTCGAGGACTTCATCGTCAAGCTCAGCGACGGGAGCTATCCACCGGTGACGGGCCTCAAGGTGCGCGTCGGCGCGCAGGACGTCTTCATCGGCAAGGACACGGTCGAGCGCCTGGAGCCGAACGGTGTTCGACTGAACACACCGACGATCCGGACCGAGCCGTTTCAACGCCGTCCGGGCGAGGTGCTGCTGGCCTCCGACGTCCTGGGCCGCCACCTGATGGACGTGAACAAGGGCCGCATCGTCCAGGCCCACGACCTGGTGCTCGCGCCGGGCGACGACGGCTGGCATCTCGCGGGCATCGATCGCAGCCCTCAGGCAATGTTCCGCCGCCTCGTGCCGCGCCGCGGCCGGCCCGACCTGCGGCGCCACTCGATCCTGGACTGGAAGGACGTGCAGCCCTTCGTCTCTCACGTCCCCACGGCCCGTCTGCGGCTGCCGATCCAGCGCCTCCGTCGCCTCCACCCGGCGCAGATCGCCGACATCGTCGAGGGCGCCTCCCACGAGGAGGGCCAGGAGATCATCGAGGCGGTCGAGAGCGATCCGGCGTTCACCGCGGACGTGTTCGAAGAGCTCGACTCAGAGCATCAAGTGGAGTTCATCCGATCCAAATCGAACGAAGACGCCGCGCGCATCCTCGAACGAATGGCCCCCGACGACGCGGCCGACCTGCTGGGCGATCTCGACCAGGACCGACGCAAGCCCGTGTTCGACCTTATGGCACCATCGCAGCAGCACAAGCTCCGCAAGCTCCTGCAGTACCACCCGAGCTCCGCGGGCGGAATGATGAGCCCGGATTACGTCTGGGTAGTCCGCGGGACAACGGTCGACATGGCGCTCGAGGCGCTGCGCACCGACGACAAGACACCGTCGCCGTTGCTGAGCACCGTCTTCATCGCAGAAGAGGACGGTCGCTACCTCGGCAGCGTTTCGGTGGTCGACCTGCTGCGAAGCGACCGCGTTCGCAAGGTCGAGGAGCTCGAGCTGACGACCTGCGCCGTCCACGGCAACGCCGACGTCTCGGACGTCACGCTGATGATGGCGGACTACAACCTGACCGCCCTTGGCGTGACCGACGCGGCCGGCAACCTCATAGGCGCCATCTCATCCGACGATGTCATCGAAGCGCTCGTGCCCGACGATTGGCGCGCGCGCGTCGAGGCCTCGACCGGCGTATAGGCCGACGATGAGCGAGCGCGAGCCAAACCGCAAGGACTCGCGCTTGAAGCCAACGTCGGCGGTGCTCGACGAGATGCACCTCGGCGACATCCACGGCGCGTTCGGCACGATCCGCGTCAGCGACGTGAACCCGCGTCGCACATGGCGCCGCCGCATTCTCACCCTGCTGGCGATCCTCGGGCCCGGCATCATCGTCATGGTCGGCGACAACGACGCCGGCGGGGTCACGACCTACTCGCAGGCAGGGCAGGACTACGGCTACTCGCTGCTGTGGACGCTGCTCTTGCTCGTCCCGGTGTTGATCGTCAACCAGGAGATGGTGGTGCGCCTCGGCGCGGTGACGGGCGTTGGTCATGCGCGCCTGATCAAAGAGCGTTTCGGGAGGTTCTGGGCGATCTTCTCGGTCGGCGACCTGTTCGTCCTCAACTTCCTGACGATCGCCACCGAGTTCGTGGGCATCAAGCAGTCGTCCGAGTACTTCGGGGTCTCGAAGTGGATCATCGTTCCGCTGTCGGCGGCGCTCCTCATCGGGATCACCGCGAGCGGCAACTTCCGGCGCTGGGAACGGGCGATGTTCGTCTTCCTCGCGGTCAGCCTCCTGGTGATCCCGCTCGCCGTGATGGCGCACCCCGACCCGATTGCGGCAGTACGCGGTTTCGTCCTGCCTGGCATCCGCGGCGGGCTCACGTCCAACGCCGCCCTGCTGATCATCGCCATCGTCGGCACCACCGTCGCGCCGTGGCAGCTGTTCTTCCAGCAATCGAACGTGATCGACAAGCGGATAACCCCACGGTGGTTCGCGTACGAGAAGGCGGACACTGTCATCGGTTCGATCGTCGTCGTGATCGGTGCGTCGGCGATCATCATGGCCACGGCATCGGTGTTCTCCGGCACCCGCGAGTTTGGAAACTTCTCCGACGCGTTGTCGATCGCGCAGGCGTTTCGCGCGCACAACAGCTACCTCCTCGGCGCGGTCTATGCGGTCCTGCTGTTCGACGCTTCGATCGTGGGCGCTTCCGCGGTCACCCTCGCGACGTCATACGCGTTCGGCGACATCTTTGGCATCCGGCATTCTCTCCATCGCGGATTCCGCGACGCGAAGCTCTTCTACGGCACCTACGCGGGAATGGTCGTCGTGGCGGCGGGGCTCGTTCTGCTTTCGAACGACTACATCGCAAGCCTGATCACGGTCGCGGTGCAGGCGCTGGCCGGAGTGCTTCTTCCGAGCGCCTCCGTTTTCCTCGTCCTGCTGTGCAATGACCTCGAGGTTTTGGGGCCGTGGGTGAACAAGCCGTGGCTCAACATCGTGGCGACAGTGATCGTCAGCGTCCTCCTCGAACTGTCGCTGGTCCTGATCGTCTCCACGATCTTCCCGTCGATCGACGTGACGCGACTGGTCGAAGTATTGACCGGGATCCTGGTCCTGGTGATGGCCGTCGCCACCGTATTGATCGTGCGAAGTCCGATGCGGGCGCCCCAGATGTCGGGTGACGAGAAGGCCAACTGGCGGATGCCGGCCCTGACCCTTCTCCAGCCCGCGAAGTGGTCACTCGGGCGGCGGGTCGCCGTGCTGGCCATGCAGGCCTACCTGGGAGTCGCCGTCTTGCTGCTGATCGTGAAGGCGATTCAGATCGCGATCGGACATCGCTGAAAAGCAAATCCTCTTAACAGCGCGCTTACATCCGTGTACCTGACCGGGGCGTAGAATGCTGGCCCGTGCCGCTCGGTTTCAAGTCCGGGCACCGCGTAAGAGCATCACGCCGGCGGCTTAGCCCTCTCCGCACCAGCTTCCTCGTCGTGCTCGCCATCCTCATGTCTGCGGTGGCCGGCGGAATCGCATACTTCGTCCCGGCCGCGCAGCTCGCGATCGAATCGACGGGGCAAGTGCTGCACGTCTCTCCGTCGCCCAGCGACAGCTCGTCACCGAGCGCATCGCCGTCGGCGACGGCGCCACCGGTCACCGGCGCCTTCACGGTCCTGCTCCTCGGCTCGGACGACGACTCGAAGTTCAGCTCCGACCACGTCCTCACGCAGTCGATGATCCTCGTGCGGGTCGTGCCCTCAACCAAGCAGGTGACGATGCTCTCGCTCCCGCGCGACCTGTGGGTCCCGCTGTCCACCGGCGGTTCCGGGAAGATCGACGGCGCCTACTCCTATGGCGGCCCGGGCGCTGCGGTGGCGACCGTCGAGCGCGACTTCGGCGTCCATGTCGACGACTACATCTGGATCGGCCTGCTGGGCCTGGTCAAGCTCATCGACGCGATCGGCGGAATCGACGTCGTGACGAGCAACCCGGTGCTCGACGACTATTACCCGTCCGACATCTACGGCAACTCGCCATATGACTACGAGCGCGTGGCCGTGCTCGGGGGGCCGCAGCACCTCGACGGTCTACATGCAATGCAGTACGTGCGCTCGCGTCACGGCGACCTGCAGAGCGATCTCGGTCGCTCCCAGCGTCAGCAGCAGGTCTTGATCGCGATCCGTCAGAAGTCGAAGGAGCTGTCGCCGGAAGACCTGCCCGCGATCTCGCAGGCGCTCGGCGGTGAGCTCAAGACTTCCATGAGCCTCACCAAGGTCGCTCAGCTGCTTCCGGTCGCGTCCAGCTTCGACAATCTCGACGCGATCACGCAGGTCGTCCTCGCGCCGCCCTACACGCACGGTTGCGGCTGCCCCGAGACCTACCTCAACGGCAACTGGGGCTTGATCCTCCCGCTGGTGCACCAGTACTTCCCATGATCCCGCGCTTCATCCTTGCGGTGACACTGGCGGTGGTGATGGTCATCGTCGGAATCTCCTCGTTCATCTACCTCGGCACGCGGCAGTCGAAGATCGCGGCGCCGGCGCAGAAGCCGACGGCCGTGGCTCCGCGGGCGCAGGCCCTCGTGTTGCCGGGCACGCTCTACATCGCGCAGGCGGGTGCCATCTACAGCCTCAGCTCGGGGCGTTTTCATCAGCTCACGCCGGAGGTGGGCTACATGCAGCCTTCGCCGATGCCTAACGGGGACCTCGTGGTCATCAAGGTGGGTGGCTTCTGGTCGGACGTCTTCGAGCTCAACCGCTTCGGCTCGCCGGTGCATCAGCTCACCAACAACGTGTACCGGTACGGCATGGCCGATCCGAGCCTCAACCACTGGTCTTTCTATCCGCGAGTGAGCGCTGACGGGCGAACGCTGTGGATGACCTACGACGGCCTCAAATGCGACGGCTGCTACGACGTGCAGCCCGCGATCTATGCGATGCCGTTCGGAGGCACCATCCGCCAGGCACGCGCGTGGACCGACGGCGGCTTCTACTCGGGCGGCGACCAGCAGCCGGTGCCCGTGCCAGGCGGCGTGATCTACACCAAGTACGACTACGCGTCGAAGTACGACGCCAACCAACCCACCAAGCTCGTCGGCATGCTGTGGTTCACGAATCGCGCGGGGTCGGCGGGTCGCGAGTTGACCACTCCCGCCGAGGACTGCCGTGCGCCCGCCCTTTCGCCGGCCGGGAACATGATCGCGATGGTCTGCACGTACCAGAAGCAGGTGTCGTACCTGACGATCGCGTCGTGGAACGGATCCGCGCTCGGGCCCCGCACGAACATCGTCACGGACCAGCTGGTGGCGCAGCCGACGTGGGCGCCGGACGGGTCGGGGATCGCGTTCCTCGCGCCTGGTGTCGCTGACGGGCCTTTCCAGCTGTGGTGGTTGCCCAAGGGCGCGTACACCGCGCCGCCGCCACCTCCACCGCCGACGCCGACGCCTGGTGGGCCGCACAACGGGCCACTGCCATCGCCCACGCCTTCACCTCCGCCGCCGCCGGTGAAGGCGATCGCGGTGACGACGAACAACGGATTCGACGCGACGTCACCGATGGCCTGGCTGGGCTAACTCCACCGCTTAGTCCGAGCTATCAGCCATTTCCTCTCCCCAAAACCCCGGATAGTCCGGACTATCCGGGGTTGTTCAGCAGCCGGGGCGGTCGGGGCCCCGCTCGAGCACCGGCTCCTGGGAAGCCGCTTGCGCGTCGGCCGCGCTGACGTAGTGGTCGGCGACCATCTGGGCGAGCACCTCTGAACGCCGCTCCTCCGCGGCCGCGGGATTGATCGTCGGGTCGTAGACCGACGGCGCCTGCGTGACCCCCGCCAGGAGGGCGTACTGCCCGAGTGTCAGCCCCTGCAGCGGAGCCCGGAAATACGCGCACGCGGCGGCCGTCACTCCGAAGATGCCGAACCCCGTGGTGATCTCGCTCAGGTAATCGGCCATGATCCGCGACTTGCTCAAGATCTGCTCGGCTTTGAGCGCGAGCACCAAGTCGTAGAGCTTGTTGCGCCCACGATCGGACCCGCCGAGGTAGACGTCCTTCACCAGCTGCTCGGTGATCGTCGATCCGCCCTGGCAGAGGCAGACGTTGATCACGTCGTACAGCAGGGCGCGGCCAAGCCCGATCGAGTCGATGCCATGGTGCGAGTAGAAGCGCTCGTCCTCGGTCGCGACCACGGCCTCCGCCAGGATCTTCGGGACGTCCTTTTCGCTCAGCAGCGGCACGTTTCGCTGCGCCGCAATGGCGGCGATCCGCTGCTGGATGTCGGAGACGTCCGGGGTGATGTTCCACAGGGCGGCGGCGCTCGGTGCGCACAGAGCGGCGAGGACGGCTATGGCAAGCGCCAGCCGGCGCGCAGCGCCCACTCGTCTACAAACGCGAAACCGAGCTCACCGGTTACTCGAGGCTCCCGGGCATCTGCAGCGGATCCCGCGAAGCGCGACACTCTGCGGCATGGCGATCATCGTCTGCCCCCAACCGCAGGCGGCCGAGATCGGCCTCGAGGTCATGCGCCGGGGCGGCAACGCGGTCGACGCGGCCGTCACCACCGCATTCGTGCAGGGCGTGATCGATCCGCAGATGTGCGGGATCGGCGGCGGCGGGGCGATGCTCGTGCACAGCCCGCACGCAGGGGATGCGCTGATCGAGTTCTATCCCGTCGCGGGCTCGCGCGTGCGTGAGGACCAGTGGGAGCGGATCTTCATCCGCGAGGCGGCCGATCGCTACGGCTACGTGCTGGACGGCTGGGTCAACGACGTCGGCTACCAATCGGTCGCGGTCCCCGGAACGGTCGCCGGCCTGCACGCGGGGCTGTCACGGTTCGGATCGATCTCCTGGGAGGAGGCGATCGAGCCGGCGATCGGGATCGCGCGCGAAGGGTTCCCCGTGAGCGGGTTCATGCACGGCTACTGGACGACGGACTACGGACCGGACGTCGTCCCGAACATTCAGCGAATTCAGGCCACGCCCGCGGCGCGAGCCCTCTACACGCACGACGGAGGGCTTTACGCGATCGGCGAGCTCATGGTCCAGGCCGAGCTCGGGCGCACACTGGAACGCCTGGCGGCGGGCGGTCCGGAGGAGTTCTATCGCGGCTCGATCGCCGAGGAGATCGCCTCGGACATGGCCGCCAACGGCGGATTCATCACGCGCGAGGACCTTGCCGCGTACTCGGTGAACGTCGCCGAGCCCATCCGGGGGACGTATCGCGGGCTGCGTGTGACGGCCGCCGGGCCGCCCGCCGGTGGCCTGACCTTGCTCCAGATGCTGAACTTCCTGGAAGGGTTCGACCTGCGGTCGCATGGATGGCCGTCCACCGAGGCGGCGCGCCTCCTGGTCGAAGCGATGGCGTGGGCGTTCGCCGACCGCGCGTTGCACGTGGCGGATCCGCGGTTCGTCGACATCCCCATGGGTGCGCTGGCTGACAAGCAGTACGCAGCTGCGGCGCGCGCGGTGGTGGCCGGGCGCGCGCAGGGCGCACTTCAGCCGGACCGGGCGGAGACCACGCACGTTTGCGTCGTCGACGATGGCGGCAACGCGGTGTCGATGACTCACACCCTGGGGTCCGCGTCGGGAGTGGTCACACCCGGTCTGGGGTTTGGCTACAACGACTACATGAACTGCTTCGACCCGCGCCCTGGCAGTCCGAACTCGATCCAGCCGGGCAAGACGCGGATGACGATGATGACCCCGACGATGGTGTTCGACGGCCAGCGTTTGAAGGTATGCGTCGGCGCGCCCGGCGGGACGAAGATCGTCAGCGCGATTCTGCAGGTGCTCGTCAACGTGCTCGACCACCAGATGTCCGCGGTCGAGGCGGTTGCGGCTCCGCGCATCGATTTCCAGGGCGACACCGTCCAGGCGGAGGCGCGTGTCCCGCGCGTGGTGTGCGACGGGCTGACGCGGCTCGGCTACACGGTCAACCGGCGGACGCTGAACTACGACTCGTACTTCGCTCGGCCGCAGGTGATAGTGGCCGAGCGCGATGGATACCTGACCGGCGGCTCCGACCCTCGCAAGGATGGCGGCGCCGCGTTCGACACGGAGACGACATGAGCTTCAAGGACAGGGTCGCGCTCGTGACCGGCGGGGGGAGAGGCATCGGCGCCGCGACCGCGGCGCGCCTGGCGCGCGACGGGGCGCGTGTGGTCGTGTCGGACGTCGACATCGCGCCGGCGCAGGAGGTGGCGAAACCCATCGACGGTCTGGCGATCGCCTGCGACGTCACGTCGCGCGAGCAGGTGGCGGAGATGTTCTCGCGAGCGACCTCCGAGCTCGGACGGCTCGACATCCTCGTCTGCTGCGCCGGCGTCATTCGCGACAACCTGCTATTTCGCATGAGCGACGACGATTGGGACCTCGTCATCGACACGCACCTCAAGGGCACGTTCCTCTGCGCGCGCGAGGCGCAGAAGTCGATGGTCGCGCAGAAGTACGGCAAGATGGTCTTCCTCTCGTCGACGTCGGCGTTGGGCAACCGAGGCCAGACCAACTACTCGACCGCCAAGGCGGGGCTGCAGGGCATGGCGCGCACGCTCGCGATCGAGCTCGGGCCTTTCAACGTCAATGTCAACGCGGTCGCGCCCGGATTCGTCGATACGCGCATGACGCAGGCAACCGCCGAGCGGATGGGGATCGATTTCGAGTCGTTCAAGATCGGCGCGGCGTCGCAGATCCCTCTGCGCCGGATCGGACAGCCCGAAGACATCGCCTCGGTCATCGCCTTCCTGTGTAGCGACGAGTCGAGCTTTATCTCCGGGCAGACGATTTACGTCCGCGGAGGGCCGTAGGGCACCCGCAAGGACCGTTCTCGCCGTCCGTTCACCTTTGTTACATGGGACGGCTACTCGGCCAGGTCAGGCGACGGTTCGGCGTCCGAACTGCTGTTCGACGCCGTGGCATGTGGCGGCCTGTTCCGCGAATACAAATCGAACTCGGGGGCGGCGGCGTGCTGGCGCCGATTCCACTTCCTATTGGTAGCCGTCCACGGTTGACTCGTCAGACGAAGGTCTGTTAGGGTGCCTAAGTCTTCTGGGGGATCCGTCCGGCGCGGGCGGATTCACGAACTTTAGGGGTAGGCATTGCGAGTTAATCGTTACCTGACCCATGCCGTCGTTCTCGGAATAGCGATTGCGATGTCGAGTTACGCGGCCATGGATCGGCACTTCCCGACCACGCTCACCGCGCGGTTGGGTCCGGTGAACGCTGAAGCGGTGATGGTCGCGGAAGGCGGCGAGTACGGCGACGTGTCGCTCGGGCGCTACAGCACGATCATCAAGCCGGTCGCCATTCCCACGTCGGCGCCGATCTCGCACCAGCCCGTCGTCTACTCGGTAGCTGCGGGCGAAACGCTGACGTCGATCGCAGCCAAGTACCGCGTGACGGTTGCCGAGATCCGCTGGTCGAACAGCAACCTGTACTCGTCCGACACCGTCGCCACCGGGGACCAGATCGTGATCCCTCCGGTGCACGGCGTGGTCGTCACCACCAAGGCGACGGACACCGTCGACACGCTGGCGACGAAGTTCTCGGTCGATCCCCAGGCGATCATCGACTTCAACCGCCTGCGCACCTCGACACTGACCACCGGCATGACCCTGGTCATCCCCGGTGGAGTCGGCGGAGCTTTCCCGCCGCCGCCCGCGATCTACCAGATCATCCACACGGGCGTCTCCTCGAACTTCGCGGTGGTGGTGCTGAACTGCTGCCTCGGCCCGTACGTCAACAACAAGTTCCCGGTCGGCTGGTGCACGTACTACGTGGCCACCAAGCGCAACGTCACCTGGAACGGCGACGCGGGGTACTGGTACCAGAACGCGTCGTACCAGGGTTACCAGGTCGGGCCGACGCCGAAGCCCGGCGCGATCATGGTGACGTGGGAGTCATGGGCGGGGCACGTCGCCTACGTCGAGTCCGTCAATCCGGACGGCTCCTGGGTGGTGAGTGAGATGAACTGGGTGGCGTTCGACGTGATCGACCAGCGCACCATCAAGCCGGGCCAGCTCGGCTCGAAGCTCGTGGGGTTTATCTACTAGCCGGCAGGACCTCCTGCGCCGGTTCGTTTCGGGCCCACTCTTCCTCCATCGTGTCGATGTCTTTCTTGACCGAGCCCAGGCCCGTCGCCGACGCGATCGCCGCCGCGATCAGCAGCGTCGGGCTCGTTACGAGCAGAGCGGTTCCGAGACTGCCGACGTGGTCGGAGATTAGCCCCACGTCGTAAGGCGAGTGCGAATCGCCGGCGACGTGTGAGATGAAGAGCAGGAGAGTGACCGAGCTCGCCCTCAAAGCCGGCGAGACCACCGTCTGCGCCACCGCCGTGTACGGGCCCTGGTAGAGGTAGAGGCACACCACAGTCAGAAAGAAGAACGGCACGAAAATCGTCAGTTTTGGGCTGAGGATCGCCACGACGATGAATACCGCGCCCGCCAGGAAGCCGACGATGCCGACCTCGAGCGGCGCGCGTGGGGTCGTCTTGGCGCGGCGATCCGACAGCCAGCCGCCCGTGAGAATGCCGATCAGGCCGCCCGCGACGATTACGCCGCCGCTCAGGATTCCCGCGCTGCCGGCGGTCATCTCGAACCGTCTCTGGAGGTAGGCGGGCAGCCAGAACGCGTTGGACGCGAGCACGAAGTAAAGGAACGTCTGGGCGATGATCGTCGCCCTGAGCGTCGGGATCTTGAGCAGCTCGAAGAACTTCCTCGTGCTGGCCTCGGCCGTTCGCGCGACGGCCCTCCCCGTCTCCTCGGCGGCCCCTCGGAGCGGCTCTCGCAGCGTGAAGGCGAGGGCGGCGAAGACCAGGCCGGGGGCGGCCGCGAAGAAGAACGCGGGGCGCCAGCCGATCCTGTCGGCCAGGATCCCGCCGCCCGCGTACCCGACCGCGATTCCGACGGTGGCGCCGGCGCCCCAGATCGCCATCACGCGTGAGCGCTGGTCCTTGGGAAAGTAGTCGCTGATCAGGCTCGTGCCGGCGGGGTAGTAGCTCGCCTCGCCGATGCCGACGACGGCGCGGCTGAGGAACAGCTGGGCAAAGCTGCGGGCGAAGCCCGTGAACAGGGTGGCGATGCTCCAGATCGCCACGCCGACGCCGATGACCGTCTTGCGGACGCCGCGGTCGCCCCACAGTCCGAAGGGAATCGCGGCCAGCGCATAGACGAGGAGGAACGCGCTGCCCAGGAACCCGATGGCCGCGTCGGAGACGTGGAGCTCCTTCTGGATCGTCGGCGCGACCGATGCCGCGAGGTAGCGATCCATGTAGTTGAAGAAGTTGATCCCGACCATGACGGCCAGGACGTAGCGGGCGTAGGTTTTGGAGGCGCGCGGCACTGGGGGAATTATGGGGTCGGCTTGCCGTGCGCTCGCCTGGTCGGCGAGGCGGTCACCTCGAGTCGATGTGCGTACGATTACTTGTCTTTGTGGGTCGGCTGGGCATTGGCGAGCTCAAGTGGCTGTAAACCACCCGCGAAAGCTGTGGGGGTTCAAATCCCTCCCGGCCCACCACTCATCTAGCCGGCCCCCACCGCGATCGCGATCTTCGCCCGGGCGTGTCCCTCGTTCAGATACTGGAGCGCGGCCGGAACCTCATCGAACGCGTACCGACGGTCGATGGCCGGCTTGAGCTTCCCTTCCGCCATCAGCTTTTCGAGGAACTCCATGTCCGCGCGATTCAGATTCGCGATGAAGAACCTGGCGCGCACGCCCCCGGCCATGGACATCACGCGGGTGCCGAGCAGGTGCCCGATCGCCCTCAGATTGCCGCCTGGGCGATGTTGCACAGCGGCGACGCCGGCGGCGACAAACGACCCCCCGGGCGCGATGACACGCCGGCAACGCATGAAGGAATGGCTGCCCGCGACGTCGATCAACAGGTCGTATCGCTCGTTCGACGCGGTGAAATCCGTGCGCGTGTAATCGATCACCGCCGACGCACCCAGCGACCGAACCAGCTCGACGTTGCGTGGGCTGCATACCGCGGTCACCTCGCCTCCCAGGGCGGCGGCGATCTGCACCGCGAACGTGCCGACACCTCCCGATGCGCCGTTGACCAGAACTCGATGCCCGGGTGCGATCTGGCCGTGGTCGCGCACCGCCTGAAGCGCGGTGCATCCGGCCACCGCGACGACACCCGCCTCCTCGAAAGTGACCGAAGCAGGCTTCATCGCAAGCGCGCCCGACTCGCTGGCGCAGACGTACTCGGCATACGCGCCCCGCGATCCCCCGAAGACCTCGTCCCCGACGCGGAACGCGGTGACCAAAGGTCCGACCAACTCCACGACGCCGGCAAAATCGGTGCCCGCGACGCTCGGTTTCCGCCCGCCCATCAAGTAGCCGGCGCGGGTGAGCGGGAATAGGTCGACCGGGTTCGCGGACGAGGCGTGCACGCGCACGAGCACGCCATCGTCCGAGACTGACGGCAACGGCATCTCCGACATGCAAAGGCCGGACAGCGTGACCGGCCTGTCGACCCGGTACCCCTTCATCGAAGTTGCCACGGCCGTCGCAACAGCGATGCTCATGAAAGGCTGAAGGGAGGGTACTGGTCCGTGACCAGGCTGAAGGCGTAACCATTGACGCGGTTGCTCCAGCGCAGGACGCCGACCACGTACTCGAACAGCGAACGCGGGTAGGTCCCGGTGAAGAGGATCGCGAACCAGGCCACGATCACCGCGAAGACGGCTCCAATTCCGAGGAAGAAGAGCACGACGTAGTGGGGAATCGCGAGCAGCCACTTCACGAGCGGCAGCCAGCGGTTGAGGTGCTGCGCGTCCGGGTACGCAAAGTCGAGGTGCACCGACTGCTCCTCGTCGGTGGAGGGGTACTGGTCGTCGAGCAGCGCCAGGTAGGCGGTGACGCGGTTGGAGAAGCGCAGCAGGTTGAGGTTCCAGTCGAACCACCAGCGCGGGTACTTCTGCCGGAAGACGAGCATCAGCACGAGCGGGACGAACACCGCGGCGCCGCCGATGACGATCGAGTTCGCCTCGTCGTGCTTGTCTCCGTTGCCCAAGACAGCGCCCGACAGCATGTTGAGGACGACGATGATCGGGATCGCGACGACGATACGAAACGCCGTCGAAAGCCGGCTCAAGGGCCGCGACGGAAAGTCGACGCCGAACGAGACCGGGTACTCGCTGACCATGTTCACACTCCTGTCTGAATTGACGTGAGGCTGATCACCTCGTGGCCGCGCAGCGCCTCGAGGAAGGACTGGAAGCTTCCGTAGACCGTGCATCGCAACACCGAGCCTTCGACCTGGACGTTGCTTACCCCCAGCGCGCGCTCAACCTGGCGCACCGGCGGCGAGCCGACGAACCTGACCTCGACCCGCTGCGGCGAAACCTCGTCTTCCATGAGGAGGAGCCTAGGAATCGGGCGGGCCATCGGAATCGGTGGAATTACCGAAACCACGCGCCGTAGTACTTTCCCTAGACCATGGCCAGGCCCGCCCGCCGTCCCGGCAACCTACCGGTCGAGGCCACCAGCTTCGTCGGCCGGCGCCGGGAGCTCGGGGAGGTGCGCCGCAGGCTGGGCTCGGCTCGGGTCGTCAGCCTTGTCGGGCCCGGAGGCGTGGGCAAGACGCGCCTTGCGATTCGTGCCGCGAGCGAGCTCGGGCGCGGGTTCAGGGACGGGTCGTGGCTGGTCGGGCTCGCGGAGGTCCGCGACCCGGCGCTGGTGGCCAACACGGTGGGGGCCGCGCTCGACCTTCGCGACCAGGCCGGTACCGGCCCGGAGCAGCTGCTGCGCGCGTTTCTCGCCGATCGCCAGCTCCTGCTCGTCCTCGACAACTGCGAGCACCTGCTCCCGGCGGTCGCGGACCTGGCCAACAACGTTGTTACGCACGCCGCGGGTGTTCGCGTGCTCGCGACGAGTCGCGAGCCGCTGGGCATCGCCGCGGAGCACGTGGTGCCCGTCCCGCCGCTGACGCTGCCGGCCGCGCACGCCACGGGCGGCCAGAGCGAGGCCGTGACGCTCTTCGTGGAGCGCGCGGAGGCGGCGTCCGGGACCTTCATGCTCGGCACCGAAAACCTTCCGGCCGTGGCGGACCTGTGCCGCCGCCTGGACGGCCTTCCCCTTGCGATCGAGCTCGCGGCTGTGCGCACCCGCGTTCTGAGCGTCGAGCAGATCCTCGACCGCCTCGGCGATCGCTTCAGTCTGCTCACCGGGGGCGGCCGCGCCGCGCTGCCGCGCCACCAGACGCTCGAGACGGCGATCGACTGGAGCCACGACCTGCTCGACGACGACGAGCGCGCGCTGTTCCGGCGGCTCTGCGTCTTCGCGGGCCGCTTCACGCTCGCGGATGCCGAGGCCGTTTGTGGCGCAACCCTCGGGCTAATCTCGTCCCTGGTCGACAAATCCCTGGTCACCAAAGAGGACGTTCGCGGCATTGCCTGCTACCGCCTGCACGAGACGATGCGCGAGTACGCGCGCAAGAAGCTCGACGATGCGCGGGAGTCCAACGCAACCGAAGAGAAGTTCGTCGATCACTACGTGACGACCTACCAGGCATCCGGTCTCACCGCGCGCTTTCACCTCGTCGAGTGGCTCGGCGAGCTGGACCTCGAGATCGACAACGTCCGCGCGATCCTGCGCCGCTGCCTCGAGCGGAAGGACTCGGTTCGCGGCATCGAGCTGGTCACGTCCCTCTCCTGGTTCTGGATCAACCGGGCCACCACCGAGGGTGTCCGCTGGCTCGACGAGCTGGTCGCGTCCGGGCCCGGGAACACGCAAACGCTGGCCTGGACGTATTTCATCCGCGGCTTCCTGGCGGTCCTCCAGGGCGATGGGGCGGCGGCCCGGCCGGCACTCGTGAAGGCGAGGGCGGCCGCGGAGGCGGCGCATCAGCCGATCCAGCTCGCGAACTCGCTCGTCATGGCCTCGATCGCGGAGTTGTTCGCCGCCGACCGTGATGCCGCGGCGCGATTGCTGAGGGAGGCCGAGGACGTGGCCGCCGGAATCGACGACGTCGTCACCAAGGTCTCGATCCTGCAGGGGCGCTGCCTCAGCGGGGTCTTCGCGGGCGATGCCGACAGGGTCAGGGAGGCGGCAACGGAGGGCGAGCGGTTGAGCCGCGAGGTCGGCGACCTTTACGCGCAGCACATGATGCTGCTGAACCTCGGCGGTGCGGCGATGTTCGCAGGCGACCTGGAGGCGTCAAGGCCGCTCTACGAGCGGGCGCTGCGCATCGCCTACGACGTCGACGATCGCATCGGCGAGTACCACCTGCTGGCAGCGCTGGCGTACCACGCCTCCGTGGCGGGGCAGGCGCGGGTCGCGGCCCGGCTGCTCGGGGCCTCGGAGACGATCCGCACAGGCGCTGGGGCCACCATGATGGCGATGCTCGTGCCTTTCGTCGAGACGGCCGAGGAGCAAGCGACGCAGTCGCTCGGCGCTTCGCGGTACCGGGCCGAGCGCGAGGCCGGCCGGATGATGACCCGCGACGCCGCCGTCGCTCTGGCCCTGGGAGAGCCCGAGCCCGTCTCGGCCGAGGCGCCTCGCTCGGACGGCGCCCTCGCCAAGCGCGAGGACGACGTGGCCCGCCTCGTGGCCGAGGGCATGAGCAACAAGCAGATCGCCGCGCGCCTGTTCATCAGCGAGCGGACGGTGGACAGCCATGTCCGCAGCATCCTCAACAAGCTGGGCTTCAACACCCGCGCCCAGATTGCGGGCTGGGTGGCCTCCCAAACCGCGCGATAGACCGCGCGATAGTCCGGACTATCACCTGGTCCAGGCAGCCGCCACCCGGCGTTAGTCCGGACTATCGCGCAACGCGACCATCCCCGACTCGTACGCCGCGATCACAGCCTGCACGCGGTTCGCGGCGTGCAGCTTGTCGAGGATGTGCGCGACGTGCGTCTTCACCGTCGCCTCGCTGACGAACAGCTTTTCCGCGATCTCCTGGTTGCCAAGCCCGCGCGCCATCGAGCGCAGGACGTCGGCCTCGCGGTCGGTGAGCGACTCCATGTCCTTGCGCAACGACGATCGAAGCGGCCGCGCTGCGTAGCGCTCGACCAGCCGCCGCGTGATCGACGGCGCGAGCAACGCGTCGCCCGTGCGCACAAGGCGGACCGCATCGATGAGGTGGTCGGGCGTCACGTCCTTCAGCAGGAAACCGCACGCACCCGCCTGCAGCGCCGCATAGACGTACTCGTCGAGGTCGAAGGTGGTGAGCATCACGACGCGCGGACTGGACGCCGCGAGGATCCGGCGCGTCGCCTCGAGACCGTCCATTCGCGGCATGCGGACGTCCATCAGGACGACGTCGGGATGCAGGCGCCGCGCGGCGTCCACCGCCTCCTCGCCGTCGCCGGCCTCGCCGGCAACCTCGAGGTCTGCGACCGACTCGAGGACCAAACGGAATCCCGCGCGCACCAGGGCCTGGTCGTCGACGATGAGGATGCGCGTGCTCACTCGGGGGTCTTCACGGGCAGGTGCGCGCGCACCGCGTATCCGCCCTCGTCGCGGCGCCCCGCATCGATCGTCCCTCCGAACAGCGCGACCCGCTCCCGCATGCCGGTCAGCCCGCGGCCGATTCCGTCGGACGGCGCGACCGTTGTCCCTTCGTCGACGACGTCGATGTCGACGGCCGCATCGGAGATGCGCACGCTCGCCTCGGTCCTCGCGCCGCCCGCGTACTTGAGCGCGTTGGTCAGGGCCTCCTGCACTATGCGGTATGCGGCGACGTCGACGCCCGCGGGCACGCCGCCCGCTGAGCCCTCAACCTGAAGCGTCACCGGCAGGCCCGCTTCGCGCACGCGCGCGACCAGCGACTCGAGCCTCGAGATCCCAGGCTGCGGCGCAAGCAGCGGCTCGGCGCCCTCATCCGCGAGCACGCCCAGCATGCGCCTCAGCTCCGCCATCGCCTCGTGTCCGCTCTCTTCGACGGCACGCAGTGATTCCTCCGCCGCGGCGGGCTTCTCGGCGAGCACGTGCCGCGCGGCACCGGCCTGCACCACCATCACCCCGACGCTGTGGGCGATGACGTCGTGCAGCTCGCGCGCGATGCGCCGCCGCTCGTCCTCGGCCGCCTCCCTGACCGCCGATTCGCGCTCCTGCTCCAGCCGGTTCGACCGCTCGCGCTGCTGCGCGACCGCGCGGCCGGCCAGGTACGCCGCGCCGATCAGCAGGAACGGCGCCAGCCACCCAGGAATCGGAAGAACCGTGTTCGAGCCGCGACCGAACTCGAGCGTGATGGCGGCCGCCGCCCCGAGCGTGGCCACCGCGCCGGCGATAGGGTGCCGCTCGTCAAGACCGACCGTGACCACCGCGAGCAGCCCGCCGATCAGCGCGGCGAGGTTGGTGCTGTTGCCCGCCAGGAAGAAGCCGATGATCGCCACGGCCATCACTGGAATCGGCCAGCGCCGCCGGACCAGAAGCGGGACGGTGCACAGCAGGACTGCCGGGGAGGCCTGGTCCGGCGAGTCGCTCCCCGGACCCATCAAGACGGCCAGCACGCTGAGGCCGAAGGCGATCGCGGCGTCGAGCCATCCGATCCGAAGGCAACGAAGCAGCCGCCCCACGGCAGCGACTCTAGACCGCGGCTGCCGCGGGTGCATCAGTCGAAAGGATGAGAAGAATTCGGGCGCTGGGCTGACGACGGCGCACCCACCTGGCGGCGACGCTTGCGGGCATCAACCGGCCATCAACCGGCAAGGAGAACGCAACGATGTCATCACTCGTCGAGCTGCGCGATGTGCGCAAGGTCTACAACGGTCACTCGGGCTCCGTGGCCCTGGACGGCGTCTCCCTCACCATCCCGCGGGGCCAGGCGGCCGCGATCATGGGGCCGTCAGGCAGCGGCAAGTCGACGCTCCTCAACCTCGTCGGCGGCCTCGACCGGCCCTCGGCCGGCACGATCGTGGTCGCCGGCCAGGACCTCAGGAGGATGAGCGAGGCAGCGCTGGCACGGTTCAGGCGCACGCAGGTCGGTGTCGTGTTCCAGTTCTTCAACCTCCTCAACAACCTGACGGCGCTCGACAACGCGATGATCCCCGCGCAGCTCGCCGGCGTTGGGCGCGCCGACGCGCAGAAACGAGCTCTCGACCTGTTCGAGCGCCTCGGCATCGCGCAGCTGCGGCACCAGTACCCCATGCTCATGAGCGGCGGCCAGCGGCAGCGCGTGGCCATCGCTCGCGCGCTCATCAACAGCCCGGCGCTGCTCCTTGCGGACGAGCCGACGGGCGCCCTCGACTCGCACAGCGGCGCGCAGGTGATGGAGATCTTCGGCGAGCTCAACCGCAACGGGCAGACGATCATCCTGGTCACCCACGACGAGCGTCTCGCATCCACGAGCGCAAGCCGAGTCATTCGGCTGCGCGATGGCGCGGTGGCCGACGACCGCATCGAGCCCGCCCTCGCGATGGTGCAGGCGCCCAGGCAGGCCGGCGCCGGCCTGCTGCACCGATGAGGCCGGTCCTGCGCAAGACGCTCGCCGACGTCCGCCGCCACAAGCTCCAGGCCGCGATCGTCGGATTCGTCGTCTTTCTCTCCTGCCTCACGTCGACGCTCGCGCTGACTCTTCTCGTCGAGACAGACGCACCGTTCGACCGCGCCTTCGCGCAGGCGCAGGGCGCGCATCTATTCGTCACGTTCGACTCATCACAGGTCAGCGAGCAGCAGGTGCGCGCGACGATGTCCCTGCCCCAGGTCTCCGCGGCATCGGGGCCCTGGCGGATTCTGCCCGACTCCGTCCTCTTCCCAGGCGGCCGCGTCCGTTTGATCCCGGTGGCCGGCCGGGCCGGCGCCGGCGGACCTGTCGATCGACTTTCCCTCGACCAGGGGCGGTGGGTGCAAGACACTGGCGAGGTCGTCCTTTCCCGCCAGCTGGCCGACGAGACCGGGCTCGCGGTCGGCGACACGCTGAGTGCCGCGAGTGACTCGCAATTTCCGTCGCTGAGAGTCGTCGGCATCGCGGTCGAGATGGGTAACGGGCCGGCGGCGTGGGTCGAGCCGAGCCGACTTCCGACGACCAATGCTTCCGATCAGCCGCCTGCGCAGTACCTCGTCGCCTACCGATTGCACAACGCCGCGACGCAAGCCGACATCGCGGCGGCGATCGGCGCGATCACGAGCTCGGTGCCCGACACCTCGGTGCAGGACTCCTCCAACTACCTCGACGCCAAGCTCAACGCCGACCGCACCACCGCGGTGATGATCCCGTTCCTGCTCGCGTTCAGCGCGTTTGCCCTTCTCGCGTCCGCATTGATCATCGCCAACCTCATCAGCGGCGCCGTCATCGCGGGGATCCGCGAGATCGGGATCATGAAGTCGGTCGGCTTCACACCCGGCCAGGTCGTGGTCACGTTCGCGGGCCGGACGCTTCTGCCAGCCGCGGCCGGCTGCGCGATCGGCCTGCCGGCCGGCGTCGTCCTGAGCCAGCCATTCCTCAGCGACACCGCGCACGCCTTCGGCCTGCCGCGGACGTTTGGGTTCGCGCCCGGGCCCGACGCGCTCGGCCTCGCGGCCATCCTCGGCGTCGTCGTGCTGGCGACGATCTTCGGCTCCATGCGCGCGGGGCGTATGAGCGCAGCCTCCGCCATCGCGGCTGGCAGCGCCCCCGCCGGCAGCGGCGGCGCCGGTCAGGCGCGCCTTGCCGCCGCGATTCCGATGCCTCGGGCGCTCACGCTGGGGCTCGGCGAATCGCTGGCCAGGCCGGTGCGGAGCGCCATGACGGTGGTCGCCATCGTCATAGGTGTCGCGACCATCACGTTCGCGGCGGGGCTGCACCTGTCACTCGGGATGGTGGCCTCGGCGCTGACCCACGACCAGCAGATCCAGGTCCAGGTCTACCGCATGGGCGACTCGAAGAACGGAGATACGTCCGGCCCGACCGACGAGGAGACGACGGCGGTGATCGCCGGCCGGCCCGGCACCGCCCGCTATGTAGGTGTCGGCCACGCGAATGCTTCGGTCGCCGGCGCGGGCGAGTCGGTCCCCGTGTGGGCTTATCGCGGTGATTCGTCGTGGCTCGGGTTTGTCCTCATACACGGCCGCTGGTTCAACGCTCCGGGTGAGGCGGTCGCACCGACCGCGTTTTTCATCCGAACTGGGCATCACGTCGGTGACACGATCACCGCCGGCTTCTACGGCACGCCTGTTC
This sequence comes from Candidatus Dormiibacterota bacterium, assembly GCA_035279785.1. Lineage (GTDB taxonomy): Bacteria > Chloroflexota > Dormibacteria > Dormibacterales > Dormibacteraceae > 40CM-4-65-16. Next base: position 21,494 of record DATEHC010000097.1, read on the forward strand.
AGCTGAGGCTGGTCGGCGAGATCTTCGACCAGCAGGGCGACGACGTCCTGCTGCGCACGCGTTTCGACTCGGTGCCCGGAAATCTGGTTGCTTGGGACTACGACGTGCAGCTGACGCCCGGAACGGACCCCGTGCACTGGGCGAGCACCCTCGAGAGCGCGTCGGCGGGCATCACCACTCGTGTCAACCAGGAGAACGGCGTCGAAACCGCGTTCCTCCTGATCAACAGCGTGCTCGCGGGCCTTGCCGTCGTGCTCGGCCTCATCGCCGTATCGGGCGTGTTCAACACGGTCGTCCTCAACACGCGCGAGAAGGCGCGCGACTTCGCGATCCTCAAGTCGGTCGGGATGACGCCGCGCCAGGTGATCACGATGGTGCTCACGTCGGTTGCGGTCCTCGGCGTCATCGGGGCCGCGATCGGCATCCCCGCCGGCATCGGGCTGCACCGCGAGATCGTGACCGTCATGGGCCAGATCGCCACTTCGACGGGCATCCCAGACGTCTTCTTCCACGTGTTCGGAGCGCAGCTCCTCGCGCTCGTGGCTGTGGCGGGCATCGGTCTTGCCATGGTTGGAGCGCTGCTCCCGGCGCGCTGGGCGGCCGGGGGCAGGATCGCGGAGGTGCTGCAGGCCGAATAGTCACCCGTCCCAACCCGCGATAGTCCGGACTAACACACCTTCTCGACGGCCGGGACCCGCAGACAGTCCGGACTATCGCGCAACCACAGGGAAAGCCATACTCACCGGGCAATGGGGATTGCATGACCCGCCTCAGGTGGCTTGCCGGAGCGGTCATCGTGTTGCTCGCGGCGTACTTCGTGATGCGCGCGCTCGCGACCGCCTGCACCGGCGGCGGGTGCGACGCTTACATCCCGGCGTCGCTGCTGCTGCCACTGCTCGTTTTCGTCGCGGCCGCGGCGACCGGATTGACCGCGTGCGTCGCGGCGCGCGGCAGCGCCTGGTTCGTGTGGCTCGTCATCTCGACCGTCGTCGCAGTCGCTGGGCCGCTGGTCGCGCTTCTGGTCTTCAAGGACAGTCCCGACGCATTCGTGACGACCGGCACCGTCCTCGAGCTTCAGGTCGCGGTGGTCGCGCTGGCTTTCACATTAAGAAGGACGAGGCAAGGGTCAGCGCGGTAGGCGCGCCTTCCGGAGGTCAACCCGATCGCCGACGAGCGGGACGCCTTCGCGCCGCAGCAGCGCCAGCTGGCGTGCCCCCTTGGCCACGGTTCCGTCAGACCTGACCACGCGGTGCCACGGCACTCTTTGATCGGTCGTGGCGAGCACCTGGCCGGTCATCCGCGGCGCGTGCGGCTCGATGTCGCCGTAGGTCCGGACGAACCCTGGCGGGATCTCGCGTATGCGGGCGATGATCCGATCCTGTCGACCGTCGGATCTCACAATGGGAAGCATGAGACTTGTTGCCACGGAATACCTGACCCTCGACGGCGTCTTCGAGGAGCCGGGCCACTGGTCCTTTCCGTACTTCGACGAGAACGCGGCGCAGTTCAAGTTCGACGAGCTGAAGGCAACCGACGCGCAGCTGCTCGGGCGCATCACCTACGAAGGCTTCGCGCGGGCGTGGCCGACGATGGAGGGAACCGGCGACTTCGGCGTGAAGATGAACACGATGCCCAAGTACGTCGTGACCTCGACGCTCAGAGAGCTGAGCTGGAGCGGGTCCCATCGGATCGACGGCGACGACGCCCTCGATGGGGCGGTGCGCAAGCTCAAGGCACAGCGTGGAGGCGACCTGCTGCTCGCCGGCAGCGGGCAGCTTTTCCGCGCGCTGTCGAAAGCCGGCCTGATCGACCTCTACCGCTTCATGGTCCACCCGGTGATCCTCGGTGAGGGCAAGCGCCTGTTCACCGACGACACCGAAAAGCGCGAGCTGAAGCTGGTGGACACGAGGACCTTCAGCAAGGGCATCGTCGTTCTCGAGTACGAGCCGGCCTAGTGGCGGAGATCGACGACTGGCTGAAGCTCGAGATGCGCGTCGGGCGAATCCTGGAGGCTCGCGAGCTGCCGGAGGCGAGGAAGCCCTCGTACCGGCTGCGCATCGACTTCGGGCCTCTCGGCACGCGCCAGTCCGTCGCGGCCGCGAAGACCGACTATCCGGCGGTCGCCGACTTGATCGGGCGGCAGGTCGTGTGCGTCTTCAACCTTCCACCGCGGCGCGTCGCGGGCGTGAGCTCAGAGGTGCTCGTCCTCGCCGCAACCGAAGCAGACGGCAGGCTCCGCTTGCTGCGCCCGGATGCCGAGGCTGAGCTCGGCAGCCGGATCACCTGAAGCGATACCGCAAATGGACGATGACACGCCCACACTTCGGCCTCTACTTTCGAGCCGTGGCTCTCAAGATCCGGGTCACGGCCACGCATGGGCGCGGGGGCAGGGGACCGGTCCCTGCGCTGGTGTACCGTGCGGAGGCCTACGAAGAGGCTGACGATTTTCGCGAACCGAAGTGGGGATGCACGCACGACCATGACTCGGTCGAGCATGCCCTCCAGTGCGGTCACGACTGGCTGGAGCGAGGCGCGCCGCTAGAATCGGCCTGAGTGTCCACCCAATCGACGACGCTTGCCCCGTCGCACGAGTTCGGGGAGCTGGAGCAGTACCGCGGTGAGTTGACCGCGTACTGCTACCGCATGCTCGGCTCGCCGTTCGATGCCGAGGACGCGGTGCAGGACGCCTTCGTTCGGGCGTGGCGCAGCCGCGACCGCTTCGAGGGTCGCGCGGCGCTCCGTTCGTGGCTGTACCGCATCGCCACGAACGTGTGTCTGGACACGCTAAAGAGCAAAGAGCGTAGGGCGCGACCGATGGATCTCGGGCCCTCGTGCGAACCGATCGAGGCCAACCTGCACATCCCCGACGACATCGCCTGGCTCGAACCGATCCCGATGCGCCTCATCGCTCCCGATCGCGATCCGGCCGAGGTCGCGGTGGCCAACGAATCCATCCGCCTCGCCTTCGTGTCGGCGCTGCAGCACCTGCCCGCTCGTCAACGCGCGGTACTGATCCTCCGCGAGGTGCTCGACTGGCAGGCGTCCGAGGTCGCCGAGCTGCTCGACACCTCGGTCGCGTCGGTCAACAGCGCTCTGCAACGGGCGCGCGCGACGATGTCGAAGACCAACGCGGCGCAGGAGCCGGCGAAGCAGCTGAGTGACCCCCTGAGCGAGGAAGACGGGCGCATGCTCGAGCGCTACGTCGCCGCGTTCGAGCGCTACGACGTCCAGGCGCTGACCGCGCTGCTTCGCGAAGATGCACGACAGTCGATGCCGCCCTACGACATGTGGCTCGCCGGTCGCGACGACGTGCTGGCGTGGTGGTTTGGGCCAGGCATCGGCTGCAAGGGTTCGCGCGTGCTTCCGACTGTCAGCGCCAACGGGATGCCGGCTTACGGGCAGTACAAGATCGACCCGAACGGCGGCTACTCGCCCTGGGCCCTCCAGGTCGTCGACGTGTCAGGCGGCCGGATCCGGGAGATCACCTTCTTCCTCGACACGGCCCGGCTCTTTCCGCTGTTCGAGCTGCCCCTGCACCTCGACGCCTAGACACTCCGAGAGCCCGGCTAGCCCGATCACCATCCCCAGCTCCTCGCTCACGTTCGCGAGGCGAAGGGCGTACCCGCCGCGGCACACGCACAGCCGCAGCCTGGCGATGTAGGCCACGGCCTCCACGCACGGATCCATCCGCGCGCAGTTCAGGGTGACCGTAACGGCCGCCATCGGAGTTCAGACGGAATAGCCGCACCGAAATCATCGGTTGGCGACCGATGAATGAAAGGACCGAGCGCCGTCTTAATGGGCATGAAGAACTCACGCTGGCTCTCCCTGGTCGTGCTCTGCACCGGTTTTCTACTGATCGTCGTCGACATGACGATCGTCAACGTCGCGCTGCCCTCGATTCAGAAGGACCTGGGGTTCTCGCAGTCGAGCCTCGCGTGGGTGATCAACGCATACCTCATCGCGTTCGGGGGCCTGCTGCTCCTGGCCGGGAGGCTCGGCGACCTGATCGGGCGCAAGCGCGTGTTCCTCGCCGGGCTCGCCATCTTTACCGGCGCCTCGCTGCTGTGCGGGCTCTCGTTTTCCCAACCGATGCTCATCGCCGCGCGGTTCGTGCAGGGTGTTGGTGGCGCCGCGAGCTCGGCAGTGATCCTCGCGATGATCGTCACGCTGTTTCCGGAGCCCCTCGAGCGCGCCAAGGCGTTCGGCGTGTTCGGGTTCATCGCGTCTGGCGGCGCGGCCGTCGGGCTGCTGGCCGGCGGGCTGATCACCGAAGCGGTGAGCTGGCACTGGATCTTCTTCGTCAACCTTCCGATCGGCCTCGCAACGTCGCTGGCCGCCCTGCGGATCCTCGAGTCCGACCGCGGAATCGGCGTGGGCGAGGGGGCGGACGTGCTCGGCGCCGTGCTCGTCACAGCCGGCCTGATGACCGCGGTCTACGCCATCGTCCAGATGTCCCCGCTCGCGGGCGGGGCCGCGCTGGCGCTGATCGTCGCCTTCGTGGTGCGGCAGGCGACCGCCCGCAACCCGATCCTCCCCTTGCGCGTCTTCAGCTCGCGAACGGTGGCGGGCGCCAACGCGGTCCAGGCGCTGCTCAACACCGCCTTCATCGGATTCTTCTTTCTCGGCTCACTCGACCTCGAGCGCGTCCTCGGGTATGGCCCGATGGCGATCGGCCTGGCTTTCCTACCCGTGGCCGTCGTGATGGCGCTTTTCTCGATCCGCTTCTCAGCGCAGCTGATCGCGCGCTTCGGGCCGGGGGCGATGCTGGCCGCCGGCCAGCTGGCGGCGCTCGCCGCGCTCCTGTTCGTCGGCTTGGGGCCGGTGCACGAGAACTACCTCGTCCACCTGCTGGCTCCGATGGTCCTGTTCGGGCTCGGCGGCGGGCTTGCGTTTCCGTCCTTGACGATGATCGCCATGGCGGACGTCGCGCCGTCCGAGGCGGGGTTGGCCTCGGGCCTTCTCAACACCACCGGCCAGGTCGGTGGGGCGTTCGGGCTCGCGGTGCTGGCGACCGTCGCGGGGTCGCGCACCGTGGATGCCGTTCGCTCAGGGATCGATTCCACGAGCGCACTGGCCGCCGGCTATCACCTTGCCTGGCTGGTCGGGGCCGGCGTCGTGACCGTCACCCTGCTGGTCGCGGGTCTGGCCCTGCGCAGCCGCTCCGCCGCGGCCATCCCGGTGGACGCGTCCAGCGAGGAGTGCGAAGCCGCCGCATAGGTGGACCAAAACGGCCCGGCCGCCCTTACCCTAGAGGGAAGCCAAAGAGGTAACTGGTATTGGCCGATCGAGCGAGCGCCGGGGACGACGTCTACTTCACAGTGCCGGGCATAGCCACCGTCCGGTGGGACGGGCCGCGCACCACGGTGGTCGTGGAATGGGATGGTTGGGCGAATGCGAGCGAGTTCAAGTCGCTGCTCGACGCCGAAGTCAAGGCACTGCGCGAACACCAGTGCGCGCGACTGCTTGCGGACTGCCGCCGCCAGCGTGTCCTGAACCTGGCCGACCAGGAGCGAGCCAACCGCGAGTGGCTGCCGGCGGCGGTGGCCGCGGGGCTTCGGCGCTTTGCGATCGTGCTGCCGGAAAGTGAAACCGCCGCGGCCCATCTGCGCGAGCGCCTCAGCAGCGTCACGGAGATGCAGGTCGCGTACTTCTCCACCGTCGAGGAGGCCAGGGACTGGCTGGGGCGGTAGCCCTTTTCGACCTCAACGTCGAGAAGATCCTCGACCACTGGGGTGTGCCAGAGGCGATTCGCGAGGTCATCGCCAACGCGCTCGACGAGCAGGCGTTGACGGGCACTGCTGAGGTGCGCATCGTCAAGCGGCGCGACGGCTGGCACATCACGGACTCCGGCCGCGGGCTTCGCTATCAGCACCTGACGCAGAACGAGAACCCGGAGAAGCGGCGCAAGGCCGACCTCGTCGTGGGCAAGTTCGGCGTGGGATTGAAGGACGCGCTCGCGACGTTTCACCGCCGCGGCATCGAGGTCACGGTGCGAAGCCCGCACGGCGACATCACGCTGCGGCGCGCGGCCAAGAAGGACTTCGCCGACGTGAAGACGCTGCACGCGGCGATCGGCAAACCCTCGGATCCCCGCCGGCGCGGCACCGATTTCGCTTTGAAGGGGCTCACCGGCGCGGACATGGCCGCCGCCCGCGACTATTTCTTGCGATTCGCCGGCGACAAGGAGCTCGAGCGCACTCCTCTGGGCAGCATCCTCGAGCGCTTCGAGGACCAGCCCGCACGGATATACGTCAAAGGCGTGCGGGTCGCGGTCGAAGAGCAGTTTCTTTTTTCGTACAACATCACCTCGACGACCGCGCAGCTGCAGCGCGCGCTGAATCGCGAGCGCACGAACGTGGGTCGGACCGCATATCAGGACCGCGTGAAGGCGATCCTGCTCAAGGCGCGCTCGGATGCGGTGGCCGAGGAATTGGTGAAGGACCTGACAAGAATCCCCCTCGGCACCAACCACGACGAGGTGACGTGGCTCGACGTCCAGGAGCAGGCCGTGCGGATCCTGGCGGCCAAGGTCAAGTCAGTTTTCGTGAGTGCGCAGCAGATGTTCACGATGGGCTCGACCGTGCAGGAGGCGCGGGCGGACGGCTACAAGGTCATCGTCATTCCGGATCGCCTGCTCGCGCGAGTGCCGAAGCTTCGCGACATCAACGGCAATCCGATCCTTGACATCAGCGGGTTCATCAAGGTGTGGAACGCGTCGTTCACGTACGAGTTCATCGACCCTTCGGCGCTCGATGCCTCTGAGCGGTCGTCGTGGGAGCTCTTGCCCGAGCTGGTCCGCCTGGCGGGCGACCACGCCCGGCGCGTGAAGGAGGTCCGCATCTCGAGCACGATGCGGCTGGACGAGGGGGCGTATGAGACCGAAGGCGTCTGGGACTCGCCGAACATCGTGGTCAAGCGGTCGGTGCTCGACACTCCGCGGCATTTCGCGACCGTGATCCTGCACGAGATCGCGCACGCGAGCTCGGGGGCGAACCACGGGAGCCTCGCGTTCATGGCCGCGATCGACGACCTGGCGGGGGCGGCGGCGGTGGCGGCCCTATTACGCGATAGTCCGGACTAACACCTGGTCAGTGTCGTCCCCATGGTGCGATAGTCCGGACTATCACGCTTTGCGGCCGAGTCGATCGAGTGCTCGCCGTACCGCGGCCGGGATGCTGCCGGGAGTCCAGACGTCGGAAGCTGTGAATCGAAGAACCTGATAGCCGGCGTTGACCAGAGCGTTCTGCCGCTTGACGTCAGCTGCCAGCCGGTCCCTGTGGTTTTGGCCGTCAAATTCGATGACCAGCCGCGCGTCCGCATAGAGAAGATCGACACGGGCGAGAAATGTCCCGTGCACATCGTGTAACTCTGCCTGCACGGTCGGAATTGGCAAGCGGGCTGCAACAAGCTGGACCCTGACGCGGGTCTCCATCGGCGATTCAGCTTTTGCGTCCGCTAGCGAAACCGCGCGCTTGAGCAGCCGAACTCCCTTGGTGCCCGCACGTCGATCCACCTCGCGCGCAAGCGCATCTGTTGCAACTAGCCCGGCATGCAGCGCCATGTCGATTGCAACGACCGACTCCACGCGGTCGCGTCGGCTGGCGAGGTCGCACACCGTCCGCATCGGGGAGGTAGAGCGGAAGCCTCGATGCACCACGACATCGTCTTCGTGAAGACTGGCCCGACGCAGTCGCACGCCGACCCGAGCGCGAACTGGAACAATTCGCGGAACCGTCACCTCGATCGGATCGACAGGGTCGAAGTCGAGGCCATGGATCCACGCGGCCGTTGCGCCCGAGAACGCCGCCTCGCGGGGCAGTCGGTCGGCCACTGCACGCAGCTCGAGCTCGATGTCCTTTCGCAGCGCGCTCCATACGTACTGCCCGCGGCTGACACGGCGCCAGGTTTCACACTGGAGGTTGCGCCACGTGAGTCCGACAGCGCGTGCGTCCGCAACCAGAAACGGTCCGTGCCTCAGCTCGGGTGGAACTCGCGGTCGCATGGCCGCCGGCAAGGGTGCCTGACGAAGGCCTGGACCACAACCCAGGTCGTTAAGAGCGCATGCCACCCGCGATAGTCCGGACTAACACACCATGGAAGGCCCCCACGACCCGCCGATAGTCCGGACTATCGCGCTATTCCCGGGCCTTTCTTGTCCAGCTCCGTCCGCCGCTTGCTCCAGTACTGCAGCCTGTGCCGAAACCTCTCGATCTGCGACGCCAGCACCGGCAGGTTGGTCTCCTCCGCCTCCCGCTGGGCGTCGCGGGGCATGTTGGGGATCA
>DATEHC010000098.1:0-7747 GCA_035279785.1 Candidatus Dormiibacterota bacterium
TGAACGACGGTTCTCAGCGCACCCTCGACGAGTCGACCATCCTGAAGCCTCTGGAAACCGCGCTCCGCGCCTTCTCATGGGGTGTGGTCGCCCTTGCGGTCGGCCTGCTGTCTTCAAGACTTCTTTGATGTCGCCGTAACATTCCAGACCAGATGAACCTTGCGGTCGCGAGTCCTAAGCCGCTGCTCAGGGGCTGGTCGCATGGGGTGGCGGCGTTCATCGCCGTCGCCGGGCTCGTGAGCCTGATCCTGATCACCCGCCACGACCCCGCCAAGCTCGCCTCCATGGTCGTCTACGGAACCGGCCTGGTGCTGCTTTTCGGCGTCAGCGCCACCTACCACATCTTCAGTTGGCCGCCGCGCGCCAAGGACTGGCTGCGGCGGGCGGACCACGCCACGATCTTTGTTTTCATCGCCGCCAGCTACACGCCGCTCGTGTTCAACATCCTGGGCGGGTGGTGGAGGATCGGCGTCCTGGTCGCGATCTGGACCTGCGCGGTCGCGGGGGTTGTGGGCGCCGCTCCGTTTCTGCGCATTCCGCGCCTTGTGCTGGCGAGTCTCTATCTGGCGATGGGCTGGGTCGCCGTGGTCGCGGTGGTGCCGCTGACGGCCGCCCTCGGATGGGCGGCCGCGGTGCTGATGGCGCTGGGCGGGCTGCAGTACTCGCTCGGCGCCGCGGCCTATGCGTTCCGGCGGCCGCGCCTATGGCCGCGGGTCTTCGGTTACCACGAGCTGTTTCACCTGGCGGTCATCACCGCGAGCGTGACGTTCTACGTGATCGTGGTCGCGTATGCCGTTCCGTACCACCGCGTGGGATGACCGCGCCCTTTAGACGGGTGGCACTCCATGCTTACGGTCGGGCCGGCTTGACTTCCGGCTCGCATACGCGCGGAACCTCGCCATGAGGTTCGCTCGCAGCTCAGACGGCTCGACGACGTCATCAACGATGAGGTTGGCGGCCAGCTTGTAGAGGTCGACGTCCTCGCGGTACTCGTCCTCGAGCTGCTTGCGCCGAGCCGCGCGCTGCTCCTCCGGCAGCTCGGCGAGCTTGTTGAAGAACACGGCGTTGATTGCGGGCTCGGGACCCATGACCGCGATCTGGGCCGATGGCAGCGCGATCACCGAATCGGATTCGAACGCCGGACCCGACATCGCGTACAGGCCTGCGCCGTAGGCCTTCCGTACGATCACCGAGATTTTCGGCACCGTCGTTTCCGAGACCGCGCTGATCATCTTGGCGCCGTGGCGGATGATCCCGCGCTTCTCGACGTCGGTGCCGATCATGAAACCGGGCACGTCGGCGAGAAACAGAAGCGGGATCTCGAACGCGTCACACAACCAGATGAAGCGCGCGCCCTTGTCGGCCGAGTCGTTGAAGAGGACGCCGCCCTTCTGCATCGGCTGGTTCGCGACGATGCCGATCGCCTGACCGTCTAGACGCGCGAACCCGGTGAGGAGCTCTTTGGCGAAGAGCTTCTTGATCTCCACCCAGCTGCCGTCGTCGATGAGGGAAGCTGGCTCGAGATCAAGAAGCTGTTTGCGCGCGAGCTGCTGACCGGCTTCGCACGGCTCGACGGTATGCCCGTCGGCGTCGTCGCGAACCAGCCGATGCAAAAAGGCGGCGTGCTGTTCAACGACTCGGCCGACAAGGCCGCGCGATTCGTCTGGCTGTGCGACGCGTTCGAGACCCCGCTGCTTTTCCTTGCCGACGTGCCCGGTTTCATGATCGGCACGGACGTCGAGAAGCGCGGCATCATCCGCCACGGCGCCAAGATGATCAGCGCGGTTTCGGAGGCGACGGTTCCAAAGATCTCGGTGATCGTGCGCAAGGCGTACGGCGCCGGCCTCTACGCGATGGCCGGCCCCGCATTCGATTCCGACGCAGTCCTCGCGCTGCCTTCGGCGCAGATCGCGGTGATGGGACCCGAGCCCGCGATCAACGCCGTGTTCTTCAACAAGCTCGCGGAGCTGCCCAAAGACGAGCGTGAGGCGCGTCGCAAAGAGCTTGAAAAGGAGTACGCCGAGGACGTCGACCTCTACAAGCTCGCGGCGAACCTGATCGTCGACGACGTCGTCGAGCCGGAAGACCTGCGCGCCCAGCTCATCGCGCGCTTCAAGGCCTACTCGACGCGCCACGAGCCGCGGGTCGACCGCAAGCACGGAGTGCTCCCGGTCTAGAGAAGCCTCGCCGCGACCATCCCGACGCCCAGCAGGACCACGCCCCAGGAGAACGCACGCAGCGCCAGCTCCAGCGGGCGAAGGAGCGCCGGCTCGTCGAGCTCGGTGCGCGAGCCGTCGCTCATGGTCAGGGTGCCGGTGACCGAAACCGTCTTGCGGCGCAACGTTCGCGCGGGCGTGCTCAGCGCCCGCTGGCCGTACGAGATCGCGTAAGCCGCCGCCGCCACCACGCACGCGCCGATTGACACCGCACCCGTCTGCGCAAAGTACGAGGTCACGACCGGAAAAGCGCCCCACGACAGCGCGAACCAGAAATCGCCGTGGAGCCGGCCGCCCAGCAGCTCGAGGTTGTACGCGAACACGAAGAGCACGCCGGCCGCGATGAACGGCAGGAGCCCGATGCCGACGACAGTCATGCCCACGACGCCCGCGGCGACTGCGGCGGCGAGGCCCACGATCGCGGCGGCCCATAGAACGGATGACGAGATCTCTGTGCGGAGCGGCCGGCCCCGCAGCTCATCGAGCGCGTGCGCCGAGATGCCCACCGCAAAGAAAAATGCCAGGAGCGTTGCAATCAGGCGCAGCACGCTCAGGTGCGGCGCCAGGCCCGCGCCGATCAGGACGTACGAAAGGTGCCAGGCCGTGTATGGCGGGTGAAGCAGGGCGATGGCGTCCCGCCGCCAGCCGCGGGACCGCGCCGTATAAAACGCCGGTGCAAGCTGAGCCGTGTCAGGCATGGTGCTTGCGCCCCCACATCACCAGGCCGCCGCCAAGGCTCATCACCCGATCCTCGACGTCGACCATGCCCGCCTCACGCCACGCTTCGAAGATCCGGTCGAGCGGCCACCGGTCGTAGAAGCCTTCGATGTTCGGCCCGAGAAACCGCCCCGCGTTCCACCACGGGCGGCCGCCGAGCACGAATCCGCCGGACGGCATCAGCGCGCGCGTGTAAAACCGCCAGCCGAGGCGCCACAACGCACTGGGCGGCACGAAGAAATCGAGGCCGGCCAGCATGCCCGCCGGTCGAAGCACCCGAACGAGCTCGCGGATCGTCGCTCCGGGATCGGCGACGTAGCGCAGCAGGTAGGTGAACGACACGGCGTCGAACGACGAGTCCGGGAAGGGCAGGGCCTCGGCTCGCGACTGCTCGAGGCGGATCCGCTGGTCGAGGCCTGCGGCGTAAACGCGCTTTCGCCCGACTTCGAGCATCGGCTCGCTGAGATCGACCCCGACGATTTCCGCCTGCGTCGCACCGGCCAGGGCGATGGCGACTCCCGCGGTGCCGGTGGCGACGTCGAGGATGCGCCGCGGTTTGACGCGCGCAATTTGGCGGATCAGCTCGTGCCGCCACTGTCCGTTCTGACCCAGAGACAGGACCTCGGCGAGGCGGTCGTATTTCGGGGGTAGCCCCTCGAACAGTCCCGCCGCGAATGTGTTTTCCGGCGTCGCGGCCATTCGCCGCTCCAGCGTACGTTCTTCGCGATGGCTTCGTGGGCGGAGTTCGAGGCGGCCGAGCCGGATTTCGCCCGGAGGGTCCGCGCGTTGCTGACCTCGCGCAAGCACCTGACCATGGCGACGCTGCGGCGGAGCGGTGCGCCACGCATCAGCGGGACCGAGGTCCAGCTCGTGGACGGCGAGCTGCGCATCGGGTCGATGACGGGCGCGGTCAAAGCGCTCGATCTGCGGCGCGACGCGCGTGTGGCGATCCACGGTCCAACCCATGACCCGACCAGGACCGGGCGATGGCGGGGTGAAGCCAAGGTCGCCGGCAGGGCGGTCGAGGTCGATTCCGGCGACAGCTCCCACGCGTTTCGCATCGATCTCGACGAGGTTGTGATCACGCACCTCAACGGCGAGCGCGACAAGCTCGTCGTCGAGTCGTGGAATACCCGTCGTGGCTACCGAAAGGTCGAGCGGGACTAGACGAACAGCGGCTCGCCGTGCTCCCGCTCGATGAGCTCGCGCATCTCCTGGTCTGAGGGCGCCTCGTGGAATCGCTCGGCCGCGTCGAGCACCATCGGCAGCAGGTCGACGTCGCCGGCGCTGTTGAGAAACACGCCCTTCCTGCCCATCGCCCACCACACGGCCCTGTCGATGCCGTCCGGTGATTCGAGTGGCTGGTACCAGGTGCTGCGCGTGTGGTCGCGGTCCATCCACGGCCGCAGCGCGATCGACTTGATGCCCTGGATCGCGACGTTGCGCTCTCTACACGTCTCGTGCAGCGCGTCGAAGTTCTGCCGGTAGTAGTCGTTCTGCATCGTCAGGTAGTTGTAGGGAAGGAGCACGGAATCGAAATCGAACCTTTCGAGGCTGCGCCGGTGGGTGGCGGCGATCTGCGCTCCGTGCCCGGTCACGCCGATCCATTTGATGAGGCCTTCGGCCCGCGCCTGCAGCGCCGCGTCGAGCGCGCCTTCGGGGCTCAGCGCCTGGTCCCACTCGATCGGGTCGGCCAGCGAATGAATCTGCCAGAGATCGACGCGGTCCACGCCAAGGCGATCGAGCGAGCGATGGATCTCCTCGCGCGCGGCCTTCTCGCGGCGCTCATCGCCTTTGGTCGCCAGGAAGAATCGATTCGGCTCGCGCCTGAGCCAGGGCGCGATGCGGAGCTCGGAATCGCCGTAGACCGATGCCGTGTCGATGTGGTTGACGCCGTGCTCGAGCAGGAGTTCGAACGTCTGATCGGCGACCTTCTGCGACGCGCGGCCCAGCGCGGCGGCTCCGAAAATCACTCGCGAGCTGTGGTGACCGGTGCGTCCGAACTCGGCCTTGGCGATCACCGCACCAACGTACGCCGATGCAGGGCAGTCGCGTGAATGTGTATCGTGGGTCGGCGTCAGTTCAATTCAACAGGAGGCTGCAGTGGAGTTTTTCAACCTCAAGACCAAGCAGAAGGTCGAGATTCCCGATAGCGATCTGAAGAAGCGCCGCAGCGTGCGCACCACGAGCGGTGGCAAGCGCCAGGAGCGCTACGCCGTGATTGCCGAAGTGCACGAGAACGGCAAGCCGCTTCAGCTGTTCAAGTTCGTCAACAAGGAGACTTTCGACCGGCTTCACGTTCCCGAAGTCAACTAGCGACCAGGGAAAACACCAGGAGTGCCTGACCGACGTGGTAAGGCACGATGTTCACGACGCGTCCGTACGGCACGGGCTTGACGAACCTGTTCCACGCGAGGATGGCGTCGGAGTAGAAGAAGAGCAGGGCACCGGCCAGCGCGACCAGTGAGCCGGTGCCACCCGCGCTCGCGACCATGACCACGAACACCGAGAGGTAAGCGATCACGGGCGCGACCAGGTTGCGATGTTCGCGCCGGAGCGCGCTGTCGATCCTCGGGAAGATCACGGCGACCGAGGCGAGACCGATGGCCGCCGCGATCAGCAGGTGGCCGATATGCAACTCACGGGTCCGGAAGCCGGAGATGTAGACGAGGTGCTCGACGAGCGCCGCAACAAGTCCCCACAAAAAGAGATCCCGCGGAACCATCAGGAAGAGGTCGCTGACCAACCCGAACGCCAGGGCGACCACAAAGAACGTGCGCTCGGCGGGGTTGACGGGGTGGATCACGATTGCAAACGCGATCAGCGCCAGCATGAAACCGGGCTTGGTGACGTACTCGAGCCAGCGGATGGTCGCCGCGACGCTGACCCAATCGGCCGCCGCCACGACCGCTGCGACGATGAGGACGGCCCAGGCCGCGGCGGTCATGTGGACGCGAAGCTTAGGCGTCGGCGATCGTGGTGCGCCTGGCAGGAATCGAACCTGCTGCCTTTCGGTCCGGAGCCGAACGCTCTGTCCGGTGAGCTACAGGCGCGACAGCAACAAGTCAGTCTAGACTGCGGCCCCCGTGGGTCGGTTGCTCCTTGGTTTGCTGCTGGTGGCGATGGTCGCGTGTCAGAACGAGACGCACCCGGTCTTCAGTCCGGTGCCGTCCCCCACGCCTCACACGCAGCCGACGGCGGCGATCCTCCAGGCCGGCGATGTGCCCGCGGGACTGAGCGTTTGCCTCGGCTCGGGCCCGATCGACGTGTACCTGTCGGTACTCGCGGACGCTACGTCGGACCTGGCCGCGCGCGACACCGCGCTGTGGCAGTCCCTGCGTCAGCTTGGCGCTGTGAGCGGTGCCATCTCGGTGTTCGCCGCCGATCCTTCTTCGTGCAAGGCCGAACTCGGCGCAGCCGGAAACGTCAAAGCGATGGCCAGCTTCGTGGCGGAGTTTGGCGATGAGGCGGAAGCGGACCGCGCCTGGCAGGCAGGAGTTTTCGGCTTCGCGCCGCCGCCGAATGGCCAGGTCGCGCCGGGCATGACGCGCGGCGCGAGCACCGGTCTCGGTGCGAGCTCGTTCGTCTACGACCGGCCGTCGGTACGATTGGCGAGCTGGCGCCGCTCGCTCTTCGTCGCGCTCGTGGTGGCCAGCAACCTCGATTTGAACTCGTTCCACGCCGCGACGGGTGCAGTCGACCCCCGCCTAAACTAGACCCCCCGGCCGTCTCCATCGCGCCTGTAGCTCACCGGATAGAGCGCTTGCCTGCGGAGCAAGAGGCAGCAAGTTCGATTCTTGCCAGGCGCACCAGTCGCGCGTTAGCTTGACACCGATGCGCGTCTTATTGAGGACAGCTTAGGCTCGAACCATGCCTGTTACTGGAATCGGCGGCCTGTTCTTTCGGTCGAGCGATCCGGACTCGCTTGCTGCTTGGTATCGAACCCATCTAGACATTCCGGTCGGAGGCGACGCCGTGTGGGAGCAGGCGGCGGGGCCGACGGTCATGTCTCCGTTTCCTGCCGACACCGACTACTTTCCGCCGGACCGCCAGTGGATGCTCAACCTGCGCGTCAGCGGCCTGGATGAATTGATCGCCCGGCTCGAGCGAGCCGGAATTCCCGTGGAGCAACGACCTGAGTGGAACGCGCCTGGGGTCGGACGATTTGCCCGACTGCGCGACCCGGATGGCCTACAGATCGAACTATGGGAACCTGACTAGGCGCTGCCGAGAGCCGTGCTTGCCTGCGGAGCAAGAGCCAGCAAGTTCGATTCTTGCCAGGCGCACCAGTCGCCTTTTCGAGTTCAACCGGCCGGGGGTGGGTCTCTCCCGCAGCTTCGGCCTCTCAGCCACCGGATAAGCCTCTGCCGGCCGCGGGAAGCTCAGTCGCCCGGTGCGACACGGCCGTTAGGATTCCAGGCGCCCAGATGAAGGCGAAGGCGCCGGTGCATCGGCAGCAGCCGCCAAGGGTGGCTAAGGGGTTCCGCCGCTGGGCGCAGAAGAAACCCGGCGACGGCTTGCAGTTGGCCGTCGTTTTCATTCTGCCCCTGCTGGCCCTCCTCTTCGGCGCGGATCTGATCCTGTCGGTGCCGGAGGCGCGCCAGGCAGCAGCAGGCGAGGAATTCGGATTGGCGATGCTGGCTGGTCTGCTGATCATCGCCGTGCTTGTCTATCTCCGCCGCTATCCCGACGGAAGCTTCTTCACCCTCGATTCGGCGCTTGTCTCCCAGCGGAGGAAGGCGGCAGCCAAGTGGCACCGCAGGAATGCCGGTGTCCCAGCCTGGCTAATAGCGCTGGCTTTACTGATCTTTCCG
>DATEHC010000099.1:0-3263 GCA_035279785.1 Candidatus Dormiibacterota bacterium
GTCCTTGCTGTCAGTGCCGGCCACGCGGGCCGCGCCTGCCTGGATGGCCATCGCGCTGACGTTGTGCGCGACGACGTCGTGCAGCTCGCGGGCGATGCGGAGCCGCTCCGCTTCGGCGGCCTGCTCGCGCTCGCCGCGATGGCGGGCCTCGAGGTCGGCGAAGAAGCGACGCCGCGACCGGACGTAGTCGCCGATGACCCAGGCCACGAGCGAGGTCGCGCCGGGCGGCAATAGCTTGCGCGCGGTCTCGAAGTCGCTCAGGAGCAAGAGCGCAACTGCGCCGACGAGAAGCGCGATCGACGTGACGACGACCACCAACCGTGCCCGGCCCGGTCCGTAAACGGAGACCGCGTAGACGGCAAAGATGAGGGCGGGGCTGCCGGGCTCGCGTTCCGGCGTCAGGGCGAAGGCGACGATCACCAGCGCGACGCTGGCGATCAGCACGGCGACGGGATAGGTGCGGCGCCAGAAAAGGACCGCGGCCCCAGCCATGCCTACGAACAGCAAGGCGGCGGTCACGGCATGGCGAGTGTTGCCGCCGAGGAGGCTCAGCTCGGCGCCCGCGAAGCTGACGGCGACGATGACCGCGTCCATGAGACGAGGCCGCCCCGTGATCCACGACCACGGGCGGCCCGTCATCCTCTGTTGGCGCGGAGAGTTCGTCGCTATGTGACGTCCCTCACGCGCTGCAGACCGGCAGCGATCACGAGCATCGCGAGAAGCCATGCGAACAGCACGATCAAAGATTGCTCGGCGCTGATGGTGACTCCCTTCGCATTGGACAGATGTCCGACCAGCGCCGTTGCGTTCTGGCCGACGAACAGGTCGCCTATCCACTTGTAGTCTCCGTTGCTCAGCCGGTCGATGAACCGCACGGCGATGACCTCGATCGAGAGCAGATAGACCACACCGATTCCGACGGCCGCCGCCGACTGCCGAAGCAGAACTCCGAGCGCCAGGCCGATCATGCCGAAGACGGTAAGGATGAGCCAGATCGCGGCGAAGCCCTTGACGATCGCGTCGATTGCCGGCCACGTGATCGGGTGGCTGTTGGCGGTCGCGATCACAGCGCTGTAGGCCGCGCCGATCGCGAAAAGGATGAGGGTCAGCGCGCCCATCCACGCGGTGAACACGACCACACGGCCGATCCACGTCGTGAGGCGTCCCGGTCCCTGGGTGAAGACGGTCTTGAGCGTGCCCCACGAGTACTCGGAGCCCGAAAGAATCGCGCCGAGCACGATCGCCATCGCGGCACCCAGGGGAAAGCCCGCGCCCATGACGTCGTTGACGAACTGGTCGGGAAAGAGCAGGGCAATCGGCGTCGCGCCGCGATCGCCAAAGTTGGGATGGGTGGCGGAGTACCAGCTGGAGCTGTATACGAGCACCGCGACGGCGGCGATGAGCAGGGAGGCCACGAGGAATGCGGGTCGAAGGCGGTTCTTACGCCACTCGGCTTTGATGGTCGCGATCATGATCCTTGCTTCTCTCCTGTGAGCTGGAAGAAGACCTCTTCCAGCGATCTCTCGAATGGGCGGAGCTCCGCTACGCCGATGCCGGCGGTGACGAGCCTGCGGTTTATGTCCGTCGACTGCTCGGGCTTGACCTTGAGGTGCAGGGCACCGTCTTGCCGCGATACCGAGTCGCGGCCAAACAGCGCCGCGAGCATCTCCTCGGCCCGATCCAGCGGCTGCGCGCGCACGAGCACGCCCTCCTCGCCTAGCAAGTCCTGCACCGTCGACTGGCGGACGAGCTTGCCGTTGCTGATGACGCCGACGCGGTCGCAGATCTGCTCGACCTCACCGAGAAGGTGACTCGAGAGCAGCACGGTCCGGTCGCCCTGGCCGATGTCCTTGATGAGCTTGCGCATCTCGGCCATACCCTGCGGGTCGAGGCCGTTGGTGGGCTCGTCGAGGATCAGCAGCTCGGGGTCCTTGAGCAGCGCGCCGGCGACGCCCAGGCGCTGCTTCATCCCGGTCGAGTACGTGCCGAACTTGCGATGCGCGCGCGAGCCGAGCTCGACGATGTCGAGCACCTCGTTGACGCGCTTCTGGTCGACACCCGCGAGGTCCGCGACCACTCGCAGGTTCTCCCGGCCGCTGAGGTAGGGATAGAAGCCGGGTGACTCGATGAGCGAGCCGATCCGCTTCAATCCCGCCGGTTCGCCGGGCGCGTGACCGGCGACGGTGGCTGTTCCCGAAGTCGGCCGGATGAGGCCGACCAGCATGCGCAGGGTCGTGGTCTTCCCCGCCCCGTTGGGTCCGAGGAAGCCGTAGACCTCGCCACGCCGCACGCTCATGTCAACGGAGTCGACGGCGAGGACCCCGCTGCCATAACGCTTGGTGAGACCGTGGGTCTCGACGATCGTGGTGTTTTGCATGCGGTTCACGGTAGGTTTGAATTGGCGGCGCGTCGTCAGCCGCGAGATCGATTTTTCAGCTCATCCCTGAGGAGGATTCCAAGGAGAAGCAGATGGCCAGCAAGTCAAATCAGGGCGCCCGCATCCTGGGCAGCCTGCGATCGGCGGACGGCAAAGGCATCGTCCGCATCGAAGAGCGTTACGAGACCGGCATCGACGACATGTGGTCGGCCATCACCGATCCGCGTCGCCTCGCCGAGTGGAACGGGGAGTACGAAGGTGATTTCCGCGTCGGCGGCGAGTACCGGATCCACATCGAATCGGACGGGTGGGACGGCGTCGGCCGAGTCGAGCGCTGCGAGCCTCCGCGCCGGCTCGTCGTGACGAGCCGCGAATCGGACGAATCGTTTGCGAAAGGGCAGGGTGCCGCGCCGTTCGACGAGCGGATCGACGTCATGCTGCGGCCCGATGGAAAGGGCACCGTCTTGATCGCGGAGATCGGGGGCTTGCCACTGGACAAGATCGCCTTCTACGGCGCCGGCTGGCAGATCCACGCCGAGACCCTCGCCGCGTACCTTGCCGGCAGCGAA
The DNA here is from genome assembly GCA_035279785.1 of Candidatus Dormiibacterota bacterium. GTDB lineage: Bacteria > Chloroflexota > Dormibacteria > Dormibacterales > Dormibacteraceae > 40CM-4-65-16. Next base: position 2,947 of record DATEHC010000099.1, read on the forward strand.
CCCGTCGACGTCCCGGCCCGGTGGGGCGACGTGCTGCCGGCCTACGAGCGGCTGGCCGCGGACCTGCGCTGACTTCGGTCGGTTGCGCACCCCACGCCAACCGCCCTGGATGCGCGGGATTCGAGGCCGGGGTGGCTGTCGGTGGTCGGTTCTAGGGTTGGGGCATGGAGCAGGTGACAGGCAGCTACGACGAGCAGCTGGACGCGGCGATCCAGCACGTCACCGACCTGCTCGAGCGGCTGCCCGCCAATGTGTTCCGCCTGCCCGGTGAGCGACTGTCCTCGACCCTGACTGCGCTAGACCAACTGTGCGCCCGC
>DATEHC010000100.1:0-17240 GCA_035279785.1 Candidatus Dormiibacterota bacterium
CGAGACGGTGGTCGACCGGCTGATCACGAAGAACGGCCGTGTGGTGGGTGTCGGGACCGGCCGAGGCGACGATCTATTCGCCGAGGTCACGATCGTCTGCGAGGGGATCGGCCTGGGCAGCGGACTGCTCGAGAACACTTCGCTCAACGGCAAGCCTCTTCGCCGCAAGCTGCGCCCCGACGAGGTCGCGATGGCGGTCAAGGAGATCATGCAGCTCGACGCCGGCCTCATCGAGGAGAGGTTCAACTGCGAGTCGGGCGAAGGCTGCACGGTCGAGTGCTTCGGCGACTCGACGATGGGAATGTCCGGCTTCATGTTCATCTACACCAATCGCGACACGCTCTCCGTCGGCGGCGGTGCCCTTCTCAGTGAGTTCAACAAGACGCTGCGCACGCCCAACGACCTGATGGAACACTTCAAGAATCACCCCGCCGTCAAGCCGCTGCTTCGCGGTGCCGAGACCGTCGAGTTCCTCGCGCACCTCATCCCCGAGGGAGGCTACCGCGGCATCCCGAAGGTGTATGGACCCGGCTACCTCGTGTGCGGCGACGCCGCGATGCTCTCCAACCCGGTTCACCGCGAGGGCTCCAACCTCGCGATGTGGTCGGGCAAGCTCGCGGGCGACACCGTGATTCATTGCAAGGAGATCGGCGAGTTCTCCGAGCGCAGGCTCGCCGAGTACAGGGGCAAGCTCGACGCCTCGTGGATCATGGCCGACATGAAGAAGTACGACAGAGCGGTGCCCTTGCTCGAGCACAACCCGCAGCTGCTGACCACCGACCTGCAACTCGCCGACCGATCGCTCGACGAGTTCTTCCGCGTCGACGGGACGTCGAAGTGGGACAAGCAGAGCAGGATCCTGAAGATGGCGCGCAAGCATGGATTGGGGAGGCTGGCGATGGATGGGTTCAAGTCGTTCTGGGCAATGAAGTAATGAGGGAACAGCTGCAGAAGACCGAAGACGGACGCGTCTACGAGGACGGCGTTCTGAAGCTCAGCGACGGCCGCGAGATGGCTTGGCGGTGGTGGGGCGACCCGGATTGGACGCCGGTCCTCCGCATCCAGGGCACTCCCAGCTCGCGCAAGCAGTACAACCCGACCAGGAACGTCCAGGGCGACATCAATGCCCGCTACCTGATGGCCGACCGCGCCGGCTATGGCGGATCGACCCGCAAGCCGGGTCGCGGCATCGTGGACATCGCGGACGACTACGCGGAGCTGCTCGAGGCGCATGGTCTCGATCGCGTGCCCGCGACCGGAACGAGCGGCGGCGGACCTCACGTCCTCGCGCTGGCGGCCCGGCATCCAGAGCGCGTCTCGGCGGTGAGCGTGATCGTCGGTGGGACGCCCCTCGAGGCGGCGGAGATAGATCAGCTCGTCGGCATCAACGCGCGCGGCTATGCCCTGGCGGAGCAGGGATGGCAGCCGCTATATGAGTTTCTCGTCGAGGTGCGGAAGCGCATGCTCGGCGAGGAAGGCATGCAGGGCGTGCTGAGCGATGCGCCGCCGGCCGACCGCGCTGTGATGGCCGATCCGGCCTGGCAGAAGATGTCGCGAGAAAACATCGCCGAGACTCTCAAACAGGGCGCGGAGGGATGGACCGACGAGTCGTACGCGATGCACGGTGAGTGGGACTTCGATCCCGCCGACGTCAAGACGTCGGTGACGTGGTGGCACAGCGACGACGACAAGAACGCGCCACTGTCGGCCGCCCGCCGCGTTGTGGCGAAGCTGCGCAACGTCGACCTTCGCGTGTGGCACGGCGAAGGCCACTTCGCGTCCGTCACGCACGAGCGTGAGATCGTCGAGGAGCTGCTGGCCCGGTCGTCGTAGGCGGACCCTACTTCGAAACGTTCACCTGAATGGTGTGGTAGCCGCTCGACCCGTTGGGGTAGCTCGGATCCGAGCTGGTCGACTGCGGGCTTCCTGACCCGTCCGTGGCTCGGACGACAAGTCGATAAGCACCTTCGGCGGCCGGCGTCCACGTCTTCCGCCATACGACCCAGGTCAGGTTCGACGGCGGCGGATCGAAGATCGCGTCGTTCCAGGAAGACCCGCCGTCGGTCGAGTACTCCACTTTGCTGATGCTCCGCGTGCCCCCGAACGCGACTCCACCGATCTCGATCGGGCCGAGCTTGACGATGTCGCCGTCCTGGGGCGCGTCGATGCGTGACATGGTCTTGACCACCGCGTTGTGGTCCCAGCCCTGCTGCTCCCAGTAGCCGCGCGCCTCCTGGTTGGTGAGGGTGATGCCGTCGAGCCATTTCGGCCCCTTCATGCCGTAGTGGCCCGGGATGAGGACGCGCGCGGGGTACCCGTGCAAGCTCGGGAGGGGAGCACCGTTCAGGTCGTAGGCCACCAGGATCTCGGGGTGGCCGCGCACCATGCTGAGGGGCAGGCTCTCGGTGTAACCGTCCACCGCATGGAACGAGACCCAGCTCGCCTGTGCTTGCGGCGACACGAGGTCGACGAGGCTTCCGAGCGAGACCCCTGTGAACGAGCCGGTGCTGATCTGCGGACCGCCGACGTTGTTGCTGACGCACTCGAGCGTCACGTACTCGGTGACTGAAGGTAGTCCGCGCAATCCGTCGAGCGTCAGGGTCAGCGGCCGGTCGGCCATGCCTCCGATCGAGAGCTTCCAGGTCGTACCCTCGACGACCGGGTCGACGAAGTTCTTCGAGACGACGTAAAACTCGTCGGTCGGGGTGATGAGCTGCGCGATGCCGCGTACACGGGATCCAGCGGCGTTGAAGACGGCCGAGTACCAATCGGGACCGAGTCGGTAGGCCAGGGCGAGCACGCTGAAGCCGGCGATGCTCAAGGGCAGGCGGGTCAACAGGCTCCGCCTGCCGGCATCGACGCCGCGCGCCGGCTGCGCGCCAATCTGGAGCACGACGGCGTAGATCGAGAACAGAGCCGCCCACTCCAGCGGCGTGGCGATCCCGTCGTTCAGCCCGAGCATGCCCGCGCCGCCGATCGGGAGCAGCGCCCCGACGACGACGACCCATGCGGCCCCCGCGAATGCGAACGGCACGTACTGGGACCGCCAGCGGAGGCTCGCGACCGAGGCGATGCCTCCGAGCACGCCCAACGCGACGATCATCGCGACTATCAGCCCGAACTCCTCGACGACCTTGCCGGCGTGTTGCAGGGTGTCGATCAGAAAGCCGAAGACGAATCCAGGCATCAGCGAGAGAAGGGGCTCGTTCAGCAGCTGCGGAAGGGGCCGGAGTCCAAGGAAGGCGTTGGCGAGGTACATCAGCGCGACGAGCGCGATGCCGCCGATCAGGCCCCAGCCGAAACCGTGCCAGAAGGCTGCCTTCCTGGTCATCGGCTGAGGTTGTAGCACTCGAACATGTCGATTTCTTTACTCCAGATAGCTACGCGATGACTGTAAGGAGCGGCGGCAGTTGGTAGCATCCGCGGGACGGCATGGGTGCGGCGACGACTAACGGGCCTCTGACCCCCGAAGACCTTTACCGATTCCGCTGGGTCGACCACGCGCGGCTCACGCCGGACGGCGAGCGAGTCGCGTACCAGGTCTCGTGGGCGGACGCCAACGGAAGGCAGACGCGAAGCCGGATCGTGGTGCGCCGGGTGCTCGACCCGGAGCCGGTCGATCCGACAGGCGGCGTTCAGCGCGACCGGCTGCCCGAATGGTCGCCGGACGGCCGCAAGATCGCCTTCCTGAGCAAGGTCGGACCCTCTGACCAGCTCTTCGTCATGGACACCACGAGCAAAGACCCTTCGGTTCAGCTCAGCTCCGTGCACGACGGCGTCGGGCTCCACAGCTGGTCGCCGGACGGCAAGTGGATCGCGTTCCTCGGCGCCGTGGTGGGTGATCCGGACGACGTCGTCGACGACCCACGCCCCCCGGAGGGCCGGGAGCAGCTTCGCCGCGCGCCGGTGGCGCGAGTCGTGCGCCGCCTCGACTACAAGCACGACGGCCGCGGTTACGTCGACGGGCGCTACCACCACCTCTTCGTCGTGCCGGCGGAAGGCGGCGAGGCCAGGCAGCTCACGAGCGGCGCGTGGGACGTCAGCGAGTACGACTGGTCCCCGGACAGCACGAAGCTGGTGGTGGCCGGCAACGCCGAACCTGGCGCCGACCTACAGCGCGAGCTGAACCTGTACATGGTCGACCTGGACGCCAAGCGCGTCCGCCTCGGCGGCGGGTTCTTCCTCAGCGCGCCGATCTGGTCCCCCCAGGGCGACCAGATCGCGTTCATCGCGCCGAACGGCCTGGACGTCGGCTTGATCGAGCGCCTGTGGGTCGTGCCGCTTAGCGGCGGCGGTCCGCGGTGCCTGACCGCCAACGACGACCTCGCAGTGAACGACAGCGTGATCAACGACATGCGTTCCGGCCACGCGACCAGAGTCCTGTGGTCACCCGACGGCGAGCGCATCTACTTCCCCGGCGCGGGTCCGGGAGTCACGGCGATCCACTCGGTCGACCTGGAGGGCAACGTCCGCGAGGAGGTCGGCGGGCGCCGGCGCATCTACGACTTCGACCTCGCCTCGGGCGTGATGGTCTTCTGCGCCTCGGACCCGACCAACCCCGGCGAGCTCTACATGCTGACGCAGGGCGCCGAGGCAAGGATCACCGACCTCAACCCCTGGCTCCACGATCGCTACGTCGCGCAGCCGGAGCAGCACTACTTCACGGCGCCCGACGGATGGCGCCTCGAGGGCTGGGTCCTGAAACCGCCGCAGCACGACCCCGACCGCCTCTACCCCGCGGTCATGGAGATCCATGGCGGGCCGCACGCGCAGTACGGATGGAGCTTCTTCCACGAGCTGCAGGTGCTGGCCGGCATGGGCTACGTGGTCTTCTACATGAACCCGCGCGGATCGGACGGGTATGGCGAGACCTTTCGGCGCAGCGTCGTCCGGGACTGGGCCGGCAAGGACTACATCGACCTGATGTCTTCGCTCGACCAGCTGATCGAGACCACCAAGTACATCGACACGAACCGGCTCGGTGTCGGCGGCGGGTCGTATGGCGGCTACATGACGAACTGGATCGTCGGTCAGACCGACCGCTTCTCTGCCGCGGTCGCCATGCGCTCGATCTCGAACCTCGTGAGCGAGTATGCGCAGCACGACATCATCCTGTGGGGGGTACTGCAGCTCGGTCCGCCGCCCTGGCCGGACCTCGACGAGCTGTGGCGCCGCTCGCCCATTCGCTACGTGAAGAACGTGCGCACGCCGCTCTTGTTGACGGCGGGTGAGATGGACCTCCGGTGCGCGATGTCGCAGTCCGAGGAGATGTTCGGAGCGCTGCGCCTTCTCGGCAAGACGGTCGAGCTCGTGCGTTTTCCCGAAGAGTCGCACGACCTGTCCCGCAACGGCCGGCCCGACCGTCGTGTAGAGCGGCTGCGGCGGATCGTCGGGTGGTACGAGCGCTTCCTCGGCACTTCCGCCATCGACCGGCCCGCGCCCGAGGAGGAGACGCAGATCCTCGAGACGCCCGCGGAGGCCCCCCGCGAGTGGGCGAAGACTTTGGTCATCTCGCCGAACGGGGACTCCAAACCGGTCGAGGAGCCGACGGCGCCGATCGAGATCCCGGCGGCCGAGGCCGCGGTCGCGACTCCCACCTCTTCGGACGGTCCGGACTATCAGGGGTCGAGTTCGGTCGACAGCACCGATCAAACGGAAACGGCAGGCGCAGTGAAGGCGGACGTCATCCAGCCGACAGTCTCCGAGTACGCCACCGCCGCGACGGCGATCGTTGAGCCGGAGGCGCTGCCAGACCTTCCGAACACCGAGGAGCCGGTGGCAGAGGCGCCGGTCGAGCTGGCGCCGATCGTCCCGATTGCGGTCCAGTCGGAACCCGAGCCCGAAGCGGAACCTATCCAATCACAGCCCGAACCTGAACCCGTCCACCCAGAACCCCAACCGGCGGCGGAAGCGGTCGTCGCCACGGAGCCCGAACCCGTTTCCCAGCCGCAGCCCGTTGTTGCGGAAGCCGAACCCGTTTCCCAGCCGCAGCCCGTTGTCGCGGAAGCCGAACCCGTTTCCCAGCCGCAGCCGGTGGTTGCGGAAGCCGAACCTGCGCCCTCCACGTACGTGGCGTCTGCCGTCGAGCCCGAGCTCCAGCCGGCCGCCCCGCGCGCCGAGGCGCCGGGCGTGGCCTCGACGATGCTCCACTGGCCCGCCAGCTCCCCGAGCAACACCGAGAACGGCGCTCCCACCCAGGCGGGCGCTTTCGAGGAGGCCACCTCGGTTATCCCCGCTTGGCAGCAGACCGACCCCAACGCAGCGAAGGAAACCGTCTCTCTCCAGGCGATGCCTCCGGAAGAGGTCTCATCGGGCTCCGGCTACGCTGCGCTCCTGACCTTCGAGGCCGGTCCGTTCGCCGGCCGCATCGTCGCTCTGCCCAGCCACATGATCAGCATCGGCCGCGCGCCGGACAACGACGTTGTCGTCGGCGATCCCGCAACCTCGGGTCACCACGGCCGCATCGAGGTGCGCAGCGGAACGTTCTGGATCAGCGACCTCGGCAGCACGAACGGCACCCAGGTGAACGGTGAGCCGGTGATCGAGCATCAGCTGTCCGACGGTGACAGCATCGCGATCGGGCAGAACACCCTTCGCTTCTCGCTGGAGTCGTAAGCCAGACCGCTTTGGCGTCCGTAGTCGAGATCTGGCGATACCCCGTCAAATCGATGGCCGGCGAGCGCCTGGACTCGTGTGCGGTCACCGAGGGTGGTCTCGAAGGTGACCGCCGCTGGGCTTTCATCGACCAGTCGCCGGCTCGCGCCGGCAAGTGGTTCAACATCAAGCAGCACGCGCCGCTGATGACCTACCACGCGCGTTTGCGCGGCGGCGCACTCGACCTGGTCGCGCCGGACGGGTCGAACGTCGAGCTCGATGGCGCACTCGTCCGGCGTTTCGAGGCCGAGGCGCAAAGGCCAATCGAGCTACGCGAGCTGCCGGGCGAAAACTTCGACGCGGCCCACGTTCTCATCGTCAATCTCGCCACCGTCCAGATGTTCGCGCTCGAAGCGGGCATGGCCATCGACCCGCGCCGCTTCCGCGCCAACCTCTACGTCGAGGGTCTCGAACCTGAGGCCGAGCTGGGCTGGCTTGGCCGGGTCATCCGCGCGGGTGACGCCGAGCTCGAGGTCGTCGACCGTTGCGAGCGGTGCAAGGTGATAACGATGGACCCCGACACGACCGAAGCGAAGCCCGAGCTTCTTCGCATCCTGGTCGAGAAGCACGACGAGCGCCTCGGGATGTACTGCCGGGTGGTGCGGCCGGGCCGCGTCGCCGTCGGTGATTTCGTCGGCTAGCTAACCTTCACTTCGCAAGGAGGTAAGGAACATTGGCGGTCGATGCTTTCTCTGACGAATGGGCGAAGTTGTTCGAGGACGAGGTCAATCGTTCGAACGTCTACAAGGCCGCGGCGAAGGGCTGGAAGTGGACTGTCGGTCTGGTTGTCGAGGCCGAGCCTGATAAGAGGTTTCCGGAATCCAGGGGCGTCGTCATGGACCTGTTCGATGGAAGCGCGCGCTCCATCAAGGTCGGCACCGCCGCCGACGCTCAGGCCTGTAACTTCGTCATCACCGCGCCGTATTCGCGGTGGAAGCAGGTCGCGACCAAGGAGCTCGACGCGACCAAGGGCATCCTCCAGGGCAAGCTGAAGTTGAAGGGCGATTTGCCGACGATCGTCCGCTACACGAAGGCGTCGCAGGAGATGACCGAGTGCACGACGCGGGTGCCGGTCAAGTGGCCCGACGAAAGCTGAAGACGGCTGATCCGGTCTCGTATTCCGACGGTGATCCGAGCGCGTTTGCCTCGATGCTCGGCGGTCTCATCGACGCCAACATCGCGAACAACCCGGCACGCCGCAAAGACTTCGACGAGCTGAAGGCGCGCGTCGGCGTCTGGGTGACCGACATCGATGAAGGCGTAACGCTCGATTTCCAGGGCGGCGCGCTCGTGGTGGCGAACGGGTTGAAGGCCAAGCGCGACATCACCATCCGCACCGACGCAGAAACCGTCATGAACCTCAGCAACCTGCGCATCGGCCTGTTCGGGATGCCGGTGTATTACGACGACGTCGGGCGTGGAGTGGCGGCGAAGCTGCTCCAGGGCAAGCTGCGCATCGATGGGCTGCTCGGCAACATCGCGACGGTGAACACGGTGACGCGAATCTTCTCCGTGCGATGAAGCTCGCCGTCATCGGCGCCGGCAGCATGGGCGCGCAGATCGCGCAGCAGGCGGCGCTGCACGGCATCGACATCTCGCTGCAGGACAAGGACGAGGCGCAGTTGCGCAAAGCCCAGGAAAGCAACCGCGGACACCTCGCGCGCCGGGTCGAGAAGGGAAGGATGTCGTGGGAAGACGCCGTCGGCGCGGGGGATCGGGTTCAGCTGACGACTGACCTGTCCGAGGCTGTTGACGGCGCCGAGTTCGTCATCGAGGCTGTCTTCGAGAACCTCGAGCTGAAGCGGTCGATCTTTCGCGAGCTCGACACGCTCGCCGCGCCGGATGCTGTCCTTGCGAGCAACTCTTCGACGATGGGTATCAGCGAGGTCGTCAGCGGCCTGGAGCGGCCAGAGCGCTGCTTGAACATGCATTTCTTCTTCCCGGTGCTGGTGATGGACCTCGTCGAGATCGTGCGCGGCCCGCGCACCTCGGCTGAGACGGTCGAGCGCGCAAAGCAACTGGCGCGGGCGATGGGCCGCACCGCGGTCGTCATCAACAAGGAGATCGACGGCTTCATCGTCAACCGCATCCTCCACGCGGCCACGCAGGAGGCGTACCGGCTGCTGGACGCCGGCGTGGCTTCGTTCGAGGACATCGACACCGCCGTGGAGAAGGGGCTCAACTGGCCGATGGGCCCGTTCCGCCTGGGCGACTTCAGCGGCCTCGACGTCACCTACAACGCGCGGCTGCACATGTACCGCGTCACCGGCGACGAGCGGTACAGGCCCTCGGCGCAGCTCGAGGCGAAGGTCAAGGCGGGCAAGCTCGGCCGCAAGTCAGGGGAAGGCTGGTACACCTACGACAAGTGAAGCTGCACCACGTCGGAGTGGCGGTTGAGGATCTCGACGCCGCGGTCGCCCTGTACGAGAAGGTCTTCGGCGCCGAGCTGACGCACCGCGCCTCCAACGAAGAGCTGACCGCCGCCTTCCTGCGCGCGGGCGACTCCGAGGTCGAGCTGCTGCAGCCGCTGCGCGAGGACTCGGCGGTCGGCAAATTCCTCGCCAGGCGAGGTCCCGGAATTCACCACATCGCGGTGGCGGTGCCTGACATCGACGCCGCGATCGCCGAGGCGCGCGCCCAGGGCCTCGAGATGATCGACGAACACCCGCGCATCGGCCTCCACGGGACGCGCATCGCCTTCGTCCATCCCAGGAGCGTCGGCGGCGTGCTCACCGAGTTCGTCGAGGCATGAACGACATAAGAAACGACTCCGGCCTGCCCCTGAAGCCCGTCTACTCGGTGGAGGACAGGCGGGCGGAAGAAGCCTCGCCGGGCTCGTTTCCGTACACCAGGGGAATCCACCGGGACATGTACCGGGGACGTCTCTGGACGATGCGCCAGTACGCCGGCTTCGGCACCGCCGCGGAGTCGAACAAGCGATACCGATTCCTTCTCGAGCAGGGGCAGACGGGGCTCTCCGTCGCCTTCGACCTGCCGACGCAGATCGGCTACGACTCCGACGACCCGATGGCGAACGGCGAGGTGGGGAAGGTCGGGGTCGCGATCGACTCGCTCGAGGACATGGAGACCCTTCTCGCAGGCATTCCCCTCGACAAGGTGTCGACGTCGATGACGATCAACGCCACCGCCGCGATGCTGCTCCTCCTGTATCAGCTCGTGGCCGAGAAGCAGGGCGTTGCGGCGGACAAGATCACAGGCACCGTGCAGAACGACATCCTCAAGGAGTACGCCGCGCGCGGTACCTACATCTTTCCGCCCAAGCCGTCGATGCGGCTCATCACCGACCTGTTCGCGTACTGCTCGAGGAACTTGCCGAACTGGAACACGATCTCCATCTCCGGTTACCACATGCGTGAGGCAGGATCGACGGCGGCGGAGGAGATCGCCTTTACGCTGAGCCACGCCATCGCCTACGTCGAGGCCGCGAAGGCGGTGGGGCTGGCGGTCGACGATTTCGCTCCGCGCGTGTCCTTCTTCTTCGCCTGCCACATGGACTTCTTCGAGGAGGTCGCGAAGTTTCGCGCCGCGCGGCGCATGTGGGCGCGGATCATGCGCGACAGATTCGGAGCACGCGACGAGCGGTCGCAGGCGCTGCGCTTCCACACGCAGACCGGCGGTGTCACACTCACCGCGCAGCAACCGCTGAACAACGTCGTGCGCACGACGCTGGAGGCTATGAGCGCGGTCCTTGGCGGCACGCAATCACTGCACACCAACGCCTACGACGAGGCGCTCGGCCTGCCGTCGCAAAGCGCGGCCGAGCTGGCGCTGCGCACGCAGCAGGTCATCGGCTTCGAGAGTGCCGTGCCCTACGTGGCCGATCCCCTCGGCGGCTCGTACTACGTCGAGAACCTGACCGACCGCGTCGAGGAGGAGGCGCTCGGGATCATGGCGGAGGTCGACGAGCTGGGCGGGGCCGTTGCGTGCATCGAGGCCGGCTGGACGCAGCGCCGCATCGCCGACAGCGCCTACCGGATGCAGAAGCGCATCGAGGCCGGGGAACGCATCGTGGTCGGCGTCAACAAGTACACGGACACCGACGCGACGCCCGTCGAGATCATGAAGATCAGCCCGCGCCATCAGCTCGCGCAGTCGCGCGCGCTGAAGAAGCTGCGGGCTCGCCGCAACCGATCGGCCGTTGACCATCACCTGGCCGAGCTCGAGCGCGCCGCGAGGGGAACCGACAACCTCATGCAGCCGCTGAAGGCGGCGCTCGCGGACTACGTGACGATCGGGGAGTGCTGCCGCGTGCTGCGCGGAGTGTTTGGCGAATACCGTCCCGGGGAGGCTGCGTAATGCGACAGCGAGTCATTCCGATGCTTGCCTACGAGCACGGCCCGGAGTCGATGGACTGGCTGATCAAGGCATTCGGCTTTCGGGAGAAGGACCGGCGGGTGGAGAACGGCCGGCTCACGCACGGCGAGCTGGACGTGGGCGGCGGCGCGGTCGTGATGCTGGCGACGCCTTCGCTCCACTACCACGGGCCGAAACATCACCGCGAAGAGTGCGAGGTGGCCGCGAGCTGGCACGACGTGCCGTACATCATCGACGGCGTGCTCGTGTACGTAGACGACGTCCAGGCGCATTTCGCAATGGCCAAGGCTGCCGGCGCAACGATCCTCTCCGAGCCGCAGCCCGGCGAAGGTGGCAATCGATATCGTGCCGAGGATGTCGAGGGCCACCGGTGGATGTTCGTCGAGGGAACGTGAGCCAGAAGCCACGCAAAGTCGATCCCCTCAACGATTTGCGCCAGCGCAAGTACGAGGCCGGGCATGGCGACGCCGAAGCCTTCAAGCGGCAGCACGCCAAAGGGAAGCTGACCGCGCGTGAGCGGATAGCGCGCCTGGTCGACCGCAACTCGTTCGAAGAGATCGACCTCTTCGCGCGCCACAGCGACGGGGTCGCCGGCGACGGCGTCGTCACCGGCATGGCGAAGATCGAGGGCCGCGACGTGATGCTGTTCAGCCACGACGCCAGCGTTTTCGGCGGCTCGCTCGGCGAGGTGTTCGCGGAGAAGGTCATCAAGGTCATGGACCTCGCACTCAGCAACCGCATCCCGATCATCGGCATCAACGACTCCGGTGGTGCGCGGATCCAGGAGGGCGTCGTCTCGCTCGCCGGATACGCCGAGATCTTCTGGCGCAACGTCGAGGCCAGCGGCCTCGTCCCGCAGCTCAGCCTGATCCTCGGGCCGTGCACCGGCGGCGCGGTCTATTCGCCGGCCATCACCGACTTCACGTTCATGGTCCACGGCGTTGGGTACATGTTCATCACGGGGCCCGAGGTCATCCGCGTCACCACCGGCGAGGACGTGACGTTCGACTCATTGGGCGGGGCCGAGGTCCACAACGTGCGCTCGGGGGTCGCGCATTTCCTCGCCGAGAGCGAGGAGGAATGCTTCGGCCAGGTACGCAAGCTCTTCCAGTTCATCCCTCAGAGCTGCGAGGACCAGCCACCGCCCCTCGAGCCCACGGATGACCCGGAGCGCCTGGCGCCGGGCCTCGCGACGATCATCCCCGACAACCCGAAGGAGCCGTACGACATCAAGGACGTGATCGCGATGGTCGTGGACAATGGCGACTTCTTCGAGGTCCAGCCCTACTACGCGATGAACATAGTGGTCGGCTTCGCGCATCTCGACGGCAAGCCTGTCGGGGTGGTCGCCAACCAGCCAAAGGTGATGGCAGGCGCCCTCGACATCAACGCATCCGACAAGGCGGCGCGCTTCGTGCGTTTCTGCGACGCGTTCAACATCCCGCTGGTCACCTTCGTCGACGTGCCGGGCTTTCTGCCGGGCACCGCGCAGGAGTACGGCGGGATCATCCGCCACGGCGCGAAGCTGCTCTACGCGTTCAGCGAGGCGACCGTGCCGAAGCTCACCGTCATCACCCGCAAGGCTTACGGCGGCGCCTACTGCGTGATGTGCTCGAAGCACATCCGCGCCGACTTCAACGTCGCCTGGCCCACCGCCGAGATCGCGGTGATGGGCCCGGAGGGTGCGGTCAACATCCTGTTCCGGCGCGAGCTGGCCGCCGGCTCGGCCGATCGCTCGCAGCTCGTCGCCGACTACACGGAGACGTACGCCAACCCCTACATCGCAGCCGAGCGCGGCTATCTCGACGACGTCATCGAGCCTGCCCGGACCAGGTTCGAGCTCATCCGGGCGCTGCGCATCGCGATGCGCAAGGAGCGAAAGCGCAGCCCCCGCTGGCACGGCAACATCCCGCTGTGACCGTCGGGCTGCGGCGCTGGGACGAGAGCGACTGGCACGTGCTCGTCGGACTCAACTCACCCGAGATGACCGCACACCTGGGCGGACCCGAAACCGACGAGGCGCTGAGGCGGCGTCACGAGCGCTACCTCGCAGCCGCCGACGTGGCATTGGTGTTCTGCTTCACCGTCGTCCTCGGACCCGACGGCGTCGCGGTCGGAAACGTGAACTTCTGGAGCCGGGACTGGCGAGGCCACGAGGTCTACGAGATTGGCTGGGGGATCCTGCCGGACTACCAGGGACGCGGGTTGGCGACTGAGGCGGTCAAGCTGGCGATCGAGGCCGCGCGCGACACCAGACGGCGCGATTCCGTCCATGCGTTTCCGTCGGTCGACAACGGCCCCTCGAACGCGATCTGCCGGAAGGCGGGTTTCGACCTGATAGGTCCGGTGCGGTTCGAGTACCCGAAAGGCCACTGGATGGACTGCAACGACTGGTGCTCGAGCCTTCGCCAATAAACTGGTGCTCTGATGCCGCGACAGGATGCGCAGGGGCGCTGGTTCTCCGATGACGGGTCGCAGTACTGGGACGGGGCGGCGTGGCGCCCGACAGGCGCTCCACCCGCTCGTCGCGGGGTCTCCGCGCTTCCCGCGGTCCTCATCGGCTGCGGATTCGCGCTGATAGTGGTGATCGTGCTCGTGATCGGCGGGGTCGTCCTGGTGAACAGCAGCACCTTCCGCCAGAGCTTCTGCAACAGCTGGAACAACAACTCGCAGGACGCGCAGACGCCCTGCCCGCTGGCCCCCTCGCAGTGACGGAGTGAAGTGAAGCTTCTCGAATACCAGGCCAAAGAGATCCTCGCGTCCCTGGGCATCGCGATCCCGCCCGGCGCCGTCGCGCACACGCCGGACGAGGCCGCGGCCGCCTGCGAGAAGCTCGGCCCGGTGGCCGTCAAGGCCCAGGTGCCTGTCGGCGGCCGCGGAAAAGCCGGCGGCATCAAGCTGGCTCGCACGCCGGAAGAGGCGCGAGCTGCCGCGCAGCAGATCATCGGCATGGACATCAAGGGCTTCAAGGTGCCGCTCGTCTACTGCGAGACCGCGCTCGACATCGCGCGCGAGATCTACGTCGGCTTCACCGTCGATCGCGACGCACGCGCCAACGTGCTGCTGCTCTCCGCGAAGGGAGGGATGGACATCGAACAGGTCGCGGACGAATCGCCCGACGCCATCGCGCGCCTCTATCCGAGCCCGTGGCGCGGCCCACTCGATTTCGAGCTGACCCAGCTGGCGTTTGACGCCGAGCTCGGCGAGCTCACGCGCCCACTCTCCGCGGTGATCAAGAAGCTCTACCGCGCGATTCCCGAGTACGACGCCCTCACGGCCGAGATCAATCCCCTCGTCGTGACCAAGGCCGCAGAAGTTGTCGCAGGCGACGCCAAGCTCGAGATCGACGACAACGCCGCGTGGCGCCATCGCGACCTCGAGCAGAAGTACGGTTCGGTGATCGAGGGCGACCCGTACGAGGTCGAGGCCAAGAAGCGCTCGCTGACCTATGTGTCTCTCGACGGCGAGATCGGAATCATCGGCAACGGCGCCGGACTTTGCATGGGGACGCTTGACCTCGTCCAGCGTGCAGGTGGCAAGCCGGCCAACTTCTGCGACATCGGCGGCGGCGCCAAGGCCGAGGTCGTGGAGAACGCGCTGGCCGTGATCCTGATGAACCCTCGCGTGAAGGGCGTGCTCATCAACGTCTTCGGCGGCATAACGCGTGGCGACGAGGTCGCGAAGGGAATCGTGACAGCGCGCGACAACCTCAAGATGAAGCTCCCGCTCGTCGTCCGCCTCAGCGGCACGAACGAGGAGGAAGGTCGCGCGATCCTCGAGCAGCATGGCATCGAGCCTGGCGTCAACGCGTGGGCGGCGGCTCAGAAGATCGTCGAGCTGACCCGGGCGGGGGCTAGAGCATGAGCATCCTCCTCGACTCTTCGACCTTGGTGGTCGTCCAGGGGATCACCGGTCGCGAGGGCTCGTTCCACACCGAGCAGATGCAGATGCTGGGCACGAAAGTCGTCGCTGGCGTTTCGCCCGGCAAGGGCGGCACCAAGCACATGGGCGTTCGGGTGTTCAACACGGTCGCTGACGCCGTCAAGGCGACCGGCGCGACGGCTTCGGGGATCTTCGTCCCCGCACCGTTCGCAGCCGACGCGATCATGGAGGCGGCCGCGGCCGGCATCACGCTGATCGTGTGCATCACCGAGGGCATTCCGATCCAGGACATGATCCGGGTCAAGGATTTCCTTCGCGGATACCCGACGGCGCGGCTGCTCGGCGCGAACTGCCCGGGGCTGCTGACGCCAGGGCAGGCGAAGATCGGCATCATCCCGCAGCGCATCACCATGCCCGGCCACATCGGGCTCGTCTCGCGTAGCGGCACGTTGACCTACGAGGTCGCGTCCGCCCTCTCGGCGAAGAAGATGGGCCAGTCGACGATCGTCGGCATCGGCGGCGATCCTGTCCTCGGCCTCACCTTCAGCGACGTGGTCGAGCTGTTCGAGAAGGACAAGGACACCACCCAACTCGTCCTCATCGGCGAGATCGGTGGAAGCGATGAGGAGCACGCCGCCGAGCTGCTCGCGCGCGGCTCCCGGTTGAAGACCGTCGCCTTCATCTCGGGCCGGACCGCGCCCGAGGGCAAGCGCATGGGCCACGCGGGCGCCATCATCTCGGGCAACCGGGGCACCGCGAAGAGCAAGGAAGAGGCGTTCGAGCGCGCCGGCGTCGTGGTTGCGGAGACGACCGACGAGATCGTCGGGCTGCTGAGTTGAGCGCTCTGCCGGTCGTGGGGGCAAGACTCCTGGCGGCCGACCGGCGGCGTGACCTCCTCATCGCCTCGCTCCTGGTCCTGTGGCTCGTGTACACGCGCGTCTATTGGGTCCTGCAGGCGATGCACCTGGGCTCGCCCACGTGCCTGTTCTACTGGCTGACCGGACACCCGTGTCCGTTCTGCGGCGGGACGCGGTCATTCGCGTACATGTGGCGAGGCGACCTCTCGGACGCGGTGCGGTTGTATCCACTCGGCCCGGCGCTGTTCGCGGGCACATTCGCGGCGATCGGCGGGCTGGTCACCGGGGCGATCTCCGGGCGCTCGCTGCGACCGAGCCTGACCACGGCCCAGTGGCGCGGCATCCTCCTCGGCGCGATTGTCACGGTGCTCATCAGCTGGGCGCTGAAGGTGTTCGTCCTCGGGAATTAAGCTGCGGCAGCTGGGCCAGGAGGACTGGGCCACCTACCGGCGTGTGCGTCTCGAGGCGCTTCGCGAGGCGCCGTACGCGTTCGGATCGACCTATGCCCACGAGAAGGAGCGCACCGAGGCCGAGTGGCGCAGCGCTCTCTTGGCGCGTACACGATGGGTCGCGGAATCGGGCGGCGCGGCTGTGGGCACCGTGAGCGGTGGCGACGGCGACACGACGGGCGTGGCGGCGCTGACCGCCATGTGGGTCAATTCCGGTTTCCGCCGTCAGGGAATCGGAGACAGGCTCGTCGACTGCGTCATCCAGTGGGCGCAACGCACGGGGTACAGCAGGCTCGTCCTGTGGGTCGTCGACGGAAACGAAGCGGCGGAACGGCTTTACGCGCGTCACGGATTCAAGCGCACCGGCGCTCAGGAGGAGGTTCGGCCGGGCAGGCTCGAGTACGAGATGAGCCGGGACACGACAGGGTAAACCCGCGACGTGTCGCCGGCCGCGTTGCCCGGGTCGATGAGGTCGTGCGGCAAGCGGTCGGCCGGCGAGAACTCGTAGGTCTCGACATCGGCGCCGTGTTTGCGCCATGACTCGATCAATCGATGGGTGAACCGGTTGTCGAGCCGCGGCTCAGCGGCATTGGTGATGACCCCGAGAGATTTCGTCTTCGGGGCTTCGCGTCTCGCTTCACCCACGAGCATCCGGCCGCACGCGAAGAGAGCGGCGTACGCATGCGTCGAGAACCGCGGATAGCCGTAGGGCGGGCCGATCTTGTCCTTCTTGCTCCGGTTCCACCAGACATAGACGTTCGGCCCGGCGGCGGCGAGACTGCTCATGGCCGTCAGCACGGGGGCGGGCAGCGGTCTCAGCCCTAGCATCGGCGCGATCAGGACCGCGCGCTCGATGTCGCCGCGCCGCTGCGCCATCAGCCCGGTGAGGATCCCGCCGAGCGACAGGCCTGCGACCGTCAATCGCGCGCCCAGCCCGGCGCCGACCTCCACCGCCCGGTTCGCCAGCGCCACGAGGTGGCCAGCGCGCAACTCGGCGATCGCGGTGTTGAGTCGATCGGCGTACCCGTGTCGCGGATAGCGCGGGATGAAGACGTTCCAGCCT
>DATEHC010000101.1:0-6793 GCA_035279785.1 Candidatus Dormiibacterota bacterium
ACCGCCGCGCTCACCGTTGTGGCGGGGCCTGTCCTGAGCAGCGGAACCCGCGAGATCGCTTTTGACACGTCCTCGAACAAGCTTTTCGCGATCACGTTCAACCTGACCCCACCCCAGCCGGCGAAGTTCGTCCAGGTCGACGCGACGACGGGAACCGCGATCCCGTTGGGCGCGTACGACTTCGGTTTCTTCCTCGAGCCGGGGATCGCCATCAACCCCAACTCGCACACCGTATTTGCGACCCAGGATGTTTTCGATCCAACGCACGGTCCAATCACACACATCGCTTCGATCGACGAGTCCACCGGCGCCGGGGTCCTGGGTGCATCCACGAACACAACCATCGGAAACCTGCTGTTTGTCGCGCCCTCCATCACTGCCGCCAGCATCATCGCCGACGTCCAGAACGCGCTGGCCTCCGGCGCGATCGACAATCCCGGCATCGCCAACTCGCTGCTGAAAAAGCTCGAACACGCCGCGTCCGCTCGCAGCGCCGGTGCCTGCGGCGGCGCCGCGAATATCTACAACGCCTTCATCCACGAAATCAGCGCTCAGCGGGGCAAGCACATCGCGACAGCGACGGCCGACCAGTTCATCGGCGAGGCGCGGTTCCTGATCGCGAACTGCCCGTAGATGAAGCGATCGCTTTCCTGGACGACTAAAACCGCGCTGCGCGCGGCAGGCGGACCGGCGGCAGGTGCGACTCGATGAACGCCGTCGGGTCGACGAACCTGTAGGGGAACGCCGGGAAACCCGAGCACGCGCCCGGCGGCAGCGCGCCGTTCCACGCGTGCGACTCCATGTCGCCGTTGAACACCGCGAAATGAAAGTGCGTCCTGTCGCCCATGTCCGCGACCGATGCGAACACCTCTCCGCGCGTAACTCGCGTGCCGACCGCAACACCAGATCGCAGCCACACGTGCCAGTACTGCGTGATCACGGGGCCAGTTGACAGCTGATGACGGATCAACACGCCACCGCGAAACTGCGGATCGATCAAGTAGCCGGCGATGACTCCATCCGCGGCCGCGGCCACGGGCTCGCCCACTGTCGCGACCTCGTCGGTTCCGGTGTGCAGCCACACCGCGCCCGAAGCACACGTCCGTAAGGCAACGCCGTTGCAGTACCGCCACCGGCTCCCGAAACCCAGGCAATGTGGCGACCACGCAGCGAGGGGGTACTGGAACTGATCCTGCGGCGGCGCCGGCGGAGCCGGCGCTTGAGCCGCGGGCGCGGGCTGCGCCGCAGCCATCAGCATCGCCACGATGATCGCGATCCAGGACCCCACTTTCTTAACCTAATCCGCCCCGCCCGGTCGCATACTTCTCCCCCTCCATGGAAGTCACCGCCGAGTTCCACGGTCTCATCGTCCACAGCCGCGGCCACCTGTCGGACAACGAGCTCCGCGAGATCCAGGAGTTCGTGGAGGGCCGCGACTTCAACCTCGCGCTCGAGACCTTATGCGGATTCCTCATCGACCGCAACCGCAAAGTCAACCACGAGCTCTTCATCAGGATCCACAGCCTGGGCGAGCGCCTCGATGGCGTCGATCCGTCCCTGGTCGAGAGCGTCAGGGCGATCGTCGAGCCAGGCTGATCGCTTCCCAAACTCGCATCGGGTTCAGCGGCATATCGATGTGGCGCACTCCAAGGTAGGAGACGGCGTCGACGACCGCGTTTTGCACCGCCGGCGTCGAGCCGATCGTCCCGGACTCGCCCACTCCCTTGGCGCCCAGCGGATTGTTAGGGGTCGGGGTTTCCATGGAGATCGTTTCGACCGCCGGTATCTCGCCGATGGTCGGCACGGCGTAGTCGGTCAACGTTCCTGTGCGCGGGTTGCCATCCTCGTCGTAAACGACCTCCTCATACAGCGCCTGGGCGACGCCTTGCGCCACCCCGCCGTGGATCTGGCCTTCGACGAGCATCGGATTGAGAACCGTGCCGCAGTCGTCCACCGCGACGTGACGGATCGCTCGTGCCTCGCCCGTCTCGACGTCCACCTCGACCACGGCCACGTGGCAGCCGAACGGAAACGTCTGGTCGAACTGGTAAAAGTCTTCCTCGGCGCCTAGCGGGGCGCGCGACGCAAGCTCGGCCCAGGTGACCAGCGAGCCCGGCACACCGCGCACGCCGAAGCCACCATCCTTCCTTTCTATGTCGTCGACGCTTGCCTCGAAGTGGTGCGCCGCAGCGTCACGGGCCTTCTCGATCAGCGATACGCATGCGGCGCGCACCGCGCTGCCGCCAATCTGCAGCGACCTCGAGCCGTAGCTGCCGTCTCCGGACGCAACCACGCCTGTGTCCGATGAAAGGACTCGGATGCGATCGGGCGGCACCCCAAGCGCCGCGGATGCGACCTGAGCAAAGGCGGTCTCGTGACCTTGTCCGCTCGGCGTCGTCCCGGCGTGGATCGTGAACGAGCCGTCCGGCTCGGCCTTCGCAGCGCCGTGCTCTCCCGGGCTGCCCACGCCTGTGACCTCGACGTAGCACGAGATGCCGATCCCCAACTGCAAGCGGTCTCCCCGCGCACGTCGTGCGCGTTGTTCCGCACGGAGGCCGTCGTAGCCGGCGACCTCGAGCGCGGCCTCGAGCGCCCGGCGGTAGTCGCCAGAGTCATACGTCATGCCGGTGGCAGTGGCGTAGGGAAAGTCACCTTCGATGAGGTTTCGCCGGCGCAAATCGGCCGGATCCATCTCGAGCTCTAAGGCGAGCATGTCCATCGCGCGCTCGATAAGGGCGATCGCCTCGGGGCGGCCGGCGCCTCGATACGCCGAGACCGTCGTCGTGTTGGTCGTCGCGATCTCCACACGGACGTGGACCGCTGGGATGGCGTAAACGTTGGGCGACATCTGAGCGGTGTAGGTCTGGATCGCGGTGCTCCAGACAACGGGGTAGGCGCCCACGTCGCTCGTGATCGTGGCCTCGATCCCGACGACCTTTCCCTCCCTCGTCGCGCCGAGGGCCACGTCCTGGATCTGAGCCCGACCGTGGGTCATCGCAGTGAGGTTCTCGCTTCTGGACTCGACCCACTCCACCGGGCGTCCGAGCCGGTGGGCGAGTGCCGCAACAATGCTCTGCTCGGGGTATGTCGCGAGCTTCGCTCCAAACGCGCCGCCGACGTCCGGCGCGATGACGCGAATCTTTTCTTCGGGTATCCCAGTGATCTCCGACACCGAGAACCTCACGCTGAAAGGAACCTGAGTGGAGGCCCACATCCGAATGCCGCCGTCACCGTCCGGCTCAGCGGCGACCGCGTTGGCCTCGAGCGGCACCGCGGCCAGGCGCTGGTTTACGAACCGAGCGCGTACGACGACGTCTGCGCGGTCGATTGCTCCGGGTTCGCCGAGCTCCGTCGTGGAGACCCTGTTGTCGCCCTTGCCCGCGTGCACAAGCGGGCTTCCTGGCGCCAGCGCGGCGATCGGGTCGACAACTGCTTGTAACGGCTCGTACTCGACTGCGACCGCCGCGGCCGCGTCAGCGGCTTGACCGCGCGTCTCGGCCACAACGACCGCGACGATGTCGCCCACGAATCGCACCACCTCCGACGCGATTGGGGGGCGCGCGAGCGCATCGGCCGCCGGCGCCTCGTAAGGCTTGAGGCCCAGGTCCTGCGCCAGGTAAACGCCGGCCACTCCCGGCATTCCGGCGGCCGCCTCGACGTCGATCGATCCGATTCGGGCGTGCGCCAGCGACGTGCGCACGAACGCGGCATGGAGCCATCCCTCCCCCGCGACGTCGGCCGTGAAGCGTCCCCGGCCGGTGACCAGTCGAGGGTCTTCACGGCGCTTGACCACGCCACCGCGGCTCGCCTTGACCGCCATGCGCGCGAGCCTATCAGCCGCTAGGCTGATGCCGTTGCGAGCGCTGGCGTGACCTCCGAACGCGCGCGCCGCTGGGGCGTCGTGCCCGAGTATTTCAGCTGGCAGGGCGAGGTCATCCACACGTCGCCCGAGACCGAAGCGGCGATCCTCGAATCGATGGGCGCCACGTCCGATGACCCCCCAACCCTGGAGGCCCCACACATTCCCGACGAGCCGTGCGCGCCGGCTCCAGAACGAGCGTGGGGATGGGCGGTGCAGGTCTACGCCCTGCGCTCCCGGGAAAGCTGGGGCATCGGAGACTTCGCCGACCTGAGGCGATTCGGTCGCTGGGCGAAGAGCATCGGCGCGTCGCTTGCGCTCCTCAACCCGCTGGGCGCGCAGCTGCCGACGCTGCCCTACGAGCCGTCGCCTTACTACCCGTCCACGCGGCGCTTCCGCAACATCGTCTACCTGCGCATCGAGGACATCGACGGCGCACACCACGCCGACATCTCAGCGCTGCGCGAGCAGGCGCTGGCGCTGAACCGCAATCGGATCATCGACTACGACCGCGTCTTCGAGCTCAAATCGGCGGCGCTGAAAAAGGTCTTCGAATCAGCGCCCCGCCGGCGCGGGATCACCTCCTACGTCGCGCGCGAGGGGGCCGCGTTGCGCGAGTTCGCCAACTTCAACGCGGACCGCGACGTCACCGGAGGCACGGCGGAGTTTCACGTCTGGGTCCAGTACCAGCTCGACCGGCAGCTGGCTCGTGCGGCCCGCGAGATCGGGCTCATCACCGACGTCCCCGTCGGCTTCAACCCCGAGGGTTTCGACGCGAGGCGATTCGCCGGGGCGTTCGCTCCACGCATCTACGTCGGCGCGCCACCGGACGAATTCTTTCGCGACGGACAGGACTGGGGCCTGCCTCCGCTCGATCCGTGGAAGCTGGACGACGCGAGATGGATCCCGTTCCTCGACGCCATCCGGGCAGCCGGAAGGCACGCCGCCGGAATCCGGCTGGATCACGTCATGGGCCTTTTCCGGCTCTTCTGGATTCCCCAGGGAATGTCACCCGCGCAAGGCGCCTACGTGCACTACCCGTCGGAGGCGCTTCTCGCGCTGCTGGCCCACGAGAGCCGGCGCGCGAAGGCGTTCGTCGTTGGCGAGGACCTTGGGCTGGTCGAGCCCGTGGTGCGCGAGCGGCTGCATGCCAAGGGGTCGCTCTCCTACCGCCTGCTCTGGTTCGAAGATTCGCATCCGGCGGAGTGGCCCTACGACGCGGTTGCGGCGGTCGGTACGCACGACCTGCCGACCGTCGCGGGAATCTGGACGCGGAGCGAACCGGAGCATCGGCTGCATCATCTGCGGGACAAGCTCGCGAACATGACGCACATGCCCGACGACGCGAATCCGATCGACGTTGCCGTCGAGGCGTATCGCCATATCGCGCACGGCCGGCCCAGAATCGCGCTCGCGTCGCTCGAGGATGCGCTCGGCGTGCATGAACGGCCGAATGTCCCCGGGACCACGGTCGAGATGCCGAACTGGCGTCTCGCGCTCCCGCAACCACTCGAGGAGATCGAGAATGCTGCGGGCGTCCAGCGCATCGCAACCGAGATGAGGGCCGCCGGAAGGTGACGGCATTCGCGCCGACCGGCAACGGCAGGGTCCTCGCGTATGTGTTTGCCGCCGTGGAAGAATCCCTCAGCTACGTCCGAGGAACGAACATCGTCGTGCGCGACCGCAAGCGCTATGCCGCGGATGGCGATGAGATCGTTGAAGGTCCGTTCGACCTGCCGCCCCTTGCCGGCGCGACGCGCGCCGCGCTGATCGATCAGGTTTCGGGTATCGCTGATCGCGAGGGCGCGACTGCCCTGTACGCGCGCAGCGTGCTCGTCATCGCGCTGCATCAGGGCGTGGACGGTGCGTTCATCACCGATCGCGGCGACGAGGTCCGGCTCGCCTATGCCCTCGACGTGTGCGGTGAGCGCGGGGCGGCCGAGGCTTTTTACGGGTGGGCGCTGAACCACCGCAAGCTCGACGGGGAGCTGCTGTGGGGTCTTGGTCAGCACATTCGTCTCGCCTACGGCTCTGAGCTGCGCACGGCCTACGAGCGATTGAAGGACGGGCCGGGTCCCGATTTGGCGGCCACGCCGATCGAGCTGCCGAGCCCGTCGGCTCTGGTTGACCTGGTCGCCAGGCGCAACGAGCTCGACCTCATAACGGACGAGCACGGAGTCGACCTCGCCGCCCACGCCGACTTTCTCATCGCGGTGCATGCGCAGATCCCGAAGCTGATCGGCGGCGAGGACTACTTCTTCTCCCACCAGGCGCAGATCTCGCAGACGCGGCGCCGTCGCGCCCTGTACGGAGGGGCGTTCCACCTCGGAATGACCGCGGCTGGAGTCGATCCCGCGACCGAGGTCGAGGTGCGGCGTGACCTCGAACCCGTGACCATCGCGATCGAGCCGGTGCCTGAAGCGCGCTACAAGGTCCGAATATCGAGCGCAGCCGGTGACATCTGGGCCAGCGACTCGATCCCGCGGCCCGGCGGGCAGGAGTTTGCGCTCAGCTCCGACGACGGTCCGCCTGACTGGGTCCACGACGCGGTCGTGTATCAGCTGATGGTCGATCGCTTTGCGTCGGATGGCGGTCCGCTCCCAAGACCAGGCTCGTCCACGGCGCTGTACGGCGGCACGTTCGACGGGGTGCGCGAGCATCTCGACCACATCGAGGCGCTCGGCTGCACCGTCCTCTGGATGACACCCGTCCACCAGGCACCCTCGCATCACGGCTACGACCACGAGGACTTCTTCACGGTCGAATCCCGTTACGGCGGCGAGTCCCCCCTCAAGTCGCTGATCGATGCGGCGCACGCCAGAGGAATACGCGTGCTGCTTGACTTCGTGCCGAATCACACGGGCCGCGGGCATCGGCTGTTCCGCAACGCAATCGCGAAGGGCGGAGAAGCCGCCGAGTTCTACCGTTTCTGGC
>DATEHC010000102.1:0-2412 GCA_035279785.1 Candidatus Dormiibacterota bacterium
GCGGGCGCGGCGTAGAGGTGGTCGCGCTGGTCGGGTTGGTCGGGGATCCAGCCGTAGCGGCGGATCTTGCGCGGTCGGGTCATGGGCCCTCCTCAGAAAACAGCCAGGCTTCCCGAGGCGGAATGCTAGGACTTCGCGTTAGTCCGGCCTATCAGTGCTTTCGGCGGCCCAAAACCCCGGATAGTCCGGACTATCCGGGAATTTAGAGGTAGGGCCAGTTCGCGATGCTCGGACCCTCGCCGACGTACGCCTGCACGCCCTTGGGGAAGCGATGGGCCTCGAGCACGATCGCGGTCGCGCGGGCGTGACCCTCGAGGATCACGAGCGCGCCGTCGGGGCGGCGGAGGGCGATGATCTCCGGCACCTTCTTGTCGGAGTGGCACAGGCCGGAGGCCAGCGAGAGCACGACCATGTTGGTGCCGTCACCAGTGAAGATGTGCCCGACGTTCGTCGCGCCCTCGGCGACCTTCCGCGTCACCGGTGACAGCACCTGCCACGGCCCCGAGCGGCGCATGTAGAGCATCTGCGCGACGTCGTCGGTCGTGAGGTGCACGCGCCGCCACGTCAGATCCTGCGCCAGGCCTTCGAACGATCCCGCTCCCGTGCCGAATCCATAGGTCGACGTGATGATCTGCCGGCGCAGGTCGTTCTGCGTCTGGTCGTGAAGGTCCGGTGACCGCGCGGCCTTCAATGCGAGCGAGAGGTTGGCGGGGTTCGGCGGGTTGCCGACGAGGTAGGCCTGGAACTCGGGCGACTCGATCTCGGCCTGCAGCCAGGCGAGGATCACCTGGTCTTCAGTCGCGGCGCCAAGGTCTTCCATCCGGGCAACTTTAGAATCAACACGACATGCCCAAAGAAAAGAAGTGGATCTATCAGTTCTCGGAAGGGTCGGCCAAAATGCGCGACCTCCTCGGCGGCAAGGGGGCCGGCGCGGCCGAGATGACGCGGGCGGGGATGCCCGTCCCCCCCGGCTTCACCATCACCACCGAGGCCTGCCGTGCGTACTACGCGAGCGGCGGCAAGTTCCCCAAGGGCCTGTGGGAGCAGGTGCTTCCCGCCCTCAAGTCCCTCGAGCGCAAGGCCGGCAAGAAGTTCGGCGACGCGAAGGATCCACTGCTGGTCAGCGTGCGCAGCGGCGCCAAGTTCTCGATGCCGGGCATGATGGACACCGTCCTCAACCTCGGCCTCAACGAAGACACGAGCAAGGGCCTGGCCGCGCTCACGAAGGACGAACGCTTCGCCCTCGACGCGCGCCGGCGCTTCATCCAGATGTTCGGCAAGACGGTCAAGGGCATCGACGGCGACAAGTTCGAGCACGCGCTGCAGGCGGCGAAGAGGAAGGCGGGCGTCAAGACCGACCCCGAGCTCAAGCCCGCGCAGCTCAAGCCGCTCGTGGCCGAGTTCCTCCGCATATATAAGGAAGAGACGCGCAGCGAGTTTCCGTCGGACCCGGTCGAGCAGCTGCGCGACGCGATCGACGCCGTGTTCAAGTCGTGGAACACGGACCGCGCCAAGACGTACCGGCGGATGGAGCGCATCCCCGACGACCTCGGCACCGCGGTCAACGTCCAGATGATGGTGTTCGGCAACATGGGCGCCACCTCGGGCACGGGGGTCGCGTTCACGCGCAACCCCATCACCGGCGCGAAAGAGCTCTACGGCGACTACCTGGCCAACGCGCAGGGCGAGGACGTGGTGGCCGGCGTGCGCGACACCGAGCCGATCGCCGCGCTGAAGCGCGAGCAGCCGAAGGTGTACGCGCAGTTCGACCGTTACGCGCGCCAGCTCGAGAAGCACTACAAGGACACGCAGGACCTCGAGTTCACGATCGAGCGCGGCAAGCTCTACATGCTCCAGACCCGCGCGGCCAAGCGCACCGGCGAGGCGGCCGTGAACATCGCCGTGGACATGGTCAAGGAGCGGCTCATCACGAAGAAGGACGCGGTAGCGCGCGTCGAGCCCCGACAGCTCGAGCAGCTGCTGTTCCCGCGCGTCGATCCCGCGGCCAAAGCATCGCCGCTGGCCAAGGGCGTACCGGCGTCGCCAGGCGCCGCGAGCGGCGGCGCGGTGTTCGACGCGGACACGGCGGTGGCCTGGGGCAAGCAGGGCAAGTCCGTGATCCTCGTGCGCGTCGAGACCAACCCCAACGACGTGCACGGCATGGTCGAGGCGAAGGGCATCCTCACGCAAACCGGCGGCACGGCGTCGCATGCGGCGCTGGTGGCGCGAGGCATGGGCCGTCCGTGTGTCGTCGGCGCGAGCGCGATCGACGTCGACGTGCGGCAGCGGAAGTTCTCCGCCAACGGCACGACCATCAAGGAGGGCGACCAGATCACCATCGACGGCACCACGGGTGAGGTTTACGTCGGCAATGTCCCGACCATCGAGGCGCGATCCCTCAACCAGCACCCG
>DATEHC010000103.1:0-14704 GCA_035279785.1 Candidatus Dormiibacterota bacterium
GCTCGCCGAGGTCGAGTCGGACAAGGCGACCTTTGACCTGGAGGCCGATGCCGACGGGACGCTCCAGATCCTCGTCGAGCAGGGCGTGCCGGCCAAGATCGGCGCCCCGATAGCCCGGATCGGCGACGGCGGCGAGGCGCCTGAGAAGGAGCAACCGAAGGCCAAGCCGAAGGAGCCTGCTCCTCCCCGTTCACGGGGAGGTGTCGCCGAAGGCGACGGAGGGGCGCCCGAGCCGGTCGCTGAAGAAAGGGCTCCCGTCCAGAAGTCGGCTCCGCCTCGGGAAGCCGCACCGCAGCCTGCGGCTGGTCCTCCCCGTTCACGGGGAGGTGTCGCCGACGGCGATGGAGGAGAGCCGCAGAGATCGCCGCAGCAGGATGGTGAGCAAATCAAGGCATCTCCGCTGGCCAAGCGCCTCGCGGAGGAGATGGGCGTCGACATCACGACGATCAAGGGCAGCGGCCCCGACGGCCGCATCGTCAAGGAAGACGTGGTGGCCGCAAGCTCCCGCCCGCAGGCCGAGCGCCGGCGTCCTCAAACCGCGGCGCAGAGGCCCTCCGGACCCGACGTCGAAACCGTCGAGCCCAACCGCATGCAGGCCACCATCGCGCGCCGCATGGTCGAGGCGAAGACGACGGTGCCGGAGTTCCAGGTCACCGTGGAGGCTCGTGTCGACCTCGCGGTAAGCCTGCGCCAGCAACTGAAGGACTCAGTGCCGGGCGCCGAGAAGGTCACGATGACCGACTTCCTCGTCCGCGCATGCGCACTCGCGCTGCGCAAGTTTCCCGAGGTCAACAGCTCGTGGGTCGAGGGGAAGTTTCAGCGCAAGCGCGCGATCAACATCGGCCTCGCTGTCGCGCCGAGCCAGGGCATGGGCTTGCTCGTGCCCGTCGTGCACGATGCCGACCTCAAGGACATCGTGCAGATCTCGATCGAGTCCCGCCAGGTCATCGAGCGTGCGCGGGCCGGCCGCCCGAGCGAAGGCGACCTGAGCGGCGCGACCTTCTCGATCTCCAACCTCGGGATGTTCGGCGTCGACGAGTTCACGGCGATCATCAACCCCCCCGAGGCGGCGATCCTGGCCGTGGGCGCGATCAAGGACGTCCCGGTCGTCGAAGGCGGGCGCATCGTCCCCGGCAAGGTCATGCGGATGACCCTGTCGGTCGATCACCGCGTGTTCTACGGCGCGACCGCGGCCCAGTTCATGGCCGAGGTCAAGCGGCTGGTCGAGAGCCCGGTGACGCTTCTGGTGCCTTCTCAGTAGCAGCCGGCATCGCGGCCCGCTCGCGGGTGGCCGGCAGGATCAGGTGAAGGCGCAGGTTTCCCGAGTCGTCGAAGTCCGCCCACAGCCGGCCCCGCATGACGGCCGCAAGCTCGCGCGAGATGCTGAGCCCCAGCCCTACGCCTCCTGCGGCCGCGGAGCGCGATGGGTCGGCGCGGTAGAAGCGGTCGAACATGCGGTCCGGGTCGGGCCGGTGCGCGCCGGTCGGGTTGGACAGGATGGTCTCGACCGAACCTCCGCTCAATCGCGCGGTGGCCGTGACGGTCGACCCCTCCGGCGCGTACTTCACCGCGTTGTCGAAGAGGTTGTCGAGCACCTGGTGCAGCCTCTCTGGATCCGCTGCGACCGGCGGAATGTCGTCGGGGATATTGAGCTTGAGCGCCAGCTTGCGCGAGCCGGCGCGGGGACGGACGATCTCCGACTCCTGCTCGAGCTGGCCGCCAAGGTCGACCGCCGTGATGTGCAGGGAGATGGACCCCGCCTCGACCCGCGCGAGATCGAGCAGCTCCTGCGCCATGCGCAGCACCCTCTCCGACTCCTCGTGCACGATGGTCGCAGCTCGTGTGCGCTCGGCCTCGCTCAGCAGGCTGCCGTCGATCAGAGCCTGGCTGAAGCCGATGAGGCTGGTGAGCGGCGTCTTGAGCTCGTGCGAGACGTTGGCGAGGAAATCGCGCTGCACCGCACGCGCGCGCTCGACCGCCTCGCCCATGCGGTTGAACGCGGAGCCGACCATGCCGATCTCGTCCTGGCCCTTGATGCCCACGCGCCGCGAATAGTTGCCCGCGGCGATGTCCTCGGCCGCCGAAGCCAGCTGCGTCAGCGGCCGGGTGAGCGAACGGCTCACGAGAAGGGCAAGGAGCATCGCGACGACAAGGGCCGCGCCGCCGGCGACGAGCAGCCTGCCGGCAAGCACGCCGGCCGCGGCGGTCGCGACGACCGAATCGGGCTCCGCGAGCATCACGTAAGCGGCGCCGAGCGGGTCGATGCGCTTGCCCGGCAGCTTCATCGCGGCGCCCATGTAGTTCTGCTGGTCCAGCTCCGTGAGGGCCTCGAACACGCCGCTGAACCGGGCAGCCTGCGTGAGGGGGATCTGTGCGCCCAGCGACTCAGTGCCTCCGCTGTCGTAGACGACGTAGCGCTCGTTGTCGAGCAGGATCAGGCGCAGGTTGCCGAGCTGAGGCGCGCGAATGTTGAGGCGGTCGACGAAGTCGGCGGGCGTGTCGGTCCTGCACAACGTGCTGCCCGCGACGCCCGGCTGCACGCATTCCTGGGCTCGCACGGCCGCGGCCGCAGAGGCGACCTGACGGTCGAGCTGGTCCTGGGTGCTGCGGAACTCGAGGTCGCGGACCATCACCCACGTGAGCGCGCCGGCGAGGATGAGGCTGACGGCGACGATGCCCGCCGCGGCTGCCAGGAGGCGAAGCCGGAGCGTCAGCTGCCTGCAAGCTCCAGGCGGTATCCCACGCCCCAGACCGTCTGGATGCTGGGGTCGGTGATCTTCGCCGCCGCCAGCTTCTCGCGCACCTGCTGGATGTGCACGTCGACGGTGCGGGTGTAGCCGGGGAAGTCGTATCCCCACACAAGGTCGAGCAGCTCGCTGCGCTGAAAGACGCGGCCGGGGTGGCGCGCGAGCAGTGCAAGGAGGTCGAACTCCTTGGGCCGCAGCTGGACCCTGTCCGATCCGTGCCTGACCTCATGGCGCTCGATGTCCACCTCGAGCTTGCCGGCACGCACGAGCTTGGGCTGGTCGCTCTCCGTGCGCGCCCTCCGCAGCAGCGCCTTCGCGCGTGCCACCAGCTCCTGCGGATGGAAGGGCTTGGTGAGGTAGTCGTCCGCGCCAACCTCGAGGCCGACCACCTTGTCGGTGACCTCGTCTCGAGCGGTCAGCATGATGATCGGGACCTGGCTCTGCTTGCGGATCTCCTTGCAGATGGTCAGGCCGTCGACGCCGGGCAGCATGATGTCGAGGATCACCAGGTCGGGCTTGACCTGGCCGAAGCGCGCGACCGCCTGCCCCCCATCGCCCACTCCCTCGACCTCGTAACCCTCGCGGGCGAGGTAAAGGCGCGCGAGCTCGAGGATGTGCTTCTCGTCGTCCACGACCAGGATCTTTGAGCTCATAGTTGCGACCACGCCATCCACTTGACCATTACGACGTCAATCCGCTGTTTTACACCTGTAAACGAACGGTAAGGCTCGCTATTTTGCCTCGCGCAGCACCAGCTTCAGCGGGTTTCCGAACAGTCCGAAGCGGTCGCGGACCTTCTTTTCGAGGTAGCGCCGGTAAGAAAAGTGCAGCAGGCCGGTGTCGTTGACGAACAGGACCACGGTCGGAGCCTCGGCGGCGGCCTGCGTCGCGTAGTTGAGGCGAAGCCGCCTCCCTTTGTAGGACGGCGGCGGATGTTCCTGAAACGCGTCGCGCAGCACGCGGTTGAGCTCGTTCGGCGGGATCTTCACGCGCCGCTGCCCGACCACCTCGAGCGCGGTCGGCAGCACGGTCGCGATTCCTTCTTTCGTCTTGGCCGAGACGGTGACCACAGGAGCGAATGTCGCGAACTTGAACTCGCCGGCGAGGGCCTTACGCCAGTACGCGGGCTTGCGCATGGCGGGTTCGACCAGGTCGATCTTGTTGACCACGATGACGAGCCCCTTGCCTGCGTCCAGCGCGTAACCCGCGACGTGCTGGTCCTGGGCCAGGACGCCGGCAGACGCGTCGACGACGAGCAGGACCACGTCGGAGCGCTCCATCGCGTGGATACCGCGCAGCAGGCTGTACCGCTCCAGACGGTCGCGGCTCGACGACTTTCGCCGGATGCCGGCCGTGTCGATGAGCACGACGGGAACGCCGTCGAATGACAGCTCGGTGTCGATCGGGTCGCGGGTCGTACCTGGCGTCGCGCTGACCAGCGCGCGCTCGTCCCCGAGCAGCGCGTTGAGGAGGGAAGACTTACCGACGTTGGGCCGTCCCATGATCGCGATGCGGTCGGCCTGCTCGTCACGCGCCTCCGTCTCCGCTTCGGGCAGCCCGTCGAGGATGCGGTCGAGCAGGTCCCCCACTCCCAGCCCGTGCTGGGCGGAGATCAGCGATGGCTCGTCGAAGCCAAGCTCCAGCAGCTCGTGGGCGAAATGGCGCTCGTCGGGCGAGTCGGCCTTGTTCGCGGCGACGATGACGCGGCGCTGGGACCGCCGGAGCATCGTCGCGATATCCCGATCGATGGGTGTGAGCCCCTGGCGCACGTCGAGAAGCAGCACGATGACGTCGGCCTGATCGATCGCGATGCGCGTCTGGGCTTCAATGGCCGCCCGCGAGGGATCGTCCTTGGAATCCAGGTCGAGCCCCGCCGTGTCGACCACCGCGAACTCTCGCCCTCGCCATTCCGCGACGCCGTAGAGGCGGTCGCGAGTCAGTCCGGCCTGCGCGTCGACGATCGCCTTGCGCTGACCGATCAGGCGGTTGAAGAGGGTCGACTTCCCGACGTTCGGACGGCCGACGATCGCGACCATGGGCCTTGCCACGCCCACAGGATTGCAGAGGCGATGAGGCTCAGGACGAAACCGAAACCCATTGCTGCCGCCGGACTCGCCATCCACAGCACCCCGGCCAGCACGCTCGACGCCAGGTCGCCGGCTCCGTTCACGCCATTGAGGACGCCGAAGGCCGTGCCCAGCTTCGGCGCGTCGACCATCGAACCCGCAAGGGATCCCTCGACAGACGTAACCACCGGCTCCTGGGCGCCGATGAGCAGCGCCAGCAGGCCAACGGCGATCCAGCCGTGGCCCAGAGCTCCGACGACGCACGCGGCGCCGAAGAGCGCGTAGGCCGAAGCCAGGACCGGCGCCTTGCCCACGTGGTCGGCCAGCCAGCCGGCCGGGAATGACACCGCCGTCCCGACCGCGTTGTGCGCGAGGTAGAACCCCACCGCCGCTGCGGTGGCCGCGGCTGCGCTCAGCTCGGGCTGAAGCATCTGCGCGGCGCGGAGTGTGAAGAAGGCGGTCGCGAAATTGCCGGCGCCGAAGATCCCAATCGGGACGAGGATCCGCCAGAAAGACTGTGGCAGCTTGAAGTCAGGCGGGCTCGAAGGATTCGCGGCCTTGCGCGGGTCGCGCGTGAGGAATGCGAACGCCGCGACGGCGAGCACGGCCGGGATGATCGCGACCGCGAACACCGTCCGGAATCCATGGTGCGTCGCCAGGAGGACGAACGCCACAGCGGGTCCGATCAAGGCACCCGCGGTGTCGAGCGCTTCATGGAAGCCGAATGCCTTGCCGAGATCCCGCTTGTCGACGGAGCCCGCGAGCATCGCCTGGCGAATCGGCTGGCGCAAACCGCGCCCGACCCACGCGAACGCGCGGGACAGCAGCACCTGCGGCCAGCTCGCGACCGCGACGAGCAGGGCGAATCCCAAGCCGGTGGCGCCGTAACCGCCGACCGCGAGCGCCTTCCGCCACGCGATGCGGTCGCTGTACCACCCGCTCCACACCTTGATGACCGCCGACGACCCATCGGCTACGCCTTCGACCAGCCCCACCGTGATCGCGGGCGCGCCCAGCCCGGCGGTGATGAACAGCGGCAGCACCGCAAGCACCATCTCGTAGTTCGCGTCCGCGGCGAGGTCGGCCAGGCCGATGCCGAGGACGTTGCGGTTGAGCCAGCGGCTCACAAAACTTCGAGCGGCTCGGCCTGAAACGGTCCTCCATCGTTGTCGGCGATGAACGCGTTGGCGTCGACCGGCTTGCCCTCGTGCACGGCGACGATCAGGTAGACGTAGCCGGCCCACGCGCGCTCGGTGTCGAAGCGCGAGGCCTGCGCGGGATGGTCGGGATGGCTGTGGTAGTAGCCGACGATGTCGAGTCCCGCGGCGTCAGCCTCGCGCTCGATGCGGATCTGGTCGCGCGGGTCGATCTCGTAGCGGTCGCGCGCGCGCTCGACGATGACGTTGCGCGCCCGCTTGACTTCGGTGACCGTCCGCTCGCCGCGCGGTCCGACCATGATCCCGCAGATCTCGTGCGGGTATCCCTCGGCGCCATGCGCCCGGATCGCATCCAGCGCCTGCTGCCGAATCTTCACGTCTTGCGGCCGTACAGACCGGTCGAGAGGTAGCGATCGCCCGAGTCCGGAAAGACGGTGACCACGACGCCTTCGCGAATCGTCGCCGCCAGCTTGCGCACAGCCCACAGCGCAGCGCCGCTGGAGTGACCCACCAGGAGTCCCTCGGAGCGGGCCACCTCGCGCGCGAGCTCGTAGGCCGGCTCGGTCGGGCAACCCCACACCTCGTCGGCGAGCGAGGGGTCCCAGATGCGCGGGACGATCGCGGTCGGCAGGTGCTTGAGCCCCTCCAGCCCGTGGAACGAATCCTCGGGCTCGACGGCGATCGTCTTGATCGAGGCGTCGTGCTCCTTCAGGCGGCGGGACGTGCCGACGAAGGTGCCGGTGGTGCCGAGGCCGGCGACGAAGTGTGTGATCCGCCCGCCGGTCTGCTCCAGTATCTCGACCGCCGTTCCGTCGTAGTGCGCGCGTGGGTTGGCGGGGTTGGAGTACTGGTCGGGATAGAAGTACTGCTCAGGATTCTTCGCGACGACGTCGCGTACGCGAAGGATCGCGCCGTCCGAACCCTCGCCTGGATCGCTGTACACGATCTCGGCGCCGTAAGCGGCCACCAGGGACTTGCGCTCGGCACTGACATTGCCGGGCATGACCAGCTTGACCCGGTAGCCCTTCGCCGCTCCGACCAACGCATATGCGATGCCCGTGTTGCCCGACGTGGAGTCGATCAGGGTCTTCTCGCGGGTCAGCGCCCCGCTTCGCTCGCCGTCCTCGATCATCGCGAGCGCGGCGCGGTCCTTCACCGACCCGCCGGGGTTGAACCACTCGGCCTTGGCGTAGACCTCGACGTTCGGAAACTCCCGCTCGAACACCCGGACGCGGATGAGCGGGGTGTTGCCCACGAGCCGCGTGATTCCGGGATGGCCTGTCGAACGCCCAGTCGACCACATGGTCATCAAGGTTAGGCGGCGAAGTGGTAGAGGACGAAACCTCCGAGCACGAACAGGCCGGCGATCGTGTAGGCGATCAGGGCGCGGCGGTAGATCGTGCCACCCTCCGGCGCAAGCAGCGCGGTGATCGCGATGCCTATCAGCAGGCCCGCGCCGAAGATCTCAACGGTGGGCGAGCGTCGCAGCACCCCGAAGAGGACGACGGCCGCGGCGACGACGACTTCGACCAGCTGGAGAAGCGTCGACGCCGACACTAGCCGGCGATCGCTTGCTTGAAGTCGTCGATGATGTCTTCGGGATCCTCGAGTCCGACCGAAACGCGGACGGTTCCGGGTCCGACGCCCAGCTCAGCTCGCTCCTGCGCAGACATCGAGCGGTGGGACGTGATCTCCGGGTAGCTGATCGTCGTCTCCACCCCGCCCAGGCTGGCGGCGAACGTCGCGAGCGTGAAGCGCTTGATCATCCGCGCCACCGCCTTCCGGCCGCCCTCCAGGTCGAAGGCCATCATGCCACCCGAGCCGTGCGGCAGCATTCGATTCGCACCGTCGAGCAAGGGATGGTGCACGCGCGAGACTCCTTCGGTCTCACGCATGGCGCGCGCGAGTGCGAGCGAGTTGTCACTGTGCCTGTGCATACGCACGTCCAGCGTGCGAAGCCCGCGCAGGGCCAGCCACGCATCGAATGGGCTGAGCGTCGTGCCGGTCCGCGCCGCACGCGCTCGGGCGGGAGCCAGGGTCGCGGTGTCACCGACGACGATGCCGGCGACGAGGTCCGAATGGCCGCCGATGTACTTGGTGGCGCTGTGCATGACGATCGTCGCCCCCAGCTCCAGAGGCCGGCACAGCATCGGGGTCGCGAAGGTGTTGTCGACGAGAAATGCCGCGCCCAGGTCGCGCGCAATGGCGCCAATGGCCTCGAGGTCGGCTGCGTGACATAGAGGGTTGGTGATCGTCTCGGCGATGATCAGCCCTGCCCCGGCCGCGGCATGCCGAACTGCGTCGAGGTCTTCGATGTCGATGAAGTTGACCTCGTAGCCCGAGGGCTCGAAGTCCTGCCGCAGCATCACGGCGGTCCCGCCGTAAAGCTCCCGCGTGGCGACGATCGTGGTCGGGCGCGGCGCCAGGGCGAGGATGGCTCCATGCAAGGCGGCCATTCCCGAAGCGGTTGCAACACCTGCCTCCGCACCCTCGAGGTCGGCGACAGCGCGTTCGAGCATCTCGCGGTTGGAGTTGGAGTTTCGCCCGTAATAGTGACCCGGCTTCTCGCCGCGCGCGACCGCGTCGTAGTCGTCGAGGTCGGTGTACACATGAACGGACGCCGGGCTGATGTCGGGGGCCAGTGGGCTGCGCGCGCCGAGGTCGCGACCCGCATGGACGGCGAGAGACGCCGGCTTCACTTCCTCAGTTTCGAACGACCTGCGTAGACGGCGGCTTCGCCCAGCTCACGCTCGATCTGCAGCAGGCGGTTGTACTTGGCGACGCGGTCGGACCTGGCGGGCGCGCCGGTTTTGATCATGCCCGCGCCCGTCGCGACCGCGAGGTCGGCGATCGTCGTGTCCTCGGTCTCTCCCGACCGATGCGAGATGACGGCGGAATAATCCGCCTTGCGCGCGAGATCGATGGCCTCGAGCGTCTCGGTCAGCGTCCCGATCTGGTTGACCTTGATGAGGATCGAATTGGCGACACCGCGCTCGATGCCTTCCTTCAATCGGGCGACATTCGTGACGAAGAGGTCGTCGCCCACGAGCTGCACGCGCGATCCGAGGGAGTCGGTGATCGTCTTCCAGCCGGCCCAGTCGTCCTCGGCCACACCGTCCTCGATGGAAACGATCGGATACTTCTCGATCCACTCGCGGTAGAGATCGACGAGAGCGCCGGCCTTCAGCGAGCGGCCCTCGCCTTTGAGGCTGTACGTGCCGTCCTTATGAAACTCGCTGGCCGCGGGATCTAGGGCAATGGCGACGTCCTTGCCGGGCGCGTAGCCGGCCTTGTTGATCCCCTCGATGATCAGCTTGAGCGCGTCCTCGTTGGAGCGCAGGTCGGGGGCGAATCCTCCCTCGTCCCCCACCGCGGTCGCCAGCCCCTGCGCCTTGAGCACCGACTTCAGCGCGTGGTAGACCTCGGCCACCGCGCGAATTCCTTCCGCAAAGGTGGGTGCGCCAACCGGGCAGACCATGAACTCCTGGAGGTCGACGGAAGTGTCGGCGTGCGCGCCGCCGTTGAGGATGTTCGACATCGGCAGCGGCAGAAGCGCCGCCTCGCGACCGCCCAGGCTGCGGTAGAGCGGCTCGCCCTTCACGTTCGCAGCGGCGTGCGCGACGGCGAGCGAAACGCCGAGGGTCGCGTTGGCGCCGAGGCGTGACTTGTTGGCGGTGCCGTCGAGCTCGATGAGGGCTTCGTCGATGGCGCCCTGATCCTCGACGTCGAACCCGGCGAGCCGCCGCGCGATCTCACCCTCGACGTTGGCCACTGCTTTGAGCACGCCCTTGCCGCCGTATCGCCGAGGATCACCGTCGCGCAGCTCGACCGCCTCGTGGACACCGGTCGACGCGCCCGACGGGACGATGGCCCGGCCGCTGCCGCGATCCGTGTAGGCGGTGACCGCAACCGTCGGGTTGCCGCGCGAATCGAGGACCTCCAGCGCACTGAGGCGCGTGAGCCTGGTCACTTCGTTCGAAGTCTAGTTG
Source organism: Candidatus Dormiibacterota bacterium (assembly GCA_035279785.1). GTDB lineage: Bacteria > Chloroflexota > Dormibacteria > Dormibacterales > Dormibacteraceae > 40CM-4-65-16. Next base: position 9,960 of record DATEHC010000103.1, read on the forward strand.
GGACTACTTGACCATGGCCCGAAGGCCCTTGTCGGATGCACGCCGAACCCGTAGTCGAGGAGTGTCGCGGCATCAGCGCCCGAACGGCCCGTGTCGTTCATCACGACCGCGATCAGGTGACGGCCGCCGCGCGTGGCGGTGGCGAGCGTGCATCCGCCGGCGTTGTCGGTCAGGCCGGTCTTGAGGCCCGTCGCCCCGGGATAAGTCCAGAGAAACATGTTTACGTTCTGCGGATAGAAGGCCTTGTGCGTCGCGGTCGCGGCGATGGCGATGCTCTTCGTGCCCCCGATCGCCGCGAGGTCGGGGTAATAAGCGTCCAGGTAGGCGGCCGTATGCGCGAGATCGTGCGCCGACATGCCGTGGCCCGGTGCGTCGAGACCGCTCGGGTTGACGAAATGCGTCGAGGTGAGACCGATGCTCTTCGCCTTCTGGTTCATCTGCCGGATGAACCGATCGCGCGGCACGATGCCGCTCGCGAGCGCTTCGGCCGCGTCGTTGCCAGAGTCCAGGAAGAGTCCGTACAGGAGCTCACGAACGGTCAGCTGCTCGCCGGCGGAAAGACCCATGACGCTGGGAATCACATGCGTAGCTTCCGAGCTGACGGTGACCACCTTGTCGAGCGAGCCCGCGTCATCGACCGCGACCATCGCGGTGATCAGCTTGGTCAGGCTTGCGGGCGCGCGCGACGTCTCCGGGTCGCGCTGCCACAAGACCTGTCGCGCGTCGACGTCGACGAGGTACATCGCCTGCCCGCGGATCGGAAGGTCAGGCTGCCCGTGCGTCGCGAGCCAGTAGTTGGAGAAGTCGAAGTGGTCGTAGGCCTTCGGCGCGGGCGCGTTGGCGGCCTGGAGGTTGAAGTTGAAAGTCGACGTCCGCGTGTGCACGAAGTAGACGGTCGACATGATCGCCAGCGCGATGACGCCAAGCGACGCAAAGAACGTCAGGCGCTCGCGCCGTCTTCGGCGCTTCGCGCGCGTGAAGGAACGTTGTGCTGAGACGTGTGCTGGGATGTTGCGGGGATTCTAGCGGCCGATCGGAGCACAGGTCAAAAGCATCACGAGTGCCGGCGCTCGCGGCATTGAAATCGAGTTCAAACCCGTGAGTGCCGGCGCTCGCGGATATCAGGCGGGCGCGTGGATCGGCGCCATCGCGGGCGCGGCGGGCATCGAAGGGATCGGGGACGTCGTGGGCTCGGCCTGCGCCTTGGCCAATTGATCGCTCGCAGCCTCCATCGTCTGCAGCGCTGTTGCGTTGTCCCGTGCGCTCATGAAAACCGGCTGCCCGTAGTCGTAGATCCTGTACGCCTTCCACGTCGCCGCGACCAACTGCGTCCCGTTGAACGTGTAGGTGCCGATCACGCCCTCGCGCGTCTCCTCCGACCACATCTGGTCGAAGACGAAGTTGCCGTGCGCGTAGGTGATGAGCTTGCCCTTGTAGATCTCGATGCCCTGGTACCAGTGCGGGTGGTTGCCGATAACGATGTCGGCCCCCCAATCGATGGCGTCGTGCCCGATCTCGATGGGGTTGTCCGGCGTCGGCACACCGCGGTCGGACATCGGCTGGCGCTCGTACTCCTTGCCCCAGTGGAACTGGACCACGACGATGTCCGCCTGCCGCCGGGCGGCCTCGATGCCGGCCCGCAGCGCAACCTTGTCGATCGCGCGGCCCACGCCGTTGAAACCGATGAACCCGAACTTGATGCCGCGCACGTCCATGACCGCAACCGGGCCGAGACCCGACACCTGCATCCCGTGCGAGGTCAGTAGCTGGGTCGTCAGGTTGATGCCCTCGGCACCGTAGTTCGACAGGTGGTTGTTGGCCAGATTGACCACGTCCGCGCCCATGGCAGTGAGTCCGTCGACGAAGCGTGCGTCACCGCAGAACGTGAAGCCCGAGTTCGGGTCGACGGGGCAGCCGGCGAACAGCGGGCTCTCGAGGTTGATGTACGTGACGTCCGCGTTTTTCGTGTACGCGGCGGTCGGGCGGAAGGGCCACAGGAAGTCGTGGCGCACGGTGGCGAAGTAGTTGACTCCGCGCGCGGGGATCACGTCACCGGTGACCAGGAGCGTTCGAACCTTGCTCGGATCGTTGGGTACGACGTACTTCGGGTGGAAGAGGTTCTGGAGGCTCAGGACCGGCAGCTGCCCAGTTCGGTCGGAGAACGACGGCTGGTCACTCAAGTCGGGCGCCGCCACCAGCTCACGGGCGGCAGAGGCAACCGGCGAAGTGATCACAGGGCCAGCGGTCTGGTTGCAGGCGACGAGCGCCACCACCAGGACCACCAGGCGCTTCATTTCGTCGGCAATTCTGCCAGTAGATCCTCGATCGCGATCAGTCTCGCGACATAGGAGCGAACGGGCTCGCCCAGCTCGCCCGCGGCGCGAAAGACGCGCTGGTTTCCCTCGGCTCGGCGGACGTCGAGCATCTTCCGGAGGTTGGTGTCGAGCGCGCCGAGCTCCAGCGCCACCTCGACGATGCTGCCCACCCATGAGGCGTACAGAGCCACCTCCTGCCGGCGCGGATCGCTGCCGCCGACTGGCGACGGCGAATGAACATGCTCGTTCCAGAGGACTCGGAGACGGCGCAGCTCCGGGGTGTTGTTCAGGCCGCCTGGGCTTTGAGCTGGGCGATCACGGCGTCGGCAACCTGGGAGGTGCCGACCGCGGTCGGATCGTCGCGCTTCTCCTTGAGGTCGTAGGTAACGTTCTCGCCCAGCGCGATGACGTTGGCGATCGCCTTCTCCATCGCGTCGGCGGCGGCCGTCTCCTCGAGATGGCGCAGCATCATCACGCCCGACAGCATCACGGCCATCGGGTTGACCTTGTTCTGTCTGGCGTACTTCGGCGCGCTGCCGTGCGTGGCCTCGAAAACCGCGCCGTTGGTGCCGATGTTCGCGCCCGGCGCAAGACCGAGCCCGCCGATCATGCCCGCGCCGAGGTCGGAGATTATGTCGCCGTAGAGGTTGGGGCAGCAGAGGATGTCGTACTCCTTGGGCCGCAGCACGAGTTGCATGCACATGTTGTCGACGATCCGGTCCTCGAACTCGATGTCACTGTTCTTCTCGGCGACCTTGCGCGCGACCGCGAGGAACAGCCCATCGGTGTGTTTCATGATGTTCGCCTTGTGCACGGCCGTCACCTTGCGGCGGTTGTTGCGCCGCGCGTAATCGAAGGCGAACTGCACGATGCGCTCAGTGCCGCTGATCGAGATCGGTTTGATGGAGAGTCCGCTGTCCGGCCGGATCTTCTTTTTCGCGAGGCCTGAGATCTCGTCGATCAGGTGCTTCGCGTCGTCGGAGCCCTGCTCGAACTCGATGCCTGCGTAGATGTCCTCTGTGTTCTCGCGCACGATGATGAAGTCGAGGTCGTCGCGCAGGTTGCGCGCGCCCTTGTAGGCCTTGACCGGGCGCACGAGCGCGTACAGGTCGAGCGCCTGGCGGAGTGCGACGTTGACGCTCCGGAAGCCGCTGCCGATCGGAGTCGTGATCGGACCCTTCAGCGCCACCTTGTTCTTGCGGACCGACTCGAGGACAGGATCAGGAAGTGGAGTTCCGTACTTGGCGATGGCTGCCTCGCCGGCCTGCTGCACGTCCCATTCGAACTCGACGCCCGTGGCTTCGAGCACGCGAACGGAGGCATCGCAGATCTCGGGCCCCACGCCATCCCCAGGGATGAGCGTTACGACGTGCCTAGCCAATCCGTTGAACTGACCGTGAGCTCGCGGCGACTACCGGTTTTTGAAGTAGTCGGCGTTGATCTGGATGAAGTTGCGCCACTGCTCGGGGACCTCATCCTCGGGAAAGATCGCGTCCACCGGGCACGGATCGACGCAAGCGCCGCAGTCGATGCACTCGTCCGGGTCGATGTAGTACATGTTCGCGGCGTCGTCGGAGTGGATGCAGTCCACGGGACATACCTCCACGCATGAGGCGTCTTTGACGTCTATGCAGGGCTGAACGATGACGTATGCCACGTGCACGAAGGGTACCATGCACCGTTAAATGCCCGAATCCGAGCCCAAACCGAAGCTGATTGAACTCGTGGCGCCCGGAGGCGCGCAGGGTTGGAAGGCCGTTTTGAAGAGCGGCAAGCCCGCGGTCGTGCACGAGATCCAGGTGCCGCAGGCCGAGGCCGTGGCGGCAGCGCCACGCCTCCAACGCCTGTTTGAGCACCGCCATCCCGCCCTCTCGCCCGTGCTCGCGTGGGGCACTGACCAGAACGGCGTCTGGGTCGCGGTCGAGCCCAACGAGGGCACGCCTCTCTCCACGATTCTCTCGCGCGGTCCACTCACGCCCCCCGCCGCGGCAACGCTTGGCGCTGCGGTGCTGTCCGGCGTCGCGGCCCTGCACGAGGCTGGCATCGCGATGGGCGGATTCGGCGCGACCGCTGTTCGCGTGACCTCGAACGGTGAAGTGCGCCTCGCCGGGCATCCCGCGGCTGCGGTCCGCGGTGCGCCCTCGCAATCGGATCTCCGCGCGGACGTTCGCTCGTGCGGCATGGCCGTTTGCGCGGCGTTCGGCGTCGACCCCGCGGGCGCGCCCGCACCCCCCAACATCCCACCCGGCCTGGTCGTCACCATGCGCTCGATGGCGAGCGGCGCCATGGGACCCTCCGCGGACCGCGCTCAAGGTGCGCTCCGCGAGATGGCGGCGGCGCTCCTCGCGCCCGACCGCGGCATGGCCGCCCAGTCGGAGCTCGCGACCCGCTCGGGCGGGCGCGAGGTGCCGCCGATCACGCCCTTCCTGC
>DATEHC010000104.1:0-2605 GCA_035279785.1 Candidatus Dormiibacterota bacterium
CCCGGACAGGCCGGCGGGTTCCGCACGCAGGGTGGCGGCGGCGGTGCCGGCCCGCGCGTGCAGTACAGGACCGTCTCGCCGGAAGAGATGGAGGACCTGTTCGATGAGTCCGGCGGTTTCGGTGACATCTTCGGCTCGATCTTCGGCGGCCAGCGTGGCCGAGTGCGCCAGCAGGCCCAACGCCAGTCAGACGTGGAGCTTCCGATCACGGTCAGCCTCGGCGAGCTCTACACGGGCACGAGCCGCGCGGTGGAATTGCCCGGCGGACGCCGCGTCGAGGTCAAGGTGCCGGCGGGTGTGAAGGAAGGAACCGTCCTTCGCGTGCCCGGCCTGCGCGCGACCGTGCAGGTGGCGCCCGACCCGATCTTCAGCCGCGAGGGCAAGGACCTCCGCGTGGTCGTGCCGGTTCCGCTCAAGGTCGCGCTCCAGGGCGGCGAGGTGGCGGCGCCGACCATCAAGGGCGGCCAGGTGAAGTTCAAGGTCGCCGCCGAGACGCAGAACGGGACCAAGATCCGACTGCGTGGGCTGGGTTTGCCCGACCCGAAGGGCGGCCCGCCGGGAGAGATGTATGCAGAGGTGCGCGTCCAGCTACCAGTCCCCATGGACGAGCCGACGCGCAAGTGGGCGGCAGAGCAACCCTGATCGGTAATTGACGCGGGCCCGGCGACTCCTGCTGCCGCTGGTGTTCGTCTCCGGCATGGCGTCGCTTGGCGTGGAGTTCGGCGCGTCGAGGCTTCTCGCACCGTACTTCGGCACGAGCCTCTACGTGTGGGGCGTGCTGATCGGCCTCATCCTCGTGTACCTGTCGGCGGGATACGTGATCGGCGGCAGGATCGCGGACCGGTTCCCACGCGACGACTTGCTGTTCCAGATCACGGCGTGGGCCGGACTGTGGATCGGCATCATCCCGCTGATCAGCTATCCGATCCTGCTTGCGTCCCAGCAGGGCTTCAAGGAGATCAGCGTCGGTCTCGTGCTCGGGACGCTGCTCGCGGTGGTCCTGATGTTCGCCGCGCCCGTGATCCTGCTCGGCTGCGTCAGCCCGTTTGCGATTCGACTGCTGCTGCGAGACGTCGAGACGGGCGGCAACACGGCGGGCCGCGTGTATGCGCTGTCGACCGCGGGCAGCATCCTCGGCACGTTCCTCCCGGTCTTCTGGTTCATCCCCGCGTACGGCACCCGACCGACCCTCGAAGGCTTCGGTCTCGTGCTCGTGGCGGTGTCGATCGCGGGCCTCTGGCCGCGCCGCCGCATCTACGCGGCGTTCGCCCTCGCGGTCATCGTGGCCTGGGTCTTTCTGCCCTCAGGAATCAAGCCGCCGCAGGTCGGCCGGCTCGTCTATGAGAAAGAGTCCGCCTACGGATACATCCAGGTCGTCCGGGAAGGCGCGAAGACGGAGCTGATCCTCAACGAGGGCGAGGCCATCCACTCCATCTATGACCCCAACTCTCTGCTCACCGGCGGGCCATGGGACTACATGCTCATCGCCAACTCGTTCCGGCCCGCGCGGTCGGCCGAGCTGCAACCGAAGGACGTCGCGATCCTCGGTCTCGCGGGCGGAACCGCGGCCCGGCAGTACGCGACCGCGTACGGCTCGAGCGTGCAGATCACCGGCGTCGAGATCGACCCCGATATCCTCGACGTTGCCCACCGCTATTTCCACTTGGACGAGCCGAACGTGCATCCGGTCGTCGCCGACGCGCGCTACTGGCTCGACACGCAGGCTGCGCACTACGACGTGATCGTCATGGATGCGTACCGGCAGCCGTACATCCCGTTCCACCTCACGACGCGCGAGTTCTTCAGCCAGGTCCGCGACCATCTGCGTCCCGGCGGTGTGGCTGTCGTCAACGCCGGCCGCACGAGGACGGACTATCGGCTCGTGGACGCGCTCGCCAGCACAATGGCTGCGGTCTATCCGACCGTGTTCCTCGTCGACGTCCCGCAGTTCTCCAACACACTGATCTACGGCACGACCGAGCCGGTTTCGATCGTCGACGTCGAACACAACCTGTCGCTCGTCAGCGAGCCGGTCGCGCAGGACGTAGCCCAGAGCGTGCTCCAATCTGGCTCGCTGCGCGTCTCGCCGTATCACGACCAGGTCTTCACTGACGACCTCGCGCCGGTGGAGCGGTTGATCGACGAGATCATCTTCAGCTACGCGACCGGAAGCAGCTAGGAACTAAGGGCTCCCTTCACCTGCTCGCCGGCGATGACCTGGTCGGAGTTGAGGCACAGCAGCCGCACTCGGCCGGTCGCGACGAGGCGTTCCTCTTCGTCCAGCACCTGCGCTTGCCAGACCTGCGTCTGTCGCCCGCGCGTGACCGGTTTGGCAACCGCGTGGAGCTTTGTTCCGGTGCGCACCCCGCGGATGAAGCTCGTGTTGTTCTCGAGACCGACGACGTGCTGGCCGCGCTCGCGCGCGAACAGGAACGCGCCCATCGACGAGAGCGTCTCGATGATCCCGCAGTGCACGCCGCCGTGGACGATGCCGTAGCCCTGGAGATGCTGCTGCCCGACGGTGAGCTCGCACCGGACCTCGTCCTTGGTCGCGTGCGTGATGGTCATGCCCATCGCCGACACCCAGCCTTCGGGGATCTGATTG
>DATEHC010000105.1:0-19895 GCA_035279785.1 Candidatus Dormiibacterota bacterium
GTAAACGTTGACGCGGCTCTGGGGGTCAGCCAGGGTCTGGATGCTCGCGGCATGGGGGCCGGCCTCGCGCACGCGCCCCATCAGTCCCGCGCCGGTGACCACGACCATCCCCGGCTTGACCCCGTCGGCGGTGCCACGGTCGATCTCCATCGTCCGACTGAGCGCGTCGGGCCCCGCGCCGATCACGTTCGCGGCGACAAGCTTGTGGCCCGAGGATTTCTGAAAGTCCAACGCCTGCCGCAGCTGCGAGTTTTCCTTCGCAGCCGCCTGGAGCTCGACGATCTGGCGGCGCTGCTGCTCGTCTGCCGCCCGCAGCTTTGCGTTTTCCGCGCGCAGGCTGGCGACGTCGCCGAACACGGACGCGACGCGCGCGACCTGGTTGCCGGAAGAGGTCAGCGCCTGCTCGAGCGGCGCGAGCGCGCTCTTGGCGGCGCCGCGCGGGCCGGCCGCCCACGACTGCTCGCTGAGCATCGCCAGCAGCAACATCCCGGCGCACAGCACGAGGAACATCCCGGTGGCGTGGGACGACCGTTTCGCCCCGTACATTCAGGCCCGCAAAGCTCGCGCGCGACGAGTTTTCAGGAGCACGCGGCCGAGGCTGTCCAGCTCCTCGAGCACGATCCCCGTCCCGCGCACCACGCACGTGAGCGGGTCGTCGGCGATGCGCACTGGCATCAAAGTCTCATGTGCGAACAGTCGATCCAGGCCCGCGAGCAGCGCGCCCCCGCCGCAGACCACGATGCCGCGCTCCATGATGTCCTCGACCAGCTCCGGCGGCGTCGCGTCGAGAGTCGCGCGGACGGCGCGCACGATGTCGATCAGCACGCCGGACATCGCCTCGCGCACGTGAGCCCCGGTCATCTCCACCGTCTTGGGCAGACCCGTGATCAGGTCGCGCCCGCGCACCAGGAACGAGCGGTCCTCCACCGTCGGGAAGGCGGAACCCATCGCGATCTTTATGTCTTCGGCGGTGCGCTCGCCGATGAGGAGGCCCATGGTGCGGCGCACATACTGGACGATCGCGTCGTCCATCTCGTCGCCCCCGACGCGCACAGATGTCGCCGCGACGACGCCGCCTAGAGAGATCACCGCGACCTCGGTAGTCCCGCCCCCGATGTCGACGATCATCGACCCGCCCGGAGATTGGATCGGCAGCGCCGCGCCGATCGCCGCCGCCATCGGCTCCTCGATCAGGTGCGCCTCGCGCGCGCCGGCCATCGTCGCAGCGTCGGTGACCGCGCGCTTCTCGACCTCGGTGACGCCGGAGGGTACGCCCAGGACCACACGCGGATGGCTCACATGCCACGCGCGGTTGTGTGCGCGCGCGATGAAGTGGCGAATCATGTGCTCGGTCTGCTCGAAGTCGGCGATGACTCCGTTGCGCAGCGGTCGCGTGGCAAGGATGTCGGCGGGAGTGCGGCCCAACATGCGCCGCGCCTCGGTGCCGACCGCGAGCACCTGGCCGGTGCGCTTGCTGACGGCCACGACCGACGGTTCGTTGACCACGACTCCGCGCCCGCGGACGTGAACCAGCGTGTTGGCGGTCCCGAGGTCGATGCCGACGTCGGCCGACCATATCCCCAACACGGATGTGACGAAGTTCAAGACGAGTACAGGACGTTGGTCAAGTTATGTCGGGCGAGTTGCGCGACGGATGATACACCGCGTGCCCGCGAATCGAAGACCGGTGGTTAACGCATCAACACTGAAGTTGCGATGACGACGACAACGACGAGCCCCGCAAAAGGTGCGACTCCGCGCAAGTAGATTCCGCGCGCCATGGCCTCGCCACGCCATCGCAGAAACAGACCAACGATGACAACCACCGCCGCCACCAGCAGCGCTCCGCCGAAGAATCGAAGCACTCCGATCAGGTCATCGGTCGGCGGCGTGATGAAGAGCGTCGTGAACAACGCGCAGTAAGGAAACCAGGTGAGGATGCGGGCTGCGTCGAGCCGGCGCTTGCCGCGACGCTCGCCGGGCGGCGCGAACGGCCACAATTTCAGCAGCGCCGGCAGGCACAACAGATAAAGGAATGCGCACGCGGCCTTCACCGGGATCAGCGACGGAACCAGGATGTTGCCGAGCACCTGCGGGCGGAGGCTTTCCGGCTGCACCGCCGGCCCCAGTACCGCCAGCAGCCAGCATGCCTGGACGAAAAGCAACAGGCCGGGCTCGGCGACAAACTCGACGGTGAGCGCCAGCTCCGCCCACGCCGTGAACGCAAGGCCGGCCGCCGCGAGGACGACGCTTCGCTCGTCACCGGGTACAGGGTTGAAGGGCACCGCCGTCTGCACCGCCGCGAGGACCGCGCAGAGAGCGACCACGCCGATCACCGGCGACGGCCTGCGTCGAGGCAAGTCCGGCGGCTCCCAGGTCGCAGCGCTGACGCGCATCCACACGAGCTCGACCACGGCGCCGAAGGCGACCATCGTCGCGAGACCCGGATAGAGGAGCAACGCCAGCGCGTGGGAGGCGATGCCGAGCAGGGTCGTGATCACAGGTGCGCCGCCGCCAGAAGGGGCAGCGGGTAGAGTCCCGCGGCGGCGTTGACGGCGAGGATCAGCGCCACCCCCAGCGCCTGCCGGCCGCGCGGCTGACCGAGGCTGCGGCCCAATCTCAGCGAGCCTGGCAGCCACAGCAGCATCACCAGCGCCAACACGATGGCGAGCGGCCAGTAAAGCTGCGTCGACGCGCGGAGCAAAAGGATTCGCGCGCCAAAGCCGACAAACGGCGCCGAGCCCGCCAGCGCCGCCGCCACCACCAGGTTGATCGGGCGCCGCGTCGTGCTCTTCTCGCGGATCGCCTGCCGGGAGATGAGGTACAGCGGCAGCCGCCCCGCCAGGATGCTGATCAGCACGAGCATTGCGCCTCGCCGGCCGTCGGCGACCGTGAGTCCAAAGCCGCACAGCACGAGGCCCCAGTCGGCGACGAACGAGTAGCGCCACGCCGACACCTCGTCCGCCGTGAGCCACGCGGCCAGGCCGCCCCACGCCATGTTCAGGAGGCCGAGGCCCACGAGCATCGCTCCGAACGCGCCGCCCGCGTCGGCGGTGAGCACGCCTTGCGAGCGCACGACGACGACGGTGGCGAGCACCGGGCCGACGAATCCGAGCCACGCGACGGGCGAGGCGGTGAGCGCTTCGTCCGTCTCGATCGGGTGTAGGTAGGGCAGCACTCCCACGGCGGCCGCCAGCCCCGCCACCAGCCCGACCGCGGCGAACCGTCCCACCAGGTCGGGGGCCCCCACTTTGATGAGCGCGAGCCCCAGGGCGAGCAGGGCCGCCGCGATGACCGGAGGCCGCAGCCGCGCGGCGAACGGGCGGGTGCCCGCGACCGCCGCGTGCAGCGCCCCAAGCGCCAGCAGCACAAGCACTGCGATGTCCAGCGTCGGCACCGCGGCGATCGCGGCGCTGCCGGCGAGACCCGCGGTTCCTCGCACGAGAAGGGTCCGGCGCGACGCGGCCGCGGGCGCAAATGCGACGGCAAATGCGAGCGAAGCCGCGGCGACCGCGAGGAGCTCTACGGTCTCAGGCGGCACTCGGTTTTCTCAGCGGAAACCAGCCCACCGCCGCGGCAACGACGGCGGCCGCGAGGTAGGACCAGACTTCGGGTGACGTCGAACCGACCGCCGCGGCGGAGGCGATGCACAGGGCGAGGACCGCGACGGCGCTGAGCTGCGCGGCCTCCTCGGCCGTCGACAGCACCCGCGCGGTCGGGAGGGCAATCCCGGTGAGTAACGCAAAGCGAAGCGAGGCAAGCGGGCCGCTGATCACCGCGTTGGCGATCCAGAAAGCCAGCAGGCCCGCGGCCAGGCACAGGACCAGGCGCGGAGTCGAGCCGGGCGCAAGGATCGCCCAACCCTCGGGGCCATATGTGAATCGCCGTGCCGCAGCCGCGGCTCCACCGATCGCGACGGCCGCGGCCGCGAACGCTCCCGCGGTCACGAAGGCGAGCACGGTGAGTCCCAGCGTCGAGAGCGCTATGCCGGCGGCAAGCCCGCGGCGGCCATCCGCGACCACGATCAGCGAAGCGCCCAGCCACACCGCGATGCCGGCGGCCGGTGAGATCAAAAGCGCGTCACTGCGAAGCCGAGGGCGACGAGCGCGACAAGCCAGACGATCGGGTTACCCCGCGCCGCGGCAGCTTCGAGCTCACGAAAGCTGAAGACCGAACGATATTCCTCAGGCACGGTGGCTCCCTTCAGCGTGTCCCGCAGGTCCGCGAACCGTGCCGACGGCACCGCGAACAGTGGCGGGCGCGCCTGACTGCGAATGGCGCGCGTGTTGGTCGCAAAGTAGACGGCGATCGCGATCAAGAGCAGAGGCACGAACAGCGTCACCACCGCGAGCAGGCTCGAGGTCGTGACCACGGACGTGGAGCCGCCGCCGAGCGTGGACGCCGCGGAACGCATCACCTCGGACGCGACCGGGTTGGCGAAGCCCAACTGGAACAGCGCCAGCGCCGGGCCCCCGGCGAGCGCGAACAGCGCGATCGCCATCGCCACCATCGGGAATGTCTCCGCGGACGGATGCCCGCGTCCGCCAGGGAGACCGATCGCGCGTGCCCCGGCCACGACCCAGACCATCCACGCGATCGCCGCAGCGAGGCCAAGCAGTCCGAGAAAGTCCCCCGCCTCGAAGGTCGCGCCGATCCCAAGCACGTGGGCGCCAAAGGTGACGCTGGGTGGAAGGCCAACCGCGGCGGCGATCGCAACGACCGATTCGATGCCGGCGCGGTCCGGGAGCAGTGCAAGGCACGCGACAAAGGCCGAGGCCACGGCGAGCATGACGATGCCCGAGACGAGCCCAAGCGGAGTCCCGAGGGCCACGGCCATCAGCGCGAATCCGCCCAGGCCGGGTACGACCTCAGCGAGGAACTCGCGACGCGTGGCCGCGGCCTGCGCCCGGGCCGCAGCCGAAAGAGCGACGGTGAGCCCGAGGATCGAAAGGAGGACGTTGAAGGCGGTGGTCGGGTAATGCCCGTCGCCGAGCTCGTACGCCCGCACCAGGAGGTAGAAGCCGAGCGGGAAGAGCGTCGCGACGGTGAGCCCCGCGGCGCGCAGGGACGGGCGGGTCCAGAGCTGCGCCGGCCACGTGCGCCACGGAAGCAGGCCCGACCCCAGGACCGCCGCCGCCGCCAGCAGCGCGAAGACGGGCGCGGTCACAGCCGACACCGGCACGGCCGAGTAGACGGCGGTCCCTCCGCCCACCTGGAGAAAGACTCCGACGAGCGCCAGCGCGAGCCACGCCGCCAGCAGAAAACCCCACGAAGGGCGCTGCGCGTCCGGGTCTTCGGTGTCGAGGAGCATGACGGCGACGGTCGCGGCGGTGCCCCCCGCGATTGCCGTCAGGATGAGCCCGCCCGCCTCAACGGCGGCGATCGATGCTGCGAGCCCGACGAGCCCGATCGCTGCATCGCTCCACGGGCGCGGCTGCAGCGTGAGCAACACCGCGGCCGGCACCGCGATCATCAAGGCAAACGCGAAGCTGACGCCGTCGAGGCGCAGGTCGAGGCTGGATCCGTAACCGAGCTGGCCGAGGACCAGCTCGAGCGACGAGCGGATCGGCAGCCACACGGCAAAGAGCGCCGCGACGCACGACCACGCGCCGGCTCCGGCGGCGGTCCGGCCAAGGTCGATCCCCGCCATGCCGAAGATTGCGATGAGCGCCGCGAAGACGAGGGGCAGGACGATCGGCGCGGCAACGGCGGCAGACGGCATGCGCCGTCTAACTTAGCTTTCCGACTCCTTCAAGCGGTCGAGGGTGTCGCGCAGACCGGCCGCCCGTTCCTCGAGGTTCGCGACCACCTCCGGCGGCGCCTTCTCGCGGAAGTTCTGATTGGCGAGCTTCGCCTCGGTCTTGTCGAGGTCCTCCTGCACGCGCCTGCGCTCCTTTTCGCGCCGGGCGTTCCCGGTGCCGGCGGGGAATGCGACGCGACCGCTGACGATCGCGAGCGGCGTGCCCTGCGCATCCATCACGTCCACCAGGTCGACATGCGCGAGCTTGGACGCGAGATTTGCGACCGTGTCGCTGACCGCGCGGTCGAGATGCAGCGAGCCGCCACGCGGCGGCGCACCCGCGGCCTGGCGGTGGCCGCGCACCTCTTCGACGATTCCCATCACCTGGTCGAACTCCTCCTCGGCGTCCGGATCGACGTATCGGCCGGCGAGGTCGGGCCACTCGTTCCGCATCACGTAGTCGCGTTCGCCCGGCAGCCGAGACCACAGCTCCTCGGTGACAAAGGGCATCATCGGATGCAGCAAGCGCAGGAGGTTGTCGAGGCAGTGATACGCGACGTCCTGCGCGGCGAGGTCACCGTCGCGCAAGCGCTCCTTTATCGCTTCGAGGTACCAGTCGCAGAACTCGTTCCAGGCGAAGCCGTAAGCGGCGTTGATCGATTCCTGGAACTCAAATCCTTCGATGCCGGAGGTGATCTCGGCCGCGGCGACTGAAAGCCGAGAGAGAATCCAGCGGTCCTCGAGGTGCTCCTGGCGCTCGATGAAACCCGGCGTCTGCACAGTCTGGGTCCCCGGCGAGCTCAGGATCAAACGGGTCGCGTTCCACAGCTTGTTGCAGAAACGTCGGTAGCCCTCGACGCGGCTCTCGTCGAAGCGCACGTCCTGGCTCGACATCGCGACCGACGTGGCCCATGCACGCAGCGCATCCGCGCCGTACTTGTTGAGAAGGTCGCGCGGATCGACGCCAGTGCCCAGTGACTTCGACATGCGCCGTCCGTCGGCCGCCTGGACGACGCAGTGGATCACGACATCCGCGAACGGCGGATCTTCCATGAACTCGAGGCCGGTCATGATCATCCGGCTCACCCAGAGGTTGATGATCTCGCGCGCCGTGCAGTTGACGTCCGTGGGGTAGAAGGCGTCGAGGTCGTCGGTGTCATCGGGCCACCCCAGCGTCGCGAAGGGCCACAACGCAGACGAGAACCAGGTGTCGAGCACGTCAGGGTCCTGCTCGAGGTTCGCGCTTCCACACTTCGCACATGCATCGGGCCGGTCCACCGAAACCGTGATGTGGGCGTTGTCGCACCGATACACCGGCACCCGGTGGCCGAGCCACAGCTGCCGCCCGATGTTCCAGTCACGCAGCCCACGCAGCCAGTCGAGGTACGTGCGCTCGTAGCGCTCGGGATGCCATCGGATCTTGCCGGCAGCCGATGCGTCGAGAGCGTTGTCGCGCATCTCCTCCATGCGCAGCCACCACTGCTCGGAGATGAGCGGCTCGATGATCGAGTGGCACCGGTCGCAGTGCCCGACCTCGTGCGTGTACGGCTCCTCCTTCACGAGAAGGCCCTCTTTCTTCAGGTCTTCGACGATCCGCTTGCGCGCCTCGAGCGCGGGCATGCCGTCGTAGGGCAGGCCGGGCGCGTTCATGCTGCCGTCCTCGTGCATGCCGTTGATGATCTCGAGGCCGTGGCGCTCGCCCACCTCGTAGTCGAGCGGGTCGTGGCCCGGCGTGACCTTCAACGCGCCCGTGCCGAACTCCATCTCGACCGCGTCGTCGCCGACGATCGGCAGCTTGCGACCGACCAGTGGAAGGATTGCCGTCTTGCCGATGATCCCCTTGTAGCGCTTGTCTTGCGGGTTCACGGCGACGCCCGTGTCGGCGAGCATCGTCTCGGGGCGCACGGTCGAGATCGACACGTCCCCGCCGCCCTCGATCGGGTATTTGATCGTGTACAGCGTGTCCTGGTGTTCCTGCCACTCGACCTCGAGGTCGGAGATGGCCGAGCGGTCGTGCGGGCACCAGTTGACGATGCGCGGCGCGCGGTAGATCCAGCCTTTCTCGTAGAAGGCGACGAACGCCGTCATCACCGAGCGGTAGTAGCGGGAGTCCATCGTGAACCGCAGCCGCGTCCAGTCCATCGATGCGCCCAGCAGACGAAGCTGGTTGATGATCGTCGCGCCCGTCTTCTCGTACCACTGCTCGACTCGCTGGTCGAACTTCTCGCGGCCGAGCTCCTCTTTCGTAGTGCCTTCGCGCGCGAGCTGCTTTTCGATCACGTTCTGCGTTGCGATCGCGGCGTGGTCGTAACCCGGAAGGAACAGCACCTCATGGCCGGTCATGCGCTTGTAGCGGGCGATCGTGTCGTAGACCGCGGTCTGCAGGGCGTGGCCGAGGTGCAGCTCGCCGGTGATGTTGGGCGGCGGAAAGCACATCGCGAACTTAGGCAGGTCGCTGAGCGCATCGGCCACGAACAACCTGTCCGTCTCCCAGCGCGCGTACCAGCCGGCCTCGATGGCCTGTGGATCGAACGCTTTCGGCATCTCAGTCAGAGGCACCGGCCGGGCCTCGGCGAGAGATTCGGTGCACAGGTGGCTCGGATGCTAGGCGCGGGCGAGCAGCGCAGTGAGCGCACCCGTCGGTGCGTGAACGAGCAGCGGAGACCGCAACGACGCAGACGGGCCGCATGGGCGTCGAAGGTCCGCCGAGGAACCGGCCGCGTGTCTCTGCTGGTCAGGGGGCGTGCTTCATCCATCTGCTTGGTCCTCAGCCGCCGGCGGATAGGTCGCGGTTAGCGCGACTGAGCCGGCGACGGTACTACGACGCGTACTTCGCGGCTCATGGTGAGAATGAATCTTAGGTCAGCAGGCGGCGTCGACGTCGAGGTTGTTGTGCACCGTCTGCGTCACCCACACCGTGGTGCCCGGCATGAAAGCCGTCGCGCCGCTACACGACGGCGCGGGCTGCCACGCACCCGCCACTCCGCTCGGGACGAAGCTGCCGCCCGTGATCTTCTTCCAGGCGCCGGCCGTCGAGTAGACGCCGACGGGGCTGCCGGTGTTCCTCAGCCGGTCGAGCGCCCCCTGTATGGCGGAGCGGTTGGCCGGCGGCGCCGACCAGCTGTTGGCCGTCTCGACGTCCAGCCACCACATCGAGGGCGCGACGTCGACCTGGGCCAGCGAGTACTCGGCCTCGCTGCAGCCGATCTGCCAGGCGGCATCGCCGCCGGACTTGCAGCCCACGGTGACGTTGCTCGAGTAGGCCCTCGAGTAGGCGGTGTTGATGTACGCCGAGTTCGCAGGGCCGCTGTACTCCGTGCCGAAGCACGGGTTCACCGTGAACGGCCGTCCGTCGTTGACGCCGATGATCCCGAAGGCGCCAGAGGGCTTGGCCGCACAGTTCGGATACGACACGTCGTAGCCGACCTGTCCAGAGGAGTACGGCCCGAAGGCGTGGGCAGCGACGAGATTGAGAACGAGGGCTGAAACCACGATGGGCCCACCGAACCCGAGGAACCGGGTCGACCGGATCAGGCCGACTCGCCCACCGCGCGGACGGTCCCCTCGGTCTCCTCGGCCACTTCGAACTCGGGCTCGAGCGCGTCCCGGATGGAACGCTCCGAGATGATGCAGCGCTTGATCTCCGGCCGCGACGGAATCTCGAACATCGAGTTGAGGAGCGCCTCTTCGATGATCGATTTCAATGCGCGCGCGCCTGTGCCGCGATGCAACGCCAGCTCCGCGATCGCATCGAGCGATCCCTTCTGGAACACGAGCTCGACGTTGTCGAGCGAGAAGAACTTCTGGTACTGCTTCACGAGCGCGTTCTTCGGCTCGGTGAGGATGCGCACGATGTCCTGCTGGTCGAGGTGGTGCAGGGTGACGATGATCGGCAGGCGGCCGATGAACTCGGGGATGAAGCCGTACTTCAGAAGGTCCTGCGGCTGCAGGTGCTTCAGCGTCTCGGAGACGACCTTCTTCTCGAGCCGGTTGTTCGGAGCGCCGAATCCAATCGCGCGCCGCCCGATGCGCTGCTCGACGACCTTGTCGAGACCGTCGAACGCGCCACCGCAGATGAACAGGATGTTGGTCGTGTTGATCTGGATGAAATCCTGGTGCGGGTGCTTGCGTCCGCCCTGCGGCGGGACGTTGGCGACCGTGCCTTCGAGGATCTTCAGCAATGCCTGCTGGACACCCTCACCGCTGACGTCGCGCGTGATCGACGGGTTGTCGGACTTGCGCGCGATCTTGTCGATCTCGTCGATGTAGATGATTCCGCGCTCGGCGCGGCTGATGTCGAAGTCGGCCGCCTGGATGAGGCGGAGCAGGATGTTCTCCACGTCCTCGCCGACATAGCCGGCCTCGGTGAGGCTCGTCGCGTCCGCGATCGCGAAGGGGACGTCGAGGATCTTCGCGAGCGTCTGCGCGAGATAGGTCTTGCCACAGCCGGTCGGACCGACCAGCAGCACGTTCGACTTCGTCAGCTCGACGTCGCCGACCGACTTCGAGGCGCTGATTCGCTTGTAGTGGTTGTAGACCTGGACCGAGAGCACCTTCTTGGCACGCTCCTGACCGATCACGTACTGGTCGAGCGCGGCGCAGATGGTCTTGGGGTTGGGGATGAAGCCGGTCTTCTGCTTCTTCTGCCCCGCGGAGCGATTGTCGTCCTCGAGGACCTCCTGGCAGAGGTCGATGCACTGGTCGCAGATGAATACGCCGGGGCCGGCGACCAGCTTGCGCACCTGGTCCTGGCCCTTGCCACAGAAGCTGCATCGCGTGTAGCGGCGGCGATCTTCTCGTTCGTTCATTGGTTCCCTAGATCTTCCCTTGGATATGCGCCCTTACGGGGATGCCGGCGCCGGGGGATTATGGCCCCACAGCATCTCGTTGGCAAGGCTTATGCACTCACTGCAGATGAACACTCCAGGGCCGGCGATCAGTCGAACTCCCCTGTCGCCTTGGGCCTTGCCGCAGAACGAGCACTTCGCACGATGTCTTTTGACCTCGTCTCGCTTCGTCCTGCGTCGGAAGATCATCCGGCGGCTACCTTTTCCTTCTCCGGCTCTTTTGTCTTCTCGATCACGCCGGGCTTGGTCGGCGTGAGGATGATGTCGTCTATCAATCCGTACTCCTTGGCGGCCTCCGCAGTCAAGAAATAATCGCGCTCGGTGTCCTGCGTCACCTTCTCGATCTTCTGACCCGTGTGTCGCGCGAGGATCTGATTGAGCTGCTCGCGCGTGCGCAGGATCTCCTTGGCGTGGATCTGGATGTCGGTGGCCTGGCCCTGCATGCCACCCCACGGCTGGTGGATGAGGATGTTCGCGTGCGGCAACGCATAACGCTGGCCGTGCGCACCGCCCGCGAGCAGCACCGCGGCCATCGAGTAGGCCATGCCGATGCAGATCGTGGACACCGGCGGCTTGATGTACTGCATGGTGTCGTAGATCGCCAATCCCGCCGTCACCTGGCCGCCGGGGCTGTTGATGTACAGCGCGATCTCTTTCTCGGGGTCTTCGGACTGAAGAAACAGCAGCTGTGCGACGACGAGGTTCGCGACCTGGTCGTCGATCGGCGTGCCGATGAAGACGATGCGCTCCTTCAGCAGGCGCGAATAGATGTCGAAGGCGCGCTCCCCGCGGCCGGTGTTCTCGACGACCATCGGGACGAGGTAGCCGGACGGAGGGCGGAACTGGTTCATATCGCGCACAACGTCATTCTAGACACGGCCTCCCGGGGTGCCGTCAAGTTGTGGCGGGAACTAGCTCCACCAGCCGCTCGAGGACGCGCCGGCGGCGCAGGCGCGAGGCAAAGTACCGCTTGACCGAGGCGCTCTTCTTGAGCTCGGCCGCCTGGTCCTTCAGCTCCGGATCGTCCTTCGCCTGCTCGTCGAGATAGGCGAGGGTTTCCTCCTCACTCGGTTCGAGCCCTTCGTCGCCCGCGAACTTGCGGATCACCAGGTCGACCTTGAGGCGTGCCTCCGCGTCCGACCGCTCGCTCGCCATCCACTGGTCTACCGACTTGCCCAGGTACTGGAGGTAGCGGTCGAGCTTCAATCCCTGGCGGTTCAGGCTCCGTTCGAGGGACTCGAGCTGGCTCACGAGCTCGCGGTCGACGAGCGCCTCGGGCACCTCGACCGACGATGCCTCGACCAGCGCTTTGAGAGCCGCATCCTCGCGCTCGAGCTTGGTGATCGCGGCTGCGGACTCGGTGAGCTCTTCGCGCACCGCGCTGCGATAGGCGTCCGCGGTTTCCTGCTTGCCGTTGGTGAGGCTCTTGGCCAGCTCGTCGTCGAGCGGCGGCAAGACTTTTTCCTTCACGCCCTGGACCGTGACGCGAATCGTGGCGTCCTTGCCGGCGAGGTCGGGATTCGAGTGGTCCTCCGGAAAGTGGACCTTTGCCTCGCGCGTCTCGCCGGTGAACGTTCCCGGTAGGACTTCCAGCAACTCCGGAAGGAGCACCCCCTCCCTCACCTCGGCCTCTGTCGACTTGCGCGACTCCGACTCCACGACCTTGCCATCCACCTCGACCTCGATGTCGATGACCGCGATGTCGCCTGCACGCACCTCGCGCTCCACCGGGGTGATCTCCGCCATCGGCTCGCGAAGATCTTCGAGCCGCCGCTCGACCATCTCGTCGGTGACCTCGTGCGTGTGGTCCGGAGGCTCGACCTTAAGCGCGCGCGCGTCGCCGAGCGTCACGTCCGGCATGACGCTGATGGTCGCCTTCAGCTTTGCGGGCTTCCCGCGCTCGAGCTCGACCACCTCGATGTCCGGGTTGTCGATCGGGTCGATGGATTTTTCGTCGAGGGCCTGCTGCAACACCTGCGGCACCATCGTTTCGACGACTTCTTCCCGCAGCGCGGCCGGGCCGATGCGCGACTCGACGAGCGCGCGCGGCGCCTTGCCGGGACGAAAGCCTTCGATCTTCGCCTTGGATGCGAGCCGGTTGAGCACCCGGTCGTACGTCGCGTCGACGACCGCGGCCGGAACCTCGATGGTCATGCCCACCTGGCTCTTGGGCAGGCGCTCAGTCACGACGGAGAGAGGCTCGGTCACGAGCCCGAATTCTACGTTCGGGCTGAAGTCAGCTCAGCAGGGCGTCGGCGGCACGTGCGGGCTCGGGCACGGGCTCGCGGGGTACGGTCCGGTGGACGGGACCGGCGGAGGCGTGTACGCGACGACCGACGGCGTGGGCGTCGGCGGGTTGTCGCCCGGCAGCTTGTCGATCCTGGTCGTGTCGGACAGGTACCAGCTGTTGCCCGGCCCAGCGACGACGTCGGCCGGCGGCGTGTACCAGAGGTTTCCGGGATGTCCCGCGAGGGCGCGCGACACGAACTCGTGGACGCCCGGCGAGGCGACGAACACACCGTCAGAGCCGTTGACCATCGTGTGCGTGTTGTCCTTGATGTCGCCGACCCACAGCGCGCTCGCGAGCTCCGGCGTGAACGCGATCGTGACCGCGTCCTTGAAGTTGTCGGTCGTGCCGGTCTTGGCGGCCACTATGCGGTCGCTCCAGTGCAACGCGCTGTTGCAGCCGAAGATCATGCAGCGGTTCTGATCGTCGGCCATGATCGTGGCCATGATGTACGCGACGCCCGGATCGATCGCCAGGCGCGCGCGCTGATCGGGGTGGTCCTGGTACAGGATCGAGCCGTGCGAGTCGGTTACCGTCAGGACGGCCTGCGGTGAGTGGTAGACGCCCATGTTGGCGTAGGTCGCGATTCCCTCGGCGTGCTCCACAAGGGTGATCGGGTAGCCACCGAGGGTCAGCGACGGACCGTACTCGTCGAGCGGCGCGGTCGGGTTGTACGAGCCGTCGGGGCTGACGTAGCGCGGGTCGACGCCGAGGTTGCGCATCCACGACAGCACCGCGGGCACGCCGATCGAGAGCTCGACCTTGACCGCGGCGATGTTGAGCGAGTTGCCCATCGCCTTCTTCAGCGGCAGCACCCCGTGCGTCTTGCCGTCGTAGTTGTAGAACTTCGTCGTGCTGTACGCGTCCTTGTATATGAGCGGGCTCGGTCCGTCGTACACGGGCGTGTCGACGGTTGCTGCGCGCGCGTTGACGACCGCGCCGTACGTGTACGGCTTCATCGACGAGCCCATGTTGCGGGGGATGGTCGTGTAGTTGATCTGGCCGGCGTCGGCGTTGTAGTTCGGCGATCCGACCATCACCTGGATGTCGCCGGTGGTCGGCTGAACAGCGACGAGGCCGGAGGAGAGCTGGCCCCTGGTGTCGCGCCAGAGGTTCTTCGCAAGGTTGGTCTGGACCACGTCCTGGCCGATCTGCTGCATGTTCCAGTCGAGCGTCGTCTTGACGTTCAGCTGCTGGATGCCAGGCTGGAAACCGAGCTGTCGCAGCTCGGCGAGAACGTAGTCGACGAAGTGCGGAGCAAGGAAGCTGTTGGTCGGCGCGTAGTAGGTCAGCTTCTCGCCGGCCGCCTTGTCCATGTCCTCCTGCGTGATGAAGTTCGAGCGAACCATCGCCTGCAGGACTTCGTTCTGGCGGAGCTTGGCCGCGTCAGGGTTGAGGACGGGGTTCCACTCGGTGGGCGCCTGCGGCAGTCCGGCAAGCACCGCCGCCTGCGCGAGGTCGAGCTTCGACGCCGGGATGCGGAAGTAGCTCTCGGCGGCGGCCTCGATGCCATAGGACTGCGAGCCGTAGAAGCTCTTGTTGAGGTAAAGCTCCATGATCTGGTCCTTGGAGTAGGTCTGGCTGAGCTCGTACGCGAGGGCGAGCTCCTTGACCTTGCGGTCGAGCGTCTGGTCCGGCGTCAGGAACTGCTGCTTGGCAAGCTGCTGCGTGATCGTGCTGCCGCCGCCCACGATGTGCCCGGCGCGGATGTTGTCGAAGCCGGCGCGGATGATGCCCGCGAGGTCGAAACCCGGGTTGGTGTAGAAGCCGCGGTCCTCGATCGCGACGGTTGCCTGGACGGCGACCGGAGAGACGTCCTTCAGCTTGACCGCGAGGCGATGGTCGCCCTGGTTGCCGACATCGGCCAGCACGATCTTGCCGGTGTTGTCGGTGATCAGGGTGTCGCCGGCGAACGCCGCCGAGTCGAGCCCCTGGATCGAGGGCAGGCTGTCGAAGAAGGACTGCGCGTAGGCGTCGGCCGCCAGCCCGAGCACGAAGACGATGGCGATGACGGCCGCCAGGCCGCGCAAAACGGCCGTCCGGCGCATCTTCTGGCCGATCGGCGACCACGCGGCGTGAATCCGCGCTCGAGGGCTGTGTCCCCCCTTCGTCCTTATCCGTTCAGGAAGGTTTCGG
Organism: Candidatus Dormiibacterota bacterium; assembly: GCA_035279785.1. Lineage (GTDB taxonomy): Bacteria > Chloroflexota > Dormibacteria > Dormibacterales > Dormibacteraceae > 40CM-4-65-16. The sequence continues at coordinate 15,011 of DATEHC010000105.1, forward strand.
GCCATTGGTTTTGCGAAGGGCGCGCAGGATTCTACGCTTTCCCGTCTTCCCCAACGACTATCACCTTGGGAGGGTTACGTTGCAGCCTCGACAGCAGGCTTTCGGCCGCCATCTCGTATTCGTCGCGCTCCACCGCGCGGAGCACGAAGATCGCGACGAGATAGACGATGAAGCCGACCGGCACGGTGACGTAGATCGAGAACGAGCTCAGTGGGAAGAGCACGGCGCCCATGATCAGTCCCGCAAGAGCGACACGCCACGCGACCACCGGGACATCCAGGCGAAGATCTGGACGCTGGCGCTGCACGAACCACCAGCCACACGTGCACAGCACCGCTTCGGTGATGACGGTGGTGGTGCTGGCGGCGAGATATCCATACAGCGGGATGAAGATCAGGTTGAGCACGATGTTGGTGGCGGCTGCTATGCCTGTCGCCCAGGCGTTGAGGTGCTGCCGGTTCATCGCGTTCAACATCGCGTAGAAGGCGGAGTTCGAAAACAGGAAGACGATCGCGAAGGCGAGGATGCGCAGCGACGGCTCCGACTGCGGGAACAGATGGAACAGCCGGCCGATCGGATGCACGAGCACGAACGTCGCAACCGTCAGCGGCCAGCCGAGCAGGATCAGGACGCGAAAGAATCGCGTGTATGCCCCTTTGAGGCGCGCTGGGTCGCTGACGAAGTACACGCCGAGCAGCGGATAGACGACGACCTGGATCGCCAGGGGCACGAACTGCAGCGCCTCGAAAGGTTTGTAGGCCAGCGTGTACCAGCCGACCTCGGCGAACGTGCGGAAGTGCTGAAGGATCGGCACATCGGCCCGGAAATAGAGGTTGGTGAGAAAGGACGTGTACGCAAATGGCAACGCGAGCGGCATCCATCGGCGGATGAGGCTGACGTCGAGGTGCAGGCGCAGCGCGCCGAGCTTGAACACGCGGATGACCGCGAGCGAGTAGACGATCGTGAAGCAGAAAGACGCGGTGTAGGCCCAGATGTAGTAACTGACGCCGGAGTGCCGGCTCGCGCCGAAGAGGATCAGCGCGGCCTGGATGACGATCTCGGCGATGATCGCGATCGCGTCGAACTCCGCGCGGCCGACCGCGTAAAAGGTGTTGCGGAGCTGGTTGGCGTAGGCGGTCGCGATGAGGAGCGCGGCGCCGGGAATGATCAACGACGTGAGCCCCGTGCCCACACCCAACGCGATGCCGAAGATCACCGCCGACGCGACGCCGAGGGCGAGCTTGACGATCAGGAGCGTCCCGAGGTAGTCGCCGAGGTCCTTGCGGCTGCGCGCAGCCTCGCGCGTGTAGAGCGGCGCCAGGCCGAGGTCGGCGACGACCGACACGAGCGCGGAGTAGGCGATCAGCGTCGTGTACTGGCCGTAGCGCGTATCGCCGAGCGCGTTGGCCAGGACGATGACGACGACAAGAGAGATGGCGCGCGAGATCACGCGCGCGCCGAGGATGAAGACCGAGTTGCTTACGGCGCGATTGCCTAGCTGTTCGGCAGAACCCTCCGCCTCGAGGGTCGCGTCGGCCACGGCGGAAGTCTAGTTTCTAGTTAGAAGGAACCGATACGAACCTTGTTCGCGGTCTCGGGCGCGATCAAGAGGAGGACCTGCCCCTCGCTGAGCGCGGGATGGTGCTGGTCAAGGTCGTCGATCGCGTGCGCGAGCTGCGCATACGTGATGTGGTAGCCGCGGCCCAACGAGATGCCCGGGTCGTTGATCCAGACACCGCTCGAGTCGTAGCCGATGATCGTCACGAAGTGAGGCACCGACCATCCCGTCTGCTCGTAGTGCGTCGTGTAGCCGGGATAGTGCGAATTGCCGAGCCCGTGGGTGCGCACCTCGGCGAGAAGCGGCCGCCCGGCTGAGAGCTGCTGGGCAATGACCTCTGGCGTGTTCGGAAGGATGCGGTACGTGTAACCGAAATGTTGCTCGGCCATCTCGCCGAGCATCGTGTCGTTGAGATCCGGCTGCGGTTTCCAGCCATCGATCTCGTTGATCCAGTTGTCTGCCGACTGCTGGTTGATCACGACGTCGGAGTGATTGGTCCAGTAGAAGTAGAGCATTGTCAGGTTCGCGGCCTCGCAGCTCTCCTGGTGCTGGGCCCAGTTGTTGAGTGGCGCCTGGGTCGTGAACGGAACCTGGAGGAGCATGTGGTCGGGAAGCGGAGCCGGTGTGACCTCGGTGCCGGGTCCGACGGCCGGTACGGTCGTCGGCAGAGGCTGCGGGTGGACCTTCACCGCACCTGGAAGCGGCCGCGCCACGCCCGTGGTGATCATGCGAATGCCGATCGCCCCGGAGACGCCGCCGAGGACGACCACGGCAACGAGCGCAGCAACCACGCCGCGCCTGTAGAAGTCGAAGAGAGGCACGCCGCGCGTCCGATCGAACTGAACTTCCATCCCGCTCTGTTTCCCTCATGCGAGAAACGCGGGCTGCGGAAGGGGTACTCAGTTGCGGTTTAGAGATGTAAAGTGCGCGTCCTATACTCTTCGGCGCGCGCGGCGGCGCAACCTTTTGAAGGCGGTTTGAGTTCTAGCTAGCGATGTTTGGTGCGCTCAAGTGGTTCGTCGGCCTCGGCCTCGTCGCCGTCGTCGGCATTGCGGCCGGCATCTACTTTGCTTTCTTCGGCGCCGGGCCGCAGGTGTCGTACGCCACGCCTGACCTGGTCCCGATCGACCTGAACACCACCGCGCCGAGCGACCAGCCACCCGTGAACCTGCCCGCGGCAGTGAGCCTGCCCGTGCCGTTCACGCCGCAGGCGCCGCTCGGGGATTGGGCGACCCATCAGCACACGTGCGAGGAGGCGTCGCTGACGATGGTCGACCGATACCTGCACGGCGACCACTCGGGCGGCTTGATCGACCCGCAGACCGCGAACGCCGAGATCAACCAGATCACGCAGTGGAAGCCCGCCCAGGACCTGACAACCGAGCAGGTCGGGCAGGTCGCGCAGAAGTACATGGGCTGGGCTTACAAGGTGATGGACGCGACCCGGATCAACATGAAAGACCAGCTGGCGCTCGGCCGGCCGCTGATCTTCGGCGTCCGAACTCACGGCCTCGGCAACCCGAACTACCCGGGTTATCGCGACCACTTCGAGCAGACGGGCTGGTCGGTTTCGCACTACCTGGTTGTCGCGGGGTACGACCAGGGGGACAGCTACATCCTCAACGACCCGGGGCTGACTCGCGGGCACGGGTACCACATCAGCTACGACCAGCTGATGCACGCGGTCGACGACGTCGACCAGGCCTACCCCGCCCTGAACAGTGGAAGGGTGTTCGTGGTGCTGGCGCCGTTCACGAACAGCGCAGGGTCCTAGGACTCAGACCGTCCGGATAGTCCGGACTATCAGCCCTTTTTGTGGCCGTGAACCCCGGATAGTCCGGACTATCCGAGGATCAGGCGAAGACGATCGCTTCCTCGAAGTCCGAGTACGCGGCCTCGAACGCCCCCTTGCTCACCCAGTACTGGCCGCGGATCGGATCGTTGACCAGCACGGCCGTCGGGCTCACCCCGACGACCACGTACACGTGTGACGCGTACACGGGCCCGATCCACGGGATCCACTGGCCGTCGAAGCTCAGGTAATCGCGGCGCGGGTGCCAGCGCCAGTCGTATGTCGCAAAGGCGACCACCGGATGGCCCGCGATGACCCTCGCGTAGATCGTCGCCGCGGACATCGACCCGTATGCCAGCACGTTCGCCCCATGGGCGCGCGCGACCCGGACCAGCGGCGGATAGAACGTGCCCAGGCCGGTGTAGTTGCTCTCGCTTCCATCCACGTTGCCGACAAACGTCGCGTACGCGTTTCCCCACCGCACGCGGCCGGAGGCGTCGACGTACATCGGCCGCCGGTCCGCGCCGACCTCGGCGAGGATCTGGTCCTGGCTCAAGTTGATGCCCTGGTGCGTCAACGCCATCGACGTCGAAGCCTCTTCGCAGGAAAGCGGGTGGTCCTGGTAGATCAGCGCCACCCCCGACACGATGTGCGTCTGCGAGAGCACGACGTTGATCGAGCGATCCGCGGCCGCGGAGACCTGCTGCGCATCGCCCGTGATCGAGCCGAACTCCGCGGGCGTCAGCGCGTTGGCAAAGAGGATCCGGTCGTTGGCGATCTTCGCCTGCAGACCGGACACGTCGATGCCGTAGATCGATGCCGCGGAAACCTCGTCGGCGGCGCGCGACAGGCTCTGCGAGCTCACGTTCGCGGCAGCGAGCCTGCCCTGCAGGTTGACCTGCACCGCGGCCATCTCGCGTGTCAGCAGCTCCGCGGTGGCCATCCGCTGCAGCGGCTCGAGCAGCGAATAAGCACTCGCCCTCCCGATCGCGTCGCCGCCGGGATCGCTACGGATGCCCAGACGCTGCGCCTGCTGCACCTGCCCGACCACCGCTCCGGCCAGCGTGGCGATGCGCTTGTCGATGGGCACCAGCCTCGCCTCCATGTTCCAGTCGTCGCGCAGGGTCAAGAAGTCGAGAGGCGACGAAGCGACCGCAAAGGCGTCGAGGCGGGACTTGCGCTGGACATTCGATTCGGGCGCGAGGATCCGGTGGAGGTTCGCCTCGGCGAGCAAGGCCTGGGCGCGGTAGTCGCTGAGGTCGCGCGACCAGATGGAGTCAGACTCGGACTGCCAGCGCTGGATGGTGTCGGCCCCGCCGGGCAGCCAGAACATGCCGCCAGCGTCGCCCAGCTTGAAAGACTGGCTCGCCACCCATTGGCGCTCGAGACCGGCCAGGTCGGCGTCCGGTATGCCCGCCGCGCGCATCGAATCCCACCGGTCGTGCAGCCCCTGCGCCTTCGCCTGGAGGACGTAGGCGCCGCCGAGGTCGAGAAGGCCGCCTCCCCCCAAGGAGGTGAGGATCGCGACCGTCAGG
>DATEHC010000106.1:0-13329 GCA_035279785.1 Candidatus Dormiibacterota bacterium
TCCTGCAGCCTTCTTCCCGCAACGCCTGCGGGGCGAGAGTGCGCCGGCGGCAGGTCTTACTCACAGCCTCTGCGGCCAGATTGAATTTTGTTGTGGCCGGCTCACAAGTGTCAAGTTATGTAGGAACCTAATTCGCCGAACGCCTGTTCTAGTGAGGGGCGATCGACAGCTGCGACGGGCCCAGCGCGCCCGGCCATTCGTCCACCGGCGAGGTGGCCACGCCCCGCACGTAGGGCTGGACGAGGTACCAGCTGACCGTCTGGGCGACGAACGCGACGGGCACGTCGCCGACCAGCATCGACTGCGCCTGCAGGTACTCCTGGTCGCGCCGCGAGGGGTCAGTGTCCGTGCGCGCCACCCGGACGAAGTTGTCGTACTGCGGGTTCTGCCAGAGCGAGACGTTGTAGGAGCTCGTCGTCAGGAACGTGTCGTACCAGTCGGCCTGGTCCGGGTAGTCGGCGGTCCAGCCTTCCGGCCCGGTGATCTGGAACTGGCCGGTGTCCTTGTTCGAGCCGAGCGTGTTCGGGTCGAGCCCCTGCAGCACGACGTTGATGCCCAGGTTGGAGACGAGCTGATCGTGCACGAACTGCGCCGCCCTCTTGCGAAAGTCGTTCGACTGGTCATAGGACAGCGTCAGCGAAACCTGCTTCGCGGTCAATCCGGACGCGGCGAGCGACGCCCGCGCCTGCGCGACGTCGAAGTTCTGCGCGCCGAGGTTGGGGTCGTTCCCGTGCATGCCCCTCGGTATCAAGGCCGATGCGGGAAGCCCCTGCCCCGCCAGCACCTGGTTGACGAATGCGTTGCGGTCGATGGCCTGCGCCAGGGCCTGGCGCAGCCGCGCGTTGTCGAGCGGCGGCGAGTTGACACGGAACGCCATCCAGAACACCGTGAGGTCGGGCGTCTTGACGAGCTGCCGCTTCAGCGAATCGTCCTGGAGCACGAGCGCCGATTCGGGCAGGTCGACCCGAATCTCGTCCAGGGCACCGTCCTTGTACCTGGTCAGCGCGACCGCGCCGTCGTTGACGATCTCGAAATCGATGCGCGTCAGCGCGGGCTTGCCGCCCCAGTAGCTCGGGTTGGGCACGACCGAGATGTGGTCGTTCTTCACCATCTCGCTCACTTTGAAGGGCCCGTTCGTGACGAGCGTTTGCGGGCTCGTCGCCCACTTGTCGCTGCTCTGGGTGACCACGTCCTTGCGGATCGGCGCGCCGGCCGGCATCGCGGCGAGCCAGATGAAAGCCGGGTCGGGCTGCGCCAGCTGCACCTGGAACGTGTAGTCGTCCACCGCCTTCAGTCCCAACGTGTTGAGCGCTCCGTCGATGCTCGCCGCATCACGCTGCGGATCGAGCAACGACACACGCTCGCCGTTCAGGACCGCGTTGGCGAACAGCGTCTCGTTCGGTGCCGCGAGGCGGGGGTCGATGAGTCGCTGCCACGCGTAGACGAAGTCCGCCGCCTTGACCGGCGTGCCGTCCCAGTACTTCGCGGTGGTGCGCAGATGGAAGACGTACGCGGTGCCGTCACCGTTGACCTCGAAGCTCTGCGCGGCCGCAGGCACCACGCCGCTCAGGTCGCTCTTCGGTTTCAGCAGCGGCTCCGAGATGGCGCGCAGCACTCCGGTCTCGTAAAGGTGCGCCGGGTCGGTCTGGCCGGGGTCGAGCGTCGACGGCTGGTCCTCCAGCTCCAGGCGCAGCGCCTGGTTCTTCGCGAGCTTCGGTCCGACGGTCACGCCGGTGTCGCAGGCGGTCCCGGCGACGAGCAAGACCGCGAAGGCGCAGACCAGCCTTCGGCTCAGAGTCACGAAGCCATCATAAGAAACCGAAAGGGAGCAACCCTGGCGGGCGCCCCCTTGTGCACGTACCTCTGACTCTATACCAAAACTACACGGAAAGCGTCTCCAGGTCGATCGGCTCCTCCTCGAGGATCCGAGCCGCCTGCTCCCGCTGCTTCTTGTAGTAGTCGAGCCCGGTCCCGGCCGGGATCAGCTTGCCGATGATCACGTTCTCCTTCAAGCCGCGCAAACGGTCGACCTTGCCAGAGATCGCGGCCTCGGTCAGCACACGCGTCGTCTCCTGGAAGGACGCCGCCGACAGCCACGACGTGGTGTTCAGCGCCGCCTTGATCAGGCCGAGCAGCACGGTCTGCGCGGTGGCGGGCTCACCGCCCTCCGCCAGCGCCCGCGCGTTGCCTTCCTCGTACTCCCACTGCGAGACGATCTCGCCCGGCAAAAGGCCTGTGTCGCCCGCCGAATCGACGCGGACCTTCCGCATCATCTGCCGGACGATCACCTCGATGTGCTTGTCGTTGATGTCGACACCCTGCGACCGGTAGACCTTCTGCACCTCGTCCACCAGGAACGTCTGCACCGCCTCCTTGCCGAGGATGTGGAGCAGCTCCTGCGGAGAGATGGAGCCTTCGGTGATCTGCTGGCCGGCCCTGATCACGACCTTCTGGCCGTCGCGCCGGTCGAGCTCCGGCCGGATGCGGACCTGGTGCGGGATCGGGTACTCCCGAACCTCCTCGTCCACGGTCCGGACGGTGATCTCCTTGGCGGAAACCGCCACCTTGCCGGCGTGCCGCGTCCGCACGCCGCTCCCTTTCGCGTCGCGGGCCAGCTCCTGGCCCTCCATGACATCGGCGCCGGTCTTGACCAGCGCCTCCATCTTCGCCTCGAGCGGGTACGAGACCTCGAACTCCTCGCGTGAGGTCACGCGCACCTTGCGCGAACCCTCCTGCCGGATGATCTCGAGCTCGCCGTCGATCTCGGAGATGATGGCCTTGCCCTTGGGGATGCGAGCCTCGAACAGCTCCTCCACGCGGGGCAGGCCCTGGGTGATGTCCACCCCGGCGACACCGCCGGTGTGGAACGTTCGCATCGTCAGCTGAGTGCCCGGCTCACCGATCGACTGCGCGGCGATGACACCCACCGCCTCGCCGATCTCGACGATCTTGCCGGTCGCCAGGTTGCGTCCGTAGCACGTGCGGCAGACGCCCTCGCGGGCCTCGCACACGAGGATCGAGCGCACCTTCACCGACGCGCCGGCGGCGATGATCTCGCGCGCGACGTCGTCGATGATGGACTGGCCGGCCGCGACCAGCACCTTCCCGCCGACGGTCACATCTTCCGCGGCCACACGGCCCGCGATCTTCTCGAAGATCGGCTCGTTCTTGGCGCGCTCCGGGGTGATGTCCCGGATCCAGATTCCGTTGGTTGTGCCGCAGTCCTCCTCCCGCACGATCACGTCCTGGGCGACGTCGACGAGACGCCGCGTCAGGTAGCCGGAGTCGGCCGTCCGGAGTGCGGTGTCGGCGAGACCCTTGCGCGTGCCGTGCGTCGAGATGAAGTACTCGAGCACCGTCAGGCCTTCGGTGAAGTTGGCCTGGATGGGCAGGTCGATGATCCGGCCCGTCGGGTCGGCCATCAGGCCGCGCATTCCCGCGAGCTGGCGGATCTGCTGGATGTTGCCGCGAGCTCCCGAGCTCATCATCATCCAGATCGGGCTGAACTTGTCGAAGGCGCGCTCGGTCTGTGCGCCGACATCTTCGAAGGCGCGCTGCCAGAGCTCGATCACCTTGCGGTACCGCTCATCATCGGTCATGACGCCGCGGCGGTACATGCGCTCGACCTCCGCGACTTCCTTCTCCGTGTTGCGGATGACCTGCCACTTCTCGTCCGGGTGCGGGATGTCCATCGCGGACACCGTGATTCCGGCCTGGGTGGCGTAGCGGAAGCCGAGCCGCTTGATGTCGTTGACGACCGTCGCGGTCGTATCGCTTCCGTACAGCCGGTACAGCTCCGCGACCAGCACACGCAGCGCCTTGCGGTCGAAGTGTCCGTTCTGGAAGGGCAGCGGCGCCATGTTCTCCTCGTCCATCGGCTTGCGGCCGACCGGAAGAGACTGGTTGAACACCACGCGACCCGGCGTGGTGACGATCAGCTCGTGACCCACGCGGACGCGGATCCATTCCTGCAGCTTCACGACCTTCGCCTCGAGCGCGAGCACCACCTCGTTCTCCGAGCTGAAGACCCGCAGCTTGGAAAGGTCTTCCGGCTTGTCGGTGCGACTGGCCGTCAGCCAGTAGCAGCCCAGCACGACGTCCTGGGTCGGCGCGACCACCGGGTGGCCGTCCGCCGCGGACAGGATGTTCTGCGAGGACATCATCAGGTTCTTGGCCTCGGCGATCGCGCCGCTGAACAGCGGCACGTGCACGGCCATCTGGTCGCCGTCGAAGTCGGCGTTGAACGCGGCGCACACGAGCGGGTGGATCTGGATCGCGGATCCTTCCACCAGCACCGGCATGAACGCCTGGATGCCGAGACGGTGCAGCGTCGGGGCGCGGTTGAGCAGCACCGGGTGGTCACGGATGACCTCGTCGAGGACGTCCCAGACCTCGTTTCGGCTTCGCTCGACCATGCGCTTGGCCGACTTGATGTTGGTCGTGTAGCCCTTGTTCACCAGCTCCCGCATGACGAACGGCTTGAACAGCTCGAGCGCCATCTTCTTGGGCAGGCCACACTCGTGGAGCTTGAGGTCGGGGCCGACCACGATGACCGAGCGGCCCGAGTAGTCCACGCGCTTGCCGAGCAGGTTCTGGCGGAACCGGCCCTGCTTGCCCTTGAGCATGTCGGAGAGCGACTTGAGCTTGCGGTTGCCGGTGCCAGTGATCGCGCGGCCGCGGCGGCCGTTGTCGATCAGCGCGTCGACGGCCTCCTGGAGCATCCGCTTCTCGTTGCGCACGATGATCTCCGGCGCGCCGAGCTCGAGCAGCCTCTTCAGGCGGTTGTTGCGGTTGATCACGCGGCGGTAGAGGTCGTTGAGGTCGGAGGTCGCGAAGCGGCCGCCGTCCAGCTGGACCATCGGGCGCAGCTCGGGCGGGATGACCGGCAGGACCTCGAGCACCATCCACGTCGGGCTCGAGTTCGACTTGCGGAAGTCCTCGACGACCTTGAGGCGCTTGATCGCCTTCTGCTTGCGCTGGCCGGACGAGGAGCGCGACTCCTCGCGCAGGCGGTACATCTCGGCGTTCAGGTCGATGCGCGAGAGCAGCTCGCGGATCGCCTCGGCGCCGATGCCCGCGCGGAACGCGCGGCCGAACCGCTCCTGGAAGTCGCGGTACTGGGTGTCGGTGAGGATCTGCTTGGCGTGCAGCGCCTCGAGGTCGCTGCGCGTCGCCTCGATCTCCTGCTGAAGTGCCTCCAGCTGGCCCTGGATGGCCTCGCGCTCGTTCTTGGTCGCGCCGTCGATCTGGGTCTCGAGCGACTTCTTGTCCGCGTCGAGCCTTTCCTTGGCGCGCTTCTGCGCGGCCTTGGTGTTGGCCTCGAGCTTCTCGATCTTCTCCTGCACCTTGGCGAGCACGCCCTTGGACATGTCGCGCGACATCAGGTCGCCCTTGTCGATGACGATCTCCTCGTCACCGTTCAGGCCGACCGTCATCTGACGGCGAGACTTCGTGCCGATGCCGGCCTTGATGTGCTCGGTCGCCTTCTTGCCCTGCGTGGTGAGCTCGTCGACCTGCTCCTGGAGCTGTTCCTCCAGGCGCGAGACCTCGGCGTCGACCTCGCCCTTCAGCTTCTTCGACTTGGCCTCGTGCTCCTGGCGCAGCTCGCGCGCCTTCGCGTCGATGTCGGCGCGCAGGCGGATCGCCCGGTCGTCCTTGTCCATGTTCAGCATGGCGAGCATGTCGTTGCGGACTTCCTCGTGGACGTCTGTGACGATGTAGTTCGCGAAGTAGAGGATCTTCTCGAGGTTGCGCGGGGACATGTCGAGCAGCAAGCCCATGCGGCTCGGGATGCCCTTGAAGTACCAGACGTGGCTCACGGGCGAGGCAAGCTTGATGTGGCCCATGCGCTCGCGGCGCACCTTGGACCGCGTCACCTCGACGCCGCACTTGTCGCAGATGATGCCCTTGTAGCGGTAGCGCTTGTACTTTCCGCAGTGGCATTCCCAGTCCCGCGTCGGACCGAAGATGCGCTCGCAGAAAAGTCCGTCGCGCTCGGGGCGCAGCGTTCGGTAGTTGATCGTCTCCGGCTTCGTGACCTCGCCGTGCGACCACGACATGATCGTGTCCGGCGACGCCAGCGAAAGCTTCAGCGCGTCAAAGTTCTCTAGCTTCAGCATTTACTCTGCGGAGTCCTCCCCGAGTTCCTCTCTTTCAAGTGAGATTCCAAGGTCGAGCGGAATCTCCGGTATGTCCTCTTCTGAAAGCACGATCTGCCTCTCGTCCTCGCTCAGGATCTCGACGCCCAGCGCGAGGCCTTCGAGCTCCTTCACCAGCACCCGGAACGACTCCGGGATGCCGGCCTCGAGCGTGTTGTCGCCCTTGACGATCGCCTCGTAGGCCTTGACGCGGCCCACGATGTCGTCCGACTTGACGGTCAGGATCTCCTGGAGCACGTGCGCGGCGCCGTACGCCTCGAGCGCCCACACCTCCATCTCTCCGAACCGCTGGCCGCCGAACTGCGCCTTGCCGCCCAGCGGCTGCTGGGTGACGAGGCTGTACGGGCCGGTCGACCGGGCGTGGATCTTGTCCTCCACCAGGTGGGCCAGCTTGAGCATGTAGATGTAGCCGACGGTGACCGGCTCGTCGAAGTACTCGCCGGTGCGGCCGTCGCGCAGCCGGACCTTGCCGTCTTCCGGCAGGCCGGCCTTGGCCAGCTCGTTGACTATGGTCTGCATCGGTGCGCCATCGAACACGGGCGTTGCGATGTGCTCGCCGAGCGCGTGGGCGACCCAACCGAGATGCGTCTCGAGCACCTGGCCGAGGTTCATTCGGCTCGGCACGCCGAGCGGGTTGAGCACGATGTCGACCGGGGTGCCGTCCGGCAGGTAGGGCATGTCTTCCTGGGGCATGATCCGGGCGACCACGCCCTTGTTGCCGTGGCGGCCGGCCATCTTGTCGCCCGCCGAGATCTTCCGCTTCTGGGCGATGTAGACCCGCACCATCTCGTTGATGCCGGGGCCGAGCTCGTCCTTGTTCTCGCGGCTGAAGACCTTGACGTCGACCACGATTCCGCGCTCGCCGTGCGGCACGCGCAGCGACGAGTCGCGCACCTCGCGCGCCTTCTCTCCGAAGATCGCGCGGAGCAGACGCTCCTCGGCCGAGAGCTCGGTCTCGCCCTTCGGCGTGATCTTGCCCACAAGGATGTCGCCCTGCTGGACCTCTGCGCCGATGTAGACGATGCCCCGCTCGTCGAGGTTGCGGAGCGCGTCGTCGGCGACGTTGGGGATGTCGCGGGTGATCTCTTCGGGGCCGAGCTTGGTCTCGCGGGCCTCGGACTCGTACTCCTCGATGTGGATCGAGGTGTACATGTCGTCCTTGACGACGCGCTCGCTCAGCAGGATCGCGTCCTCGAAGTTGTAGCCCTCCCAGGGCATGAACGCGACGAGCACGTTGCGCCCGAGCGCCATCTCGCCGTTGTCGATGGCCGGGCCGTCGGCGAGGATGTCCCCCGCCTCGACGTGCTGGCCGGGCTTGACGATCGCGCGGTGGTTGAGGCACGTGCCCTGGTTGGAGCGCGCGAACTTCTGCAGCGGGTAGTGCCGCTCCGGTCCGCCCGCGTCGGGCTTGACCACGATCTCGAAGACCGGGGTCGCGTGGACGGTCTTCAGCTCCTTGGGGTGGGCGATGTCGACCACGGTGCCGGCGACGTCGGCGACGATCATCTCGCCCGAGTCCTTGGCCGCGTAGTACTCCACGCCCGTGCCGACCAGCGGCGCGTCGGTCACCAGAAGCGGCACCGCCTGGCGCTGCATGTTCGCGCCCATCAGGGCGCGGCCGGCGTCGTCGTGCTCGAGGAACGGGATGAGGGCGGTCGCCACCGACACGATCTGCTTCGGCGACACGTCCATGTACTGGATGTTCTGGATCTCTTCGATCTTGAAATCGCCACGCGCTCGGGCCGGAACGCGCTGGTCGGCGAACGTCGACTCGGGAGTCAGCGAGGCATTGGCCTGCGCGATGCCGTACATGTCCTCCTCGTCGGCGGACAGGTACTCGACCTCGTCGGACACCCAGGGCACGATGTCGATGCTCCCGACGTGAGCCTTGAGCAGCTTGTCGACGGACTTGGGGTCGAGCGTCTCGCCGGCCGCCATCACCTCGTTGCCCTTCTGGTCGACCGCCGCGCGGCGGAGCTTGCGGCCCGCGAGCTTGGCGGCGACGTCGGCGTTGAGCGCCACGCGGTTGTACACGCGGCGGAACGGCGTCTCGATGAACCCGAACTCGTTGACCTTGGCGTAGGTCGCGAGGTTGCCGATCAGGCCGATGTTCGGACCTTCCGGGGTTTCGATCGGGCAGATGCGGCCGTAGTGGCTGTGGTGCACGTCGCGCACGTCGAAGCCCGCGCGCTCGCGGGAAAGTCCACCGGGACCCAGCGCCGACAGGCGGCGCTTGTGCGTCAGCTCGGACAGCGGGTTGTGCTGGTCCATGAACTGCGAAAGCTGTGAGGAGCCGAAGAACTCCTTGATCGCGGCGACCACGGGTCGTGCGTTGATCAGGGACGCCGACGTGACCGTGTGCGGGTCGCTGATCGTCATGCGCTCCTTGATGATTCGCTCCATCCGGATGAGGCCCATGCGGAACTGGTTCTGCAGGAGCTCGCCCACCGCGCGGACGCGGCGGTTGCCGAGGTGGTCGATGTCGTCCGGGATCTGCTTCTCGCGCGGCGCGTTGTTCAGCTCGATGAGCTTGCGAATGAACGCGATGAAGTCACCCTTCTCGAGGATGCGGAGGTCACGGTTGCGGACGCGCTCGAGGATGTCCTCCTCGTCGCGGCCGAGGCGCTTGTCGACCTTGTAGCGGCCGACGCGGCCGAGGTCGAACCGGCGCGGGTTGAAGAACAGCGACTGCAGCAGGTTGCGCGCGTTGTCCACCGAGGGCGGGTCGCCCGGGCGGACGCGGCGGTAAAGCTCGAGGAGCGCGTCCTCGGTCTTGGTGGTCGTGTCCTTGTCGAGCGTCGTCTCCATGTAGTGGTGCTCGGGGTTGTTGTCCACGTCCCCGAACAGCTCGTGGAGCGCACGCTTCTGCGCCTCGCGGTCGTTCTCGGTGCCCTTGAGCTGCGGAAGCTCGAGGGCCTTGAGCAGCACGGTGACGGGCACCTTGCGCTTGCGGTCGATCTTGACCGTCAGCAGGTCCTTGGCCGAGGTCTCGATCTCGAGCCACGCGCCGCGGTTCGGGATGAGCTTGGCGCCGAAGAGCTTCCGCCCGGTGGCGGGGTCCTCGGCGGCGGTGAAGTAAACGCCAGGCGAGCGCACGAGCTGCGACACGACGACGCGCTCGGTGCCGTTGACGATGAACGTCCCCTCGTCCGTCATCATCGCGAAGTCGCCCATGTAGACCTCGCTCTCCTTGATCTCCCCCGTCTCCTTGATGGTCAGCCGGGTGCGGATGCGGAGCGGCGCCGCGTAAGTCATGTCGCGGTTGCGGCACTCTTCCACGCTGAACTTCGGCTGCCCGAACTCGTAGTCGAGGAACTTCAGCTCGAAGTTCTTACCGGTGTAGTCGGTGATGGGGTTGATCTCGTCGAACAGCTCGCGCAAGCCGTCGGTCTTGAACCAGTTGAAGGACTCCAGCTGCGTGGCGATGAGGTCCTTCAGCTCGACGAGGTTGGGGATGCGACCATAAGAAAGGCGCGAGGGGGCTCTCATCTCTGAGATCAATTCGGTTCTCCTTCCAGGAAAAAGGGCGCGCTCAGTTAATGGGCTTCGTGAGCGGCCGGGACGTGCACAGACGGCAAGTGTACGACAATTTACCCCTTACATGGGGCACTTAAACAGGCGAGGACGCCCCGGCGTCCGGCCAGTAGTTTGGGGGCACTATACCACCTGATGGCTGACTGGAAAACCCTCCGCAAAGAGTTTCCGCTGCTCGACAGATTTATCTATTTCAATGCCTGCTCCCTGGGCCCCCTGCCCCGGAGCGGGGCGCAGGCGCTGCACAGGTACGCCGCGGACTGGGACGCCCAGGGCACGCCGGTCTGGTTCTCGACCTGGCTGCCCCTCCTGGAGCGCTTCCGGGGCCGAATCGGCGAGCTGTTGCGAGCGCCGGCCGGCTCGACCGCGATCGCCCCGTCCGTCTCGGTCGCCCTGACCACGCTCGCGCTGGGCCTGCCATTACCGGAGGGCCGACGCAAGGTCCTGATCGGCGAGCTCGACTTCCCGACCATTGGTCATCAGTGGCTCTCTCGGCCGGAGTTCGAGGTGGAGTTCGTCCCGTCGAAGGATGGGATGACGATTCCGCCGGAGGCATTCGCCGAGCGAATCGATTCCTCGACCGCCCTTGTCGCCACCACTCATCTTTTCTATACGACCGGCTACCTCCAGGACGTCCGGGCGATCGCGGACGCCGCCCACGCCGCCGGAGCCCTGTGCCTGGTCGACGGTTACCAGACCTGCGGCTGCGTCCCCCTGGACGTCGAGGCTATGGACTGCGACGCCTTCGTCGGCGGCTGCTTGAAGTGGTTGAGCGGCGGCCCGGGAAATGCCTTTCTATATGTCCGCCCCTCTCTCATTCCGCAGGTCCGCCCGCAAGGCACGGGCTGGTTCGCCACCCGGGACCCGTTTTCGTTCACTCTCCAGGAGCTCACCTTTGCGGATGACGCCCGCCGCCTGGAGACCGGCACATGGGCGATCGCCTGCAACTACGCCGGCCTGGCGGGCCTCGAGCTTTGCCTCGAGGTCGGAATCTCGAACATCCAGGAGCGCCTCCGCGACTTGACCGATCGCATCCTCGAGAGGTGCGACGACGCGGGGGTGAAGACGTATACGCCGCGCGATCGCGCCCAGCGGTGCGGAATCGTCACCCTGGAGTGCGACCACCCGGAGGACGCCGAGGCAAAGCTCCACGCCGCGGGCGTCATCGTCGACTCTCGGCCAGGACGCGTTCGCCTTTCACCTCATTGGTGCGTGACTGAAGAAGAGCTCGAGCGAGGGATGGACCTTGTTCTGGACGAGGTCCGCGCCGCTAACTCGGTCCGGCCCTAGTCTCCGCCGGGCCGAAGTACTGGCCCAGCACGAACATGGTGTGGTGGAGGTCCATTCTTTCCCCTCCCCACTCAGCCCTCGCAGCGGTGGCATCGGTGACGGTGATTTCCTGGGCCGCGATCTCACGCGGCGCCCCGAATACATGACCGTCGTTGGTCTCGAACCGAAAGCCGTCGCCCGACTTGACGATCCGATAACCGCCCTCGTGATAGATGCGGTGGTGATACCGGCAGAGAAGCAGCATCTCGGCGAGGTTTGTGGCGCCTCCGAAAATCCACTGGTTGAGGTGATGAGCGTCGGTCTTGTCCGCCGGCACGTTGCAGCCGGGGAAACGGCAGAAGCGGTCGCGGGCCTCGAGCGCCATGCGTAGCTTTGGCGGCGCGGTTCGATGCTTGCGGCCGACATCCACAGGAATCCCGTCGCGCTCGATGAGGGGAACGATTTCGGCATCGCAGCCGAGGCGCCGCGCAATCTGCGCCTCGACTGTGTCGCCGGCCAGCACCCCGACGTCGACGTGGACGACGAGCTGCCTGCCGCCGGTCGCACCATCGAGGGTCGAGACCATCGCATCCAATCTGCGTGCCGCGTGCGGGTCATCGGCCTCGTCGGGGAGCGGCATCTTCTCGGCCAGTGAATCGATTGCCGCCTGCACGACCGCCGCCTCCTCGGCCGGCAGGTTCGCGACGAGCCGCATCATCCCGTTGTCCTCGAACCGCATCCACAGGCCGCGCTGGACCTGGTGCTGGTGGGATTCGGGCGCCGTCATCTTGCGCAGCGAGCGGCAAATCCGGGTCAGCTGCGAGGCAGACGAACCAAGCGCGATCTCGACCATCAGCGCGTCGGTTTCAGCGGTGGCGACAGTGGTGACCTCGCGGACCTTGTCGAACGAAAGCCGCCCCGCCGCGAACTCTGCAGCGATCAGCGGCAGGTCACGAAGAGATTTGCCCACCCGGACCAACTCGCGCCCGGTGTGCTGGTCGAACCCCATCTCCACCGCGAGCCAGTGCTCGAACGTGCGAAACCCTGGCCAGGCCCAGCCACCCTCTTCCTCAAAGGATGCGGCCGCCTTCGCGAGTCCCGCCATGGCCATATGAGCCTGAACCGAGCACTGGTCGATCTCGCGCTCGAGCCCATCGAGCATCTCCTGCCCCCCCACGACCGAACCAATGTACCAAACGTCTGTACGAAAGTCAATAGATTAATACGCAAATCTATGTCGCCAAGCGCGATCCAGTACACCCAAGCCCGCCCCACCACCCCTTCCCAGTCACCAGCCAGGCGTTGTATGTAACTAGATGCCCCAATTAGGTCTCCCACCCCACATCCAGGCCTGCCTCTTCGACCTAGACGGTGTGATCACCCAAACGGCCATCCAACACGCCAAAGCGTGGAAGGCCGTCTTCGAGCAGCACCACATCCCGTTCGATGCCGTCAACGACTACGACGCCTACGTCGACGGCAAGCCCCGCGAGGAAGGCGTCCGCTCCCTCCTCGCCAGCCGCAACATCCCCGCCACCCAGCAGCTCGTCGACCAGATCGCCGAAGAGAAGGACCACCTCTTCCTCGACCTGATCCACAAAGAAGGCGTCCAGACCTACCCGAGCAGCATCACCTACATCAAAGCGGCGAAGGAAAGAGGCCTCAAGGTGGCGGTGGTCTCCTCGAGCAAGCACACCACGGACGTCCTGCAGGCCGCGCACCTCACAGGCCTGTTCGATGCCCAGGTCGACGGCCTCGTGGCGGAAAACGAGCATCTCAAAGGCAAGCCCGACCCCGACACCTACGAGAAGGCCGCCCACCTCCTCCGCGTGAAGGCGCACGATGCAGCCGTGTACGAGGACGCGCTCGCCGGCGTCGAGGCAGGGCGCAACGGCCACTTCGGCCTGGTCGTGGGCATCGACCGCGCCGGCCAGGCCGACGCCCTCAAGCAGCATGGCGCCGACGTCGTCGTCAAAGATCTCGCAGAGCTCATGCGATGAAGTTCGACGTCGAGCCCTGGGCGGTGAGGGAGACCGAGCTCGACCTCGACAACCTCGGCCCGAGCGAGTCGATCCTCGCCCTGTCCAACGGCCACATCGGCTGGCGCGCCAACCTCGACGAGGGCGAGCCGCATGACATCGCGGGCTCCTACCTCAACGCGGTCTACGAAGAGGTTCCTCTTCCCTACGCCGAGACCGCATACGGCTACCCCGAGGCCGGCCAGTCGATGATCAACGTCACCAACGGCAAGGTCATCCGGCTGCTGGTCGACGACGAGCCCTTCGACGTCCGCTACGGGACCCTTCACTCGCACGAGCGCGTGCTCGACTTCAGGACGGGACTTCTCACGCGGACCGTCGACTGGGAA
>DATEHC010000107.1:0-5512 GCA_035279785.1 Candidatus Dormiibacterota bacterium
CCTCGGCGAAAACAACAACTACTCGAACTACTCGGTCAAGAACGCCCAGCAGCTAGAGCGGCTGCTGGAAGCCTGGCACAAGTAGTCATTCGTCGAGCGCCCGTCTCCGCGCCTCGCCGATCACGTGGTCGCCGAGGCCGCCGAGCAACGGCTCGACCAGGTGAAAGATCCGCATCGGAGCGACCATCGCGTCGCGTCGAGGAAACCGGGCCGTGCGGACGATCAGGTTGGCCACGCGTTCCGCCGGGTAGGTGAACAGGCCGATCGGCGGCTTGCGGTTGCCGAAGAACTCGGTCCCCGACGTGACGCCCGGGTACACGACGCACACCTTCACCCCGGTCCCGGACAGCTCGCCGCGAAGCGCGTGCGAGAAGCCGACGACCGCATGCTTGGTCGCGCCGTAGACGGCCGAGTAGGGCGACGGGCGAAACCCGGCCACGGAGGCGACGTTGATGATCACGCCGCGGCGGCGCTCGAGCATCCACGGCAGCGCGGCCTGGGTCGTGTTGACCACACCCTTGAGATTCGTCGCGATGACCTCGTCGAGCTTGTCCTCGGGCATCTCATGGGCGCGGCCTTGCCAGCCAGTGCCGGCGTTGTTGACCAGGACGTCCAGCCTTTCGTGGTCGCGAAGCGCGGCCGCGATGAAGGCCCGCGCCGACGCACGGTTGCCCACATCGACGAGGCGGACGTCAACCTCGGGCGATCCGGCGGAGCGGCATCTCTGCGCGACCGCATTCAGCTTCTCGAGCCGGCGTGCCCCGAGCTCGAGTCGAGCCCCGCGCTTCGCAAACGCCACCGCGGTCGCCTCACCGATGCCGCTCGAAGCCCCGGTGATGACCACGACCGCTCCCTTGAGCCGCACGGTCCTATGATCGCCTCGGTCAGAGCATGAAGGCGCTCACGTTCCAGGCGGAAGGCGATGTCAAGGTGATCGACGTCCCCAAGCCGAGCATCCAGGGGTCGCGCGACGCGCTCGTGCGGGTGACCCTCGGCGCGGTCTGTGGCTCGGACCTGCACATCCTGCACGGGCACACGCCGATGAACCAGGGCGCGGTCCTCGGCCACGAGTTCGTTGGCGTCGTCGAGGACGTGGGCCGCGAGGTCATGCGCTTCCGGTCGGGCGACCGCGTCGTCTCGAGCTTCTTCACCTCGTGCGGCCACTGCTCCCTCTGCCGCAAGGGCTGGTTCAACCAGTGCGTCGACAAAGGGACGTTCGGTCACGGCGAGTACTTCGGCGGCCTCGGCGGCGGTCAGGCCGAGTACGTGGTCGTCCCGAACGCCGACAACACGCTCGAGCCCATCCCCACGGGCATGGACGACGAGCAGGCGATTTTCGTCGGCGACATTCTCGCCACCGGGTTCTTCGGCGCCGAGCGCGCGGAGATCAAGCCTGGCGACGTCACCGCGGTCGTCGGTGCGGGCCCCGTGGGCTTGATGGCGACGATGTGCGCCCAGCTGTTCGGACCATCACGCACATTCGTGATCGACATGGTCGATTCGCGGCTCGAGGTCGCGCTGGAGCTCGGCGGCATCCCGATCAACACGAAAGAAAAGCATCCGGTGCAGACGATCGAAGAGGCGACGGGCGGTGTCGGCGCGGACTCGAGCATCGAATGCGTCGGGCTCCTCGCAGCGGTTGATACCGCAATTCACGTGGTTCGCGGTGGCGGGACGATCTCGATGGTGGGCGTTCCCAGCGCCGTGCTCGGCGACTTTCCCTACATGCGTACGTGGCTGAAGTCGCTGACGTTCCGCGCGGGATGGTGCAACGTGCAGAAGTACATGAGGCCGCTGCTCGACCTCATCGCTGCCGGCCGGCTGCACCCCGAGAAGATCATCAGCCACCGCATGAAGCTCGACCAGGCGGAAGAGGCTTACCGGATCTTCGACGCTCGCGAGGCTACGAAGATCGTGCTGACCCCGTAATGCACGGGGGAGGCAGGCCTCCCCCGCGGGCCCCCTCCGTTGCAAACGGTGCTTGGAGGCGATTGGCGGGGTGCGCGAGGTGACGGCCGGAGTAAATCCGGCCTACCGCTTCAACTCGTCCGAGCTAATGCGTCGAGCGCGAGTAAGTAGCCCTTGGCCCGCTCGGTTAGCGGGTAGCGATTCTCCACCTCGTGAAACTCCGCGCCGTGGTCGCTGTGCACGAGGTGCGCGAGCTCGTGCACGAGCAGGTAGTCGAGGACCCAATCCGGAAGTTCGCCGGCGCGCCGCGCGATGCGGATCGCCCCGTCGGTGAACGAGCAGCTGCCCCATTGGTGATCCATCTCGGCGAACCCGATCGATGTCCAGTTGAGTCGGCCTCCGAAGAGGCGCCCGTTGAGTCGCCGCGCGCGCTCCTCGAGCCGCTCGTCGGTCGGCCGCCGCCGCTCCGCTCGTCGCTCGAGCCGCCGGCTCATGACCTCGGCCCAGTGCTGTCGTTCGGCGATGGACATCGATGCCGGCACGACCAGCTCGAGCACGCCAGAGCGGAGGCGGGCCGCAACCGTGCGGCGGCGCTTTCGCGACGTGATGATTCGAACGGGCGGCATTGTCGCGTTACAGGCCCGACCGGCGAGCGCTCGACGGATCTTCGGCGCCCATGCATGCCATCTGCGTCGTTGACGTCTGCGCTCCTCGCTCACGCATCAACGGATGCGCTCGCTCCGGTGCTCGGCGTCGCCTAGCATCTGGCCCGCCTGGATCGCCGAATCTCTCGCCGAGCGTCACCGTTCGGGCCTGATTGTAGGATTGCGCGGCTACTGCCTTGCCCAGAAGCCTCGTCCTCGGCAACGGAAACGTCCTCATCGGTTTCGACGCCACGTACACGGTGCGCGACATCTTCTATCCGCGCGTCGGAGATGCCAATCAGACCATGGGCAACGAGTGCCGCACCGGCTTTTTCATCGACGGCCGGTTCGCATGGCTCGATAGTGGCGCCTGGCAGCGCGAGCTCGGATACGCGGAAGACTCACTCGTCAGCGACGTCAGGCTGACCCATCCGGGTCTGGGCATCACGGTCCATTTCGACGACTACGTCGACCTTGCCCGCAACTGGTTCATCCGCAACGTCGAGGTCACGTCACCGAACGGATTCAACGTCGGGCGCGCCTTCTTTCACTACGACTGGTACATCGAAGGCTCGGACATCGGCAACACGGTGCTGTATGAGCCAAGGCATCGCGCGGTGATCGCCTACAAGGCCAACCGCTACTTCCTGATCGGCGGGCAGGTGGATGCCGACTTCGGCATCAGCACCTGGGCCAACGGCAAAAAGGGCAACGGCTCGCTCGGAACATGGGTCGACGCCGAGGACGGAGTGCTCGGCAGGAACCCGATCGAGCAGGGCTCGGTGGACTGCACGGTTGGCTTCGACATCGGCGCAGTGAAGGCAGGCGAGCCGCGGAGCCTGACGCACTGGGTCTGCATGGGCGGGCGGCTGAGCGACGTTTCGAGCTACGGCCAGGACCTCATCGTCGAACGCGGCTCGGACACCTATCGTGGCCGGACGCTCACCTACTGGCAGGTGTGGTCGGAGAAAGACCACCGCCACATCGACAACCAGCTAGGCCAGGACGCGACCGGTCTTTACAGGCGCAGCGTGCTCACAGCTCGGACGCACGTCGACAACCACGGCGCGATCATCGCGTCGACAGATTTCGACATCACCAAGTTCGCGCGCGACACCTACGCATACGCGTGGCCGCGCGATGGCGCCATCGTCGCGAACGCGCTGGACCGCTCGGGTCACGAGGACTGCACGCGGCTGTTCTTCACGTTCTGCCAGGAGGCGCTGGTCGAAGAGGGATTCTTCCTGCACAAGTACACGGCGTACGCGCAGCCGGGCAGCTCGTGGCTGCCGTGGATCGACTCGCACGGCGTGCGCACTCTGCCGATCCAGGAGGACGAAACCGGGCTCGTGCTGTGGTCGCTGTGGCAGCACTACCACCTGCACCAGAACCTCGACTTCGTGGTCGGGCTCTACTCGACACTGCTCGTGCCGGCGGCGGATTGGATGGTGAGTTACGTCGACCAGCGCAACGGCCTGCCGTTGCCGTCCTGGGATCTCTGGGAAGAGAGGTGGGGCGTGCACGCGTTCACCGTCGGATCTGTGTGGGCCGGCCTCGACGCTGCCCGAAACTTCGCCGACCTGTTCGGCGACGTGGCCGCGTACGTGCGCTACCGAGATGCCGCGGAGAGGCTTCGGGAAGCGGCGGACACGCACCTGTACAGCGCCGAGCTGGGCCGGTTTCCGCGGCGCGTCACCGTCGAGGACGACGAGTCTGTGACGGTCGACACCGTCCTCGACAGCGCCATCCACGGCCTGTGGCGGTTCGGCATGTACCCGCCGGACGATCCCCGCATCGTCGAGACGATGCAGGCGATCTCCGGCCAGCTGCGCAACAACGCCGACGCCGGTGGAATCGCGCGCTACACCGACGACTACTACTTCCGGGTCGAGACGGACACGCGACGGGTCCCGGGCAACCCGTGGTTCATGTGCACGATGTGGCTCGCGCAGTGGCACATCGCGACGGCGAGGACCGCCGCCGACCTCCAGCCCGCGAGCGACATCATCGACTGGGTCGTAAAGCATCAGCTCCCGGGCGGGCTGCTCTCCGAGCAGCTCGATCCGAACACCGGCGCGCCGCTTTCGGTCTCACCCCTGACGTGGTCGCACGCGGAGTTCATCATCACTGTCGACGACTACTGCCGAAAGGCGGACGCCCTGAAAAAGGCGGGGCAGTAGTAGAACGAAGTGCGGCTGTAGGCCGGATTCATTCCGGCCGTCACCGGACCTTTCTTACGAAGCGCCGCCAGACGCAGCGAGCAACGGAGGGGGTTCCGCGGGGGAGGCCTGCCTCCTCCGCGATTTAAAGCGGGATGTTGCCGTGCTTGCGCGGCGGGCGCTCCACCGTCTTGCGCATGCACATCTCCAGGCCGCGGATCAGCTCCCGTCTGGTCTCCCGCGGCTCGATCACGTCGTCGATGTAGCCCCGCTCGGCCGCGACGTACGGGTTCGCGAACCGCACGGTGTACTCGCCAACCAGCTCCTTCCGCCTCGCGTCGGGGTCGGACGCAGAGGCGAGATCGCGCTTGTAGATGATGTTCACGGCCGCCTCCGGGCCCATGACCGCGATCTCGGCGGTCGGCCACGCCAGGTTGAGGTCCGCGCCCATCTGCTTGGGTGACATCACGCAGTACGCGCCGCCGTAGTCCTTGCGCGTGATCACGGTGAGCTTCGGCACCGTCGCCTCCGCGTACGCGTAGAGGAGCTTGGCGCCGTGACGGATGATGCCGCCGTGCTCCTGGTCGCGACCCGGCAGATAGCCCGGGACGTCGACGAAAGAGACGATCGGGATGCCAAAGGCATCGCAGAAGCGGATGAAGCGCGCTGCCTTGACGGACGCGTTGATGTCGATCGCGCCGGCCAGCACCTTCGGCTGGTTGCCGACGATGCCGACCACGTGGCCGCCAAGCCGCCCCAGCCCGACGATCATGTTCTGCGCGAAGAAGGGCTGCACCTCGA
>DATEHC010000108.1:0-3138 GCA_035279785.1 Candidatus Dormiibacterota bacterium
TCGACTGGCAACTGCCCGGTATGCATGGGGACGAGATCCTTTTTCAGATGAGGCTAGACCCACGCACGGTCGCGACCCCGGCGTTCATCCTTAGCAACTTTCCGGCGGTCAAGGACGGCGCGATCGACCGGGTCTTCGCGGCGGGCGCGCTGGCCTGGCTCGAGAAAGTGAAGACGCCGCCGCCGCTGCTGGCGGAGAAGCTGCTCGAGGCCCTGGACCGGCGGCGCGAAATCGCCGGCTGAGGCGCTGCCCTGGCGTCGTCGTTGGTGCCCGTTAAGGTCTAATTACTGACCGCGGATTGCGCCAACGCGGGCGTAGCACAATGGTAGTGCGCCAGCCTTCCAAGCTGGTTACGTGGGTTCGATTCCCATCGCCCGCTCCAACGCATCGGTTAGTCCGGCCTATCAGCCTTTTTCGCTCGCCAAAACCCCGGATAGTCCGGACTATCCGAGGTTTCTAGGACTAGGGCGTCGTCGACAGGAACACGTTCTTCAGCTCGGTGTAGTGCTCGAGCGCGTTCGGCCCGAGCTCCCGCCCGATGCCCGACTGCTTGAACCCCCCGAACGGCGTCGTCACGCGCACCGAGGTGTTGGAGTTGATCGAGATCGTCCCGGTCTCGAGAGCGCGCGCCACACGCATCGCGCGACCGGCGTTGTTCGTCCACACCGAACCGCTCAAGCCATAGACCGAGTCGTTCGCGATCGCGATCGCCTCGGCCTCGTCCTTGAATGGAATCACGGCCACGATCGGGCCGAAGATCTCCTCCCGCGCGGCTCGGTCGGAGGGCTCAACCGGCGACAGCACGGTCGGCGCGAACCAGTACCCGCGGCCGCTCGGTGCGGAGCCGCGCACGGCCACGTGCGCCCCGTCCTCTAAATATGTGGACACCTTGGCCCGGTGGTCGGCCGAGATCAGCGGCCCCATCTCGGTCTTGTCGTCCAGCGGGTCTCCGACGCGCAGCGCCTTCACCGACTTCTCCAGCGCGGACATGAAGCGATCGACAGCGTTGCGCTCGACCAGGATGCGCGAGCGCGCGCAGCAGTCCTGGCCCGCATTGCCGAACACCGCCATGGGCGCGGACGCGGCCGCCTTCTCGATGTCCGCATCGGCGAAGACGATGTTGGCCGACTTCCCGCCCAGCTCCAGCGTGACTCGCTTGATCGACTCCGCGGCCAGCGCGCCGATGCGGCGCCCGACCTCGGTCGACCCGGTGAACGCGATCTTCGCCACGTCCGGGTGCTGGACGAGCCTTTCCCCCACGGTGCGGCCGGCGCCGACGACGACGTTTAGGACTCCCTCGGGGATCCCGGCATCGAGTGCAAGCTTCTCGAGCTCCAGAGCGGTCAAGGGCGTCAGGGCCGCGGGCTTCAACACGATCGTGTTGCCCGCGGCCAGTGCGGGACCGACCTTCCACGACGTGATCGCGATCGGAAAGTTCCACGGCACGATGAGCCCGACGACGCCGAGCGGCTCGCGGAACGTCATGTCGACACCGCCTGCGACTGGAATCGTGTTGCCGAGCAGGCGCTCCGGCGCGCCCGCGTAGTAGTTGAAGACGTCGGCCACCATCCCGACCTCGCCACGAGCGTCGGAGATCGGCTTGCCGGCGTTGCGCGCCTCCAGCAACGCAAGCCTCTCGGACGACGCGTCGACCGCCGACGCGAATCGCCGCATGAGCACCGCGCGGTCGTGCGGAGTCACCGCGCGCCAGGCGGGGAAGGCAGCCTTCGCGCGCGCGACCGCCCGGTCGGCGTCCTCGACGCTCGCCTCGGGGATGTCGGCCATCACTTGCTCGGTGGCCGGCTCGATGACCTTCACGCTGGCAACGATACTCACACCAGAATCCAAGCTTGTTTTGAGCTTGCGCACGGATGATCGCGAGATGCAAAGAAGCAGAGTCATCCTTCTGGGGTCCGTCGCCGCGGCCGCGCTGCTGGCCGGCGGAGTCATCGGTGCGACCGCAGCGTCGTCTCCGTCGCCTTCGCCAAGCCCGACGGCGGCGCCGCATTCCAACGAGAACGCCACTCACGAATCGGGCGAAAGCGCCGCGCAGGAGCAGGCCGAGAACAACGGCACGTTCCACCCGGGGGGGCCCGGGGGTCCAGGCGGTCCCGGTCCAAACGGCCAGTCGAACGAGTCGGCGGCGCACGAGGCCGCCGAACCGGCGTCGCGCGAGGCGTCGGAGAAGTCCTAATCTCGGCCGTGTGGCCGAGCAGATCCGGGTCTACGTAGAAAACGGCGCGAAGCGCACGTTTGCGAGCGCGGCCGGATGGCCGGGGTGGTCGCGCTCCGGAAAGGACGAGAAGTCGGCGCTGGAAAATCTCGAGGCGTACGCGCCGCGCTACGAGAAGGTGGCGAAGCTGGCGAAGCTCACACTTCCCGACAAGCCGTCTTTCAAAGTGGTCGAGCGCCTTAAGGGCAACGCGACCACCGATTACGGCGCGCCGGCGATTCCCGCCAGAGATGAGGCGCAGCGCCAGTCGGCCGCCGAATCGAAGCAGATGTTGGCCCTGCTCGAGGCGAGCTGGAAGTATCTCGACAACGTGAGGGCACGGGCGCCGGAGGAGCTGCGGAAGGGACCACGGGGCGGTGGCAGAGACCGGGAAAAGATGTACCAACACGTGCTCGACGCCGAGGTTGCATACGCCCCAGCGATCGGACTGCGGTTGAAAAGATCGGACCGCAAGGCGCTGCTCGAGGCGATCGGCAACCCGGCCGAAGACACGAAATGGCCCGTGCCCTACGCCGTGCGCCGCATCGCGTGGCACGCGCTCGACCACGCGTGGGAGATGGAAGACCGCATACCCTAACGGGTCGATGGATGAGCAGAAGGGAGGCCTGCTCGTGGTCATGGCGCACCCTGACGACGAGTCGATGGGCACGGGCGGGATCATCCTCCGCCACACGCGCAACGGCATCGCCACGCATCTGGTGTGCGCCACCTACGGCGAGAAGGGCTGGATGGGCAAGCCGCCCGGCGCGAATCCGGGGGAGCTTCCCGCGATCCGCGTCAAGGAGCTGGAGGAGGCGGCGGTCGCGTTGGGTCTCGCGGGTGTGGAGCTGTGGGACTACCCCGACGGCGGCGTGCGAGAGTCCGACCAGCAGGAGATCACGCAGCGCATCTGGGAAGAGGTGACG
>DATEHC010000109.1:0-22581 GCA_035279785.1 Candidatus Dormiibacterota bacterium
CAGGGTCGACTCCGGGGGCGTGCGGTAGAAGCTGCCGTTCAGCTCCACACCGTTGAGCCGCGATGCGTAGTAGGCGAGCATCTTCGCGCCAGGGAGCGAGGCCGGATAGAACTTGCCCTTCCAGCTCGCGTAGCTGAAGCCGGAGATTCCGGCATAGAGCACTTCAGTCGTAGGGGGAACCTTTCCAGGTTCCCCCTACGTCGCGGCGCTCAACGGCGCATCGCAGCGACCGAGATCGTTCGCTGTTGCGCGCCGGCTTCGCGCCGCTAACCCCCTCCGGAGTGAATGAGATCTGGCGATTGGTCATCCAATGCAAAGCCCTGGAGGCCGACAGGAAAGCGTGTCGCGGCCGGGCCGAGCCCGGCCGCCAAGGGAACGCATCACGCCGTGGCCCTGGCGCGCATCACGCGTTCGTGCAGCTGCCCGCACGCCGCATCCGCCTCTCGCCCACGCGTGTCGCGAACCGTCACGTTGAGACCCTGCGCCTCGACCATCTCGCGGAACGCGCGGATGGAGTTGCGGTCCGGCGCGCGATAGGGCGTGTCGTCGACCGGGTTGAACGGGATCAGGTTGACGTGAGCAAGCTTCCGCTTGAGCAGCGCGCCCAGCTCGCGCGCGTCGCGCTCAGTGTCGTTCACGCCGGCGAGCATCACCCACTCGTAGCTCACCCGCCTGCCGGTCTCTTCCCCGTACGCCTGCGCGGCCCCCACGAGATCGTGCACGGGGTACTTGCGGTTGATCGGCACGAGCACGTCGCGCAGCTCGTCGCGCGCGGCGTGGAGAGAGATCGCGAGCGTGACCGGGATTTTTTCTGCCGCGAGCTGCTCGATGCGCGGGATCAGACCGCTCGTCGATACGACGATCCTGCGCGGGCTGATGCCGAGCAGCTGCGGATCGGCCATCGCGCGCACTGAATCGACCACCGCGCGGTAGTTGGCCATCGGCTCGCCCATGCCCATGAAGACGATGTGCGACAGACGCCGGCCTTCGCCGAGCAGAATCCGCTGCGCGTCGAGGGCCTGCTCGAGGATCTCGTGCATCTTGAGATTGCGGCCGAAAGGAAACTTGCCAGTCGCGCAGAACGGGCATCCCACCGGGCATCCCGCCTGCGAGGAGATGCACAGAGTGGTGCGGTCCGCGTAGCGCATGACGACTGCCTCGACGGAGTGGCCTCCCTCGAGCTCGTACAGCGTCTTGGTCGTGAGCCCGCGGTCCGCCTGCGACACCGCGATCGGGGTGAGCGAGGTGGTGCGGAAGTCGGCGTCCAGCGCGGTGCGCAGCGCCTTCGGCAGGTCGCGCATCTCGTCGAAGCTTGTCGCTCCCCTCGCGAGCCACGACCAGACCTGATCGCGACGGTACGCCGGCGCCTCGTGCTCGGCGAGCCAGCGCTCTAGCTCAGCCGCCGACAGCGACAAGATTGCGTTCACGGGCCAACATTACCGACGGCCTGGAAAACCTCACCGTCTTCGCGAACCAGGCGGTCGTCGACGAGCTTTTTCAGATGTGCGCGCAGCGTCATCTCCGCCGCGCGCATGAGGCTCTCGTCGAGCTCGCCATAAACCCGGTGCGTGAGCTGCGACGCCGTTCCCTCGCCGCGCCGCACCTCGTCAAGGATCTGCGCCTCGCGCTCCAGCCGGTGCCGACGGTACTCCGCGATCTTCTCCATCGCCTGCGTCACCGGGTCCCAGTGGCCCGGGAAAAGGATGCGCGGCTCGAGTTTCGAGAGGCGATCGAGTGACCGCAGGTAGGCGGCCACGTCGCCCTCCGGATACGTGACCATGGAGCTGCCGCGGCCCAGTATCAGGTCGCCGGTGAAAACCGCGCCGTCGTCCGCGATCAGGAAGCAGACGTGATCTGCGCTGTGGCCCGGCGTGTGAAGCGCGGTGAGGCTCAGGTTCCCAGCGCGCACGACGTCGCCGTCGGCGAGCTCGGGGAAGCGGCGCACCGACGCCTTGTGTGGCCGGGCGAATCGCTCTGCCAGCGGCAGGTGGTCGGGATGCGAATGCGTGACCAGGACGACACCGACCGTCTTGCCGGCGAGACGTCGCTCGAGGGCCGCCAGGTGGGCGTCGTCGTCCGGGCCCGGATCGATGACCACGACAACCGGGCCGGCATCGACGATCCACGTGTTCGTGCCCGGCCCGGTGTACGGTCCCGGGTTCGGGGCCACCACTCGCGAGACTTCCGGCAAATCAGCGGAGGTGGTACGCGGGGAGGTAGATGTCCGCGACGTCTCGCGCGCCGGCGTCGAGCCAGCCGTCGAGCTGCGTGTCCACGATCAGGCGCACGAGCGGCTCGCCCAGCTCGGGAACCGTGGGATGGGACCGTTCGCCGGTCGCGTGGATCCGCACCTTCCACCAGGATCCCGATTGCTCCGCCGAGATCGCGAGCGAGGCGCCGAGCCAGTCGCGCACCCTCGTGAACGCCTCGACCAGCACGGGCTCCGAGCCGACAACGACTGCCGTGGGCGGCACGTCTCGCGTTGCGCCCGGCAGCGCGAGGTTGAGGACGGCGCCGAGGACGACGCCGCGCGCGTGGTCCTTGGGTTCAATCGCCGCAGCTTCGAGCCCGGCGGCGCGTCGTCCGACCTCCTGTGCTTGCTCGAACACCGCCTCGAGGAGCTCGGGCCGTCCGAACGCGGCCTGTCGCGCCGACTCCTGCAGCGCGAGCACCGAAGAGCGCAGCTTGTGGCCCAGGCGGCCGAGGAGGTGATCGCGCTGCTCGTCGACCAGGCGCTGGCCGAGCTCCGCCGACCGGCGCGCGACCTTCAGGCCCGACTCCGCGGCCCACCCGACGAGCCGGCCGTTCAGGACCAGCGGCTTCCATGGCCCGCCGGGCGGCGGAAAGTCGGGATCGGCCGGCCCGTGCCTCCGGCGGTCGGGCACGGACTCCATCCCCCCACCCACTCGGACCCACATCGGCCCGACGTCCATAGAGGTGCTAACGGCGGGAGCGGCTACGTCTTGATCCTCGCCGGCACGGTGAAGCGGAAAGTGGTTCCGCGGCGATCGCTCGCCGCCACCCAGATCCGCCCGCCGAACGAGCGTTCGACGACCAGCCGGCAGAGGTAGAGACCCAGGCCCAAGCCGCCCTGGGAGCGGCTCCGCCCGGCCGGACCCGTCTTCTCGAACACCGTCTCCAGCGTCGCAGCCGGGAGACCCTGGCCGCCGTCCGCGACGGTGATCTCGAGCCAGCCTCGCTGCACCTGCCGCGCCTCGACCTGGACCTCGCGGCTCGTGTATTCGAGAGCGTTGCCGATGAGGTTCGTCAGGACCTGGCCGAGGTGGGCCGGCTCGCAGAACGCTTGAGGGAGACCATCCGGCAGATTGATCTGCACGGCCTCCGTCCGCTCGGCATAGCGGTGCGCGAGGACGTTGATCACGCCGGCGAGCGCAGAGGCGAGGTCGACGGGCTCTGGCCTCGGTTCGAAGTGGCGGGTCTCGAGCTTGGCGATGATGAGCTGGCTCTCGACCAGGCTGAGCAGCCGGTCCGACGACTCGTACGCCTCCTGAAGCAGGGAGCGGCGGCCGCCGGCGTCGATGGTGTCTTCCCACTGCATGATCCCGGCGAGCGTGTTCTTCATCGCCGCCGCGGGACTCCGGACCTCGTGGCCGATGGCGCGCAGCATCAGGTCTTTCGCCTCCAGCGCCTGGCGCTGGGCGGTGACGTCCTCGTGCAGCGTGAGCACGCCGGCCGGCTCGCCCTCGAGACCCGGGATGACAACGCGGCGCACATGCACAGTGCGGTCCGGATCTTTCATCCGCAGCTCGAGAGTGCCGTCTGCCTCGCCGTCCTCGTGCGGGATCGCACCGGCAGCGGCGTAGATCTCGTCGGGCTTGCGACCAGGCATATCCGACGCTTGCAGGCTGTAGATGGCCTCGATCTCCGGGTTGGCGTAGACGATTCGTCCCGCGGCGTCCTCGAGCATCACGCCCACGGGCGAGTGGCGAAGAATCGCGTTCATCATCCGGCGCTCGCGGTCGAGCGCATCTACGAGCTCGAGCTGGCCGAGCAGCACCGCCGCCTGGCCGGCAAGGACCCCTGCGAGGCGGCGCGTCTCGGATCCGCCCCCGGTCATGCGGGCGACGAGCAATCCGGCGAACCGGCCCTCGACCTGGATCGGGATGGCAAAGGCGTCCTGCGGCGCGCCGAGGAGGTCGAGGAGCGCGCGCAGTCGCCTCCCACCCGCGGACGACGTGAGGGCACGAAGCAGCTGTGCACTGTCGCTCACCGGCACGCGCGGCGCCATCTCGCCGTCGTCCGAGCGGCGGACGAGCTCGCCGTCCTCGAGCAGCCAGAGCTCGCCCTGCGATCCGGCGAGCGCGCGGCTGACGAGTCGCGCCATCTCCGAGCGGGCGCGGTCGGGTTCGGTAGGCGTCAGCTCGGTGAAGGCCGCGACCGCCTCGAGCGTGCGGATGCGGCCGCGGGTCTCGGCGACGAGGCGGGCGTTCTCGATCGCGACCGCGGCGTGGCGGGCGAAGTCGAGGGCGGCAGCGGTCGGCTCGGCGACCAGGGTCGACGCGTGCACCGCCCCGATCGCGCCGACGAGGCGGTCGCTGTACCAGAGCGGGACGAGGTTCCACGCGAAGTCGTGCGCTTTGCCGCTGACGATTCCGCCAGGCGCGACGCGGTCGTCGTTGGCGAGCCCGGCCCACGCGAGCACCTCCTCGGCCGCGGCGTCCCCGCTGCCGCGAGTCGCGGTGATGCGGCCCTCCGTGTCGAACGCCCAGCACACCGCGCCGGCGCACTCGAGCATGGTCCGCGCCTGGTCGGCGATGTTGGCGACCACGCTCATCAGCTCGTGGCCGGCGAGCGCGGCGAGCTCCTGGATGCGCACGGATTGCGCGAGCGCGAGCTCGTTGGCGTGGTGCAGGCGCATGGTGCGCAGCGCGATGCCCACGACCGGCGTCGCGGACTCGAGCAGCTTGAGATGCGTCGCCTGGAACCGGGCGCCGTCGTTGCGCATCGCGACGAGACCCGCGACCACGCGGTCGTCTTGCGTGATCGGCGCCCACACCACATGGCTGGGCGACCGCGTGAAGATGTAGCTCCCGATCGGACCGCCGGAATCGTCGGGCTCGTCCGCCGCGACGTCGATGACGCCGCCCGCGGTCTGGATCATCCGGCGGAAGAAAGGCGCGGCGTCGATCGGCACCGGCCCGATGGGCGTTGCGGGCTCGTCGCGCTGGCCGGCAAACCCGGCCACGAGACCCGCCACGTCGACGTAGGCGAGGACCATGTGCGTCGAGCCGAGGTAGTCGGCGACAACCGAGAAAACCGCCTCGGCGAGCTGGCGCTCGTCGGACGAGGCCGCGACGCCCATCTCGAGGAGGTGCAGGGCCTCGAGGCGTGCACGCTCGGTCTGGGCCTGGGCAAAATGCTCGGCGTTGGCCAGGGCCAGGCTCACGTGCGCGGCGATGTCCTGCAGGAGCTTGACGTGCCAGTCGTCGAAGGCGCCCTCGCTGTAGGACTGCAGCGACAGCAGCGCGGTGATCGTGTCGCCACTCAACACCGGCACCCAGACGAACGACCGCGAGACGCGCCGCCGGTCGGTGGGTGGTCCGGACACGAAGATGGCCGCGCCCTCGCCCACCGTCCAGACCTCGCGCTCAAGTGCCTGGCCCTCGAAGGTGCGCGCCCACGGGGATTTGCGCACGAGCACGGGCTTGCCCGACTCGTACGCCTCGCGCGACGGGCCGGTCACGGCCAGCGGCACCGGAGGTACGACCTCCTCGACGCCACCCACGTACTGATAGCCCTCGGCGACGGGGCCCTCCCCCGTCTGCGTGATCGTGGCGAGGATGAACCCGTCGAAGTTGAGGAAGCCGCCCAGCTCCTCGCGCAGCGTGCGCATGATCGACCAGCGGTCGAGGCTCGAGGCGAGGCGGCGGCCGATCGAGCTCACGATCTCCAGGCGCCGGCGCTGGTCCTCGATCGCCTCGTAGGAGCGCGCGTTGCGCAGGGCGAGCGTGACCTCGTCCGAGACCAGCTCGAGGAAGGCAGCGGTCGAGTCTTCGTAGGAGTAGGGCCGCGACGACTTGATGGCGAGCGCGCCGCGGGAGACACCGCCTTCCTTGAGCGGCACCCACAGCGCGGAATGCGGATAGTGGGTCAGCGTCGGCTTGCCTGCGGCGCCCACCTCGCGCGCGGTGACCACGACCGGAGACCTGGCGGGCAGCCAGCGCGTGCTCGGCTTGGCATCGGCTGCGGCGTGGAGGTAGCGTGCGCGGTCGCTGCCGTCCTGCAGAAGGATGATCTCCAGAGAGTCCAGTGGCAGAAGCTCGCGCAGGGTGTCGTAGAGGCCGGCCAAAACGCTCGTCTCATCGAGGGTCGAGGTCATCGCTCGCGCGATCAGGTTCAATGCCTGGAGCCGGCGCGCCTGGTTGCGGGTCAGCTCATTCAGCGAGGCGTTGGCCAGCAGCACGCCGAGCCCGCGGTGGGCGTCCTCGAGAAAGTCGATCTCAGCTGAGGGCACCCGACGTTTGCGTGGGGACGAATACACGACGCTGGCGATCAGCTCGCCCTGGTGCATCACCGGTACCCAGATCGCCAGACGGCTCCTCAACTTGACGCCTGGGCCCTTGCCGGTCTCTATGCGCTGCGGCAGCGGAAGAACCGTGGTCTTGGGGCTGGCGAAGGATCGGGCGAAAAGCGACTCGCGCAGCGGTCTTCGCCGGACGTCCTGCAGGACGCCTGCGTCAACGACCTGCGAGTGGAACCAGCCCTCGCGCTCGAGCACCTGCAGGTTGACCGACAGGTAGCCGAACCGGGCCGACAAGCTGCGGTAAAGCACCTGGACGACGTCGGCCTCTGTCACACACGTGCTCAGCTCGTGGATGAGGGCGTTGGCTGACAGCGCCTGGGCTGCGGGCCGGGTCCTGGGGCGCGCTCCATTCTGCGATTTGGCGGCTGCGCGCGCCAGCGCCGCGGTGGACGAATGGGAGGTGCGGTTCCGCCGGGTCTGCGCCATTTGCCACGGATATACTGCCCCAGATTCCGGTGCCGTTTACTCCGCCGAAGCCAATTGCGCCAACTCCCGAAGAGCTGCGGGGGTCAACGGTGCTCGTCGTGGACGACGAGAGGGCCTGGCGGGTGATCCTCGAGACCGACCTGAAGATGCTCGGCTACAAGGTGTCCATCGCCGAGGACGCGGACCAGGCGCTGGTGCGGGCGCAGGCCGACAGGCCCGAGGTGGCGATCATCGACCTGATGCTTCCCGAGCCGATGGACGGCTGGGGCCTGCTCAACGAGCTCAGGTCGCGCGGGCAGAAGGTGCCCGTGATCTTCTACACCGCGTACCCGGTCTTTCCCTCAGGCACCGACGACCCTGACGTCGTCGGATACATGAGCAAAGCAGTCGACCGGGCGGACCTCTACGCTCTCCTCCCGGTCGCTATCCGGCGCTCTCGGGAGCGCCGGGACTCAGACTCTTAGTTGGTTACCAGCCCCAGGAGAAGCCGCCGAGGTCGTCAACCCACGACGCGCCGGCTGCGAGCGCCAGTGCGCCGAGGATCATTACCGCGATGACCACACCCTGGACCTTGAATCGCCACGTCATCCCCAATTTACCCCTTTGTTTTTCCAATCTACGCCAGGTCCGGCGAAAAGTATGCCGTAGGCCCGGTGTACTCCAGCATTCTAGTGTCGTCAATAATCGTTAAAAATAATGTAGACGGACTCTTGGAAAACCGAACCATCCGGCGCGGAGCGGCTGACGGTGCGAGGCGCGAGGTGCGCCTTCCGCCCCTGCCGCCGGGCCTGGAAGTCTACCGGCCGGCGGACGTTCTCGGCTCGGCGGTGCTCGTCGTCGAGGACGAGCCGGCGATGCTCCAGCAGCTTCGGATCGATCTCCACGACCTCGGTTACCGACCTTCCGTGGCCGCGAGCGTCGATGAAGCGCGTGGCCTGCTCGAGCACGAGCGGGTCGCCGCGGTGCTGCTCGACCTGGTGCTGGACGAGCACGAGGACTCGGGCTTCGAGCTGCTGACGTGGATCCGCCAGCACCATCCCGGACTTCCGGTGATCGTGCTGTCCGCGGCGCAGGTCAACTCCGCGTCGATCAGACGCGCGTACGAGCTCGGCGCCAGCTCCTATTTCGTCAAGGGCAACGTGCCGATGGCGCACATCTACTCCGACCTCGCCGCGCGGCTCGTCGAGCGCGGCACCGGCCGTCCCGGGACGTATCGCTTCGGACGCCTCGAGTTCGACCCCACGCAGCGCGTCATCCGCCTCGACGACCACGAGGCGCGCCTCACCCAGCAGCAGACGGCGCTCGTCCTCTTTCTGGCACAGGGCTCGAAGCCGGCGACCGCGCGCGACCTGATCCAGGCCGGCCTGTTCCGGCACAACGCCGCCCACTCGACGGTGCACTCCGCGCTTCTCACGTTACGGCGCAGGCTCGACGAGCTCGAGCCCGGACTTGGCGCAACGTTCGTGCACGCGTCCGCGCGCGGCTACAGTCTCGTCGCGATCCATGAGTGATTCGGACGACGAGAACGCGACGCCGCTGCCGAGCAAGACCGTACTCGACGACGTCGTCGACCTGCGCCGTTACTTCCACAAGCATCCCGAGATCAGCTTCAGCGAGCACGAGACCACCCGCTATCTGAAGGAGAGGCTCGGCGAGCTCGGTCTCGACCTGAAGGACTCACCCACCGAGACGGGCGCGGTGGCCGTGCTCGACACCGGTCGCCCGGGCAAGACGGTGATGCTGCGCGCCGACATCGACGCGCTGCCCATCAACGAAGAGTCCGGCGTCGACTTCCATTCGCGGATCGACGGCCGCATGCACGCGTGCGGGCACGACGCCCACATGGCGATCATGATCGGCGTCGTCCGCACGCTGATCGACCGCATCTGGGATGTCAGCGGCAAATACCTCTTTGTGTTCCAGCCCGCGGAAGAGATCGTCGAGGGCGCGAAGGCGATGATCGGCCGTGGGCTTCTCGACGACCATCGTCCCGATGTCGTCCTTGGATTGCACGTCGCGAGCTTTCTCGAATCGGGCACTGTCATCTCGAAGCCGGGGCTGATGTGGTCCGGATCCGATGCGTTCGACGTGAAATTCTCGGGACCGGGCGGGCACGGCGGGATGATGGGCCGGCGCGGCAACGTGCTCGCCGCGCAAGCCTTCTTCATCGAGCGCTTGCACACCGTCGTCGAAGGGCTCGAGTTCGAAGGTGTTCAGTGCCACACGACGGTGGGCAACATCGCCAGCGACGGCGCGTGGAACGTCGTGCCGCGCGGCGTTCTCGTGCAGGGAAGCCTGCGCACGTTCAACGACGCGCTGCGCGATCAGGCGCTGGAGCGACTGCACGACCTGCTGCACGAGACGCAGAGCGAGTTCGACGTCAAGAGCTCGCTCGACCTGGTGCACGCCACGGTGCCTTTGATGAATGAGCCAAACGTCACGCGCACGGTGCTCGACGTCGGGCGTGAGCTCATCGGCGACCGCGCGAGCTTGCTGGGGCGACCGCTCACGGTCAGCGACGACTTTGCCGAGTTCCTCACGCGCATCCCGGGTTGTTACTTCATGCTCGGCGCGCGACCCGAAGGCGAGACTCCGCCCGCCCATCACTCGCCCACGTTCCGCATCGACGAAAACGCATTGCCGGTCGGCGTGAAGGTCCTCGCGGGAGCCGCGTCGCGTCTCGCGGCCGAGTAGGCCTCAAGACCGTTGCTCTTCCTGCTCGCGATCGCGTTCGGCATCGCCCTGGGCCTGCTCGGCGGGGGCAACCTTTCGAACCTCGCCCGGCTGAAGTTTCGGTGGCCCCTGGTGCTTGTCGGGGCCGTGTTGATGCGCTACATCGTGATCTTCACTCCGCTGAGCCGTGCCGACGGGGCGCAGTACGTGTACGCGGTGTCGCTCGCGGTGATCGTGCTTTGGACCGTGCTGCACCTCCGGCTTCTTCCCGGCGTGTGGCTGGTGACACTCGGCGGAGTCTCAAACCTTCTGGTCGTGCTGGCCAATGGCGGCCGAATGCCTGTAGACGCGACGCTCGCGGCGAACCAGCTCGGCGGCGTCCTCGCGCATCGCGGGCACATCGGCCAGTACACGGTGATGGGGCCGGACACGCATCTCGGTTTCCTCGGCGACTGGCTCTCGTTTGGGCTCCTGCCCGAGGCTTACAGCCTGGGGGACATCCTGATCGCGATGGGGGTCGCGCTGGTGATCCTGATCTCACTTCACCGGCTGCCGGATTCCGAGGTAGTTCCTTAGTAGTTCCTTAGAACCCCGCAACGTATAGTGAGCTGACCCGCCGTGATCATCTTCTGGATCCTCACGCTTTTCGTCGGCGCCTCGGCGTTTGCCTTTGGGCTGATCGGGCTCCAGCTCGGCATCGCCTGGTCGATCGTCTACGCGCTGATCGTGATGGTGATCTGCCGCGGAATTCTGACGCTGCTCAAGCGCTGGCTCGTCCTCAGTGAGCGCATCGCGCCTGAGAACAACGCCGACGAACGCACGGTCGAAACCAACCGCGCGCTCTTCTGGCGTCGGATTCTCTGGATCGCATTTCTGATCTTTCTCTACTTCGCCGGCGCGGCCTTCCTGTTCGGCCTGTCGCCTGCCGACGCGATCGTCGCCCTGCCGGCGTTTCTCGCCGTCGTCCTCCCCCAGCTCTTCTACGTCCTGGCGCTGATGATCGTGAACTTCATGATCTTCTTCGGCATGTTCTTCATCTACGGCCGCATGGGACGCCAATACGTCGACCCGGGTGAGGCGAACTACGACGTCAAGATCGACGACGTCCGCGGTCAGAGCTCGGCCGTCAGCGAGATGAGGCGGATCCTCACGCTCATGGAGCAGGGCCGTAACTACATCAAGGCCGGCGGCAAGCGTGAGCGCGGCGTGCTGATGGTGGGGCCGCCGGGAACAGGCAAGACGATGCTCGCCAAGGGCATCGCATCGTCGATGCACGTGCCGATCATCATCACGTCCGGCGCGTCGTTCCAGGGGATGTTCCTCGGCATGGATGCGCTCAACGTCTTCATGACGATGCGCGCCGCCAAGAAGCGCGCCAAGCGCTGGAGCGGCTGCATCGTCTTCATCGACGAGTTCGACGCGCTCGGTTCACGCCGCAGCGGCATGGGCGGCGGCGGCGGCATGGGCGGATTGGGCGGCATGTTCGGTGGGGGCCAGCTCGGCCTCAACACCCTGCTCGTGATGATGGACGGCGTCGACAACCCTGGCTACTTCAAGCAGATGTTCCGGCGCTTCGTGAACATCTCGCTCGACGGCATGTTCATCCCACGCAAGATCGGCGCGAATGGGACGAGCGTCTCCCTGCGTATCCCGATCCTGAGGGCGCCCCGTTACAACATCCTCTTCGTCGGCGCCACCAACCGCCCGAACGTCCTCGACGAAGCCGTGACGCGACCGGGCCGTTTCGGCCGCCAGATCATCTTCCGAATGCCTACCAAAGAAGACCGCAAGGACATCGCCGACCTCTACTTCGCCAAGAAGAAGCACGACCCGGAGCTCGATTCGCCTGCGCGGCGCGACGAATTTGCGCGCGTGACGGACGGTTACTCGCCGGCGATGATCGAGCAGGCGACGTCCGTCGCTCTGATGTACGCGTTCGAGGACGGTCGTGAAGCATTCGTGTGGCGCGACCTGCGCGAGGCCATGGGCAACATCGAGGCCGGGCTTGCGCATCCGATCGAGTACACCGAGCGCGAAAAAGTTGCCGTCGCCCGCCACGAGCTCGGCCACGCCGTCGCGGCGCGGTTTTTCTCTCCCGACCAGGTATCGGTGCGGTTGTCGATCAAGGCGCGCACGGGTTCCCTCGGGCATCACAAGGCGATCGACAAGGAAGAGGAGTTCTCCCACTTCCGCACCCATGAAGCCGGGAATCTGCGACATGGACTTGGTGCGATCGCAGCCGAGCGTGTCTTCTACGGTGAGAACTCGACCGGTGTCAGCCAGGACCTCATCCAGTCGACGCAGCTCGCGGCGATGATGATCGGCGTCTGGGGCATGGGTCCTGACGCGCTGCCGCCCCACATCTCACGGCTGGCGGTGAGCATCGGCCAGTACCTGATCTCAGTGGCGGCGACGCTCGGCGACACGGAGATGACGGGCTCGAGTCCCGCCGGACGAGCGCTCGGCGACGGAAGGCTGCGCCAGGCGATAGCGCAGGTGCTCGGCGCGGCATTCATCGACGACTGGCGTGTCATGTACGCCAACAAGGAGGCGATCGACCAGGCGGCCGAGGCGCTGATGGCGCAGGGCGAGCTGGTCGGCGACGAGATCGGTGGGCTGCTCGACTCGGTCGGACTCCGCGAGCCTGACGAATCTGATCCCTATCCGTCAGAAATCCCGCTGCCGCCGGTGCTCGAGCCAGTGAAGATCGAGGCGGCTCAGTCAGCCTGATCGCCCGCGCTTCGTCGGCCCTCCTCGCGATTTTTGTCGCGCTCGCGCCGCGTGTGGCGATGGCGCAGGACACCGACAGCGGTCCGAACGCGCATCACGAGGCGGCGCGCGTCATCTCGGCCGAGCTCGCGATGGCGGACGCGTCGAACGCCCTGACCGCGCTGGCGTCACAGCAGCCTTCAGGCCTCGCCGACACCATGCGCCACGAGCTCGCGGTCGCCGCGGCCCAGTACGACTTCCGCCAGGCGGCGCGCGTGCAGCAGCGGCAGGTGTACGACCTTGCCGGCTACGCGGACGTCGAGGCAAAGGTCACGCCTCTGCTGCCGACTGACGTCCGCGGTCCGATCGAGGACTCGATCGCGGCGCTGCACTCGCTGTACATCCTGGGCGGCATCGACCAGTACTACCTGGTCAACCCGCACTACACGCTCCCCTACGCGAACGCGGCGCCGCTGAGCAGCCTCCGGGCGTACTACAGCGAGGCGCAGCGGCTGTATGGCGTGGACGCGAGCTACCTCGCCGCGATCAACTTCATCGAGAGCAAGTTCGGCCGCGTCAACGGGCCGTCCTCGGCGGGGGCTGAGGGGCCGATGCAGTTCCTGCCCAGCACTTGGACCGAATACGGGCAGGGCGGCAACATCAACGACCCGCACGACGCCATCCTCGCCGCCGCCCGCTACCTCCACCGCAACGGCGCGCCGCTCAACATGCGCAACGCCATCTGGCACTACAACAACAGCTTCGATTACGTCGATTCG
This sequence comes from Candidatus Dormiibacterota bacterium, assembly GCA_035279785.1. Classification (GTDB taxonomy): domain Bacteria; phylum Chloroflexota; class Dormibacteria; order Dormibacterales; family Dormibacteraceae; genus 40CM-4-65-16. The sequence continues at coordinate 13,132 of DATEHC010000109.1, forward strand.
GTCGAGTCCTTCGCCCGCGCGTTTCGCGCCAACCCCGGGTGGCTGGATCGCATGTACTACTGGGACACCGCCGGATAGTCCCGACGATCCGGGGTAGTGCCCGGCGATCGTTAGAGTGAGTACTCATGGAGTACCGGATCGAACAATTGGCTCGGACGGCCGGCGTTGCCGTCGACACGATCCGCTTCTACCAGGGCAAGGGCCTGCTCTCCGCGCCGCGTCGTGAGGGACGCGTCACCTGGTACGGCGACTCGCACGTCGAGCGGCTGAAGCGGATCAAGGAGCTCCAGCAGCAAGGCTTCACGCTCACGGTCATCCAGCGCTTCCTCGCCGGGGAGCTGGAGGACTCGGACGAGGCCCTGGTCGCGGCGGTGACGAGACCGGCAGCGCCCGCGGCCCTCACCCGCGCCGAGCTCGCGGAGCGCAGCGGCGTTCCCGAGCCGCTGCTGGCGAACATCGAGCAGGCGGGACTGTTGGTGCCAATCGAAGGTGGCGAGGAGCCCCTCTATCCAGCCGACGACCTCGAGGCAATCGCGGCGGGCATGAAGCTGCTCGCGGCCGGCGTCCCGGTCGGCGCTCTGATGGAGCTGGGCAAGGAGCACGCGGCGGCCGTAGATCGAACCGCGCGGGAGGCGGTCGACCTTTTCGATCGCTACGTGCGCGAGCGCATCCAGTCCGAGGGCGGGGCCGCCGAGGCCGCCGAGCGGCGGCTGCTCGAGACCTTCAACGAGCTCCTCGAAGCCAGCGGCACATTGGTCCGCCATCACTTTCAGCGCACGCTGCTCCGCGCGGCCCGCGAGCACATCGAGAAGCGGGATTGATCGCGCTCCCCGCGGTGCGCGTGCGCGAGCTCGACCGCACCCCCGACCTCGTCGGCCTCATCACCGCGGCGCGCGACGCCGGCCACGAGGTGATGCTGTTCGAGAGGCCGATGCCGGACGCCGTCAGCGTGGCCGCCCTCGGCCGCACGCTGGACATCGTGGCCGTCGCTGGGGGCGTTGCGGTGGAGAACGGTGCCGGTGAGCGGATCGATTTCGAGGCCGGGGATAACCGACTCGTCGCGGCCTCGCGCATCTGGAGGCGGATCTCATCGGGCGACGCGATCGCCGTCGGCGGTTTCGCGTACCGGCCCGACCGCGAACCGCGCGGCGCGTGGGCCGGATTCCCGTCCGTGCTGTTCCGCGTTCCCGCACTCGCGGTGGTGCGCAAGCGCGGCAGGACCTTCGTCGTCGCCGCGTCACCCGACGCCGAGGAGCTCCTGGACCTGCGCGGCTCGGCGGTCAGCGCGCCTGCAGCGCGCAATCTCGAGGTCGCGCCTGTCCGCAACCCGATGGCCTGGACCGCGGCCGTGGAGACCGCCGCCGCGCGCCTTCGCTCGCGAGAAGCCGACAAGGTCGTGCTCGCCCGCGAGGTGGTCGCGCACGGCGACGGTGTCGTCTCCGCCGGCAACGTCGTGCGTGGACTTCGCACCGCATACCCGTCGTGCTTCACGTTCCTGGTGACCGGCGCCGACGGCACGGCGTTCGCCGGCGCGTCACCCGAGCTGCTCGTGCGGAGAACCGGCGACCGCGCCTTTGCACAACCCATGGCCGGCTCGGTGGCGCGAGGCGCGAGCGACGCCGACGACGAGCGCCTCGCGCACGAGCTTCAGCAGAGCGTCAAGGATGCGGACGAGCACCGCGTCGTGTCGCGATTCGTCGTCGATGCTTTGACTCCCCTCGCGAACCGCGTGAGCGCGCGCGGCCCCGAGGTTGTGCGCTTCACCAACATCCAGCACCTCGCGACCAGCGTCGAGGCACACCTGAGCGATCCGGCGGCCGACCTGCTGCAGCTCGCGGCCGCGCTTCATCCGACGCCGGCTGTCGGTGGATGGCCGCGCGAGGCGGCGGACAGGCTCATCGACGAGCTCGAGGGCATGGAGCGCGGCTGGTACGCCGGGGCCGTAGGTTGGATGGATGGTCGCGGCGATGGCGAGCTTGCGGTCGCGCTCCGCTGCGGCCTGCTGTGGGAAGACGGAGCCCGTCTTTACGCAGGCGTCGGTGTGATGCCCGACTCGGATCCCGCTCGCGAGCTCGAGGAGACCGAGCTCAAGTTCAAAGCGCTCCTCACCGCCCTCGTCTGATGGAGGCGACGATCAACGGAGCGCGCATCCACTACGAACGCGCGGGCGAGGGGCTGCCGGTGGTGTTTCTGCACGCCGGCATTGCGGATTCACGGATGTGGGCGCCGCAGCTCGAGGAATTCGTCAAGCACTTCGACGTGATCTGTCCAGACACGCGCGGGTTTGGCCGATCGGAGCTTCCGCCCGTCCGCTGGTCGGAGCCCAGCGATCTGCTATCCCTGATGGACCATCTCGCCTTGAAACCCGCGCACCTGGTCGGATGCTCACTGGGCAGCGCGATCGCCATGGACTTCGCCATCCAGCACGCGGAAAGGCTGTCCAGGCTCGTCGTCGTCGGACCGTCGATCGGCGGCGCCAATTTCGGCAAGAAGTATCCCGACGTCTTCGCCGCGGTCCGGGCGGCGGACGAATCCGGCGATTTGAATGCGCTCAACCTCGCGGAGATGCACCTGTTTCTGGACGGGCCGCGCCGGGCGCAGGGTTATGTGAAAGGCCCGGTGCGCGAGCTGTTCCTGGACATGAACGGCAAGAACCTCGGCGTCGATTTCACGAAGGCCCCGACTGACGATATGGCGCCACCGGCCATCGAACGTCTCCACGAGATCTCCGCGCCGACGCTCGTCGTGGTTGGAGACGAGGACGTCCCGCCGGTGTTCGATGCCGTGGAGCTGCTGATGGAAAAGGTCCCGCACGCGCGCAAGGCGGTGATCCACGACGCCGCGCACCTGCCGAACCTCGAGCACCCCGACGAGTTCAACCGGATCGTGCTGGAGTTTCTGCTCGAAGGCTGAGCCCGGATAGTCGCGACTATCCGCGGTTTTCGGGGCTCAAATGTGCGGATAGTCCGGACTATCCGGCACTCCTTCAGCTCTTGAGGGCTGAGGCCGCAGCCTCCCAGCAAAGACGATGGCCGCTCACCGAGTCCTCGCGCTTGAAGCGCACCGCGACCATCGTCGGCGTGGGCGCCGCGATCGCGTCCGCAATCGCCGGCTCGAGGCCGGAGCGATCCGAGACGGGGCTGTAGACGAGCCCGTAGAGCCGCGCGACCTGCGACAGGTCGAGGCCGAGCGGCGTGGCGAAGATCTCTTCGAAGACATCGTGATGCTCGGCCTGCGGCAGGAAGTTGAAGACTCCGCCGCCGTTGTTGTCACACACCACGAGCGTCGCCCGGATGCCGTGCCGCTGCAGCGCCCACAGGCCATTCATGTCGTGATAGAGCGAGAGGTCTCCGAGCAGCAAGACCGTGGGCGCGGGATTGCGACCCGTCGCCACGCCAAGCCCGCTCGAGACAAGGCCATCGATTCCGCTCGCACCGCGGTTGGCAAAAAATCGCTGCTGCGGGCGCGCGATCGGCCAGAAGCTGTCGGCGGCGCGGATCGGCATGCTCGATCCGACGAACACCTGCCCCGACTCGGGCAGACGTGCGCTCAGCGCGCGCACCACGTGCCCTTCGTGAACGGGCGTCGAGACCATGGTGGCCGCGATTGCCGCCGACGCCTTCTTGCCCGCCGTCACCCACTTCTCACGCCACGCCGAGCGATCGACCGGCGTGAGTGCCTCGAGCAAGGGCTGAGGGTCGCAACTGATCACGTTGGTGGCGACGTAGTCCTCGTCGCGCCATGCTCGGTCCGGGTCGATGAGAAACGTCTGGGCCGCGGCCGCGGCCAGCCATCGGTTCAGAACCCGCGACGTCGGTGTGCCGCCCAGGCGGATCACGAGGTCGGGGCCGTGCTGCAGCGACCAGCCCGCCCGCAGGAGGGCCTCGTAGGACTCCACCGCGGCGCCTGTCTCGGCCCGTCGCAGCTGCGACGTCGGCTCGGCGAGCACGGGCAAACCGAGGCGGTGCAGCACCGGAGCCAGGCGTTCGCCGTCACGCATCGACCCCGCGACGACAAGGGGCCGCTGCGAGCGCTGGACGGCCGAAGCAAGCGCCGCAACCTGGGCCTGGCTGGGCAGCAAGCGGCCGGCGGTCGCGGCCTGGGCTGGTGCGCCCTCGGCGACCGGGATCCGTCCTGGCGGCGAAACGAGCGGCTCGCGGAACGGAAGGTTGAGGTGCACCGGGCCGGTCGCGGCCTCCGCGACCGCTCGCACGGCAAGGCGACGCCATGCGCGAGCGGCGTTGGGCAGCTCGACGGGCGCGCCTGGATCGAAGAACCACACGGGGGCGCTCCCGTACAGGTGCTGCTGGTCGATTGCCTGGTTGGCGCCCACGCCCTGCAGCTCGGGCGGGCGGTCGGCGGTGAGCACGATCATCGGCGTCCGCGAGTACGCCGCCTCGACGACGGCGGCGTGGAACTCGGCCGCAGCGGTGCCCGAGGTCGAGACGACGACCGCCGGCTTTCCGGTCGCCTTGCCGAGGCCGACGGCAAAGAAAGAGCCGCATCGCTCGTCGATGTGGACGAGGACTTTGATGCGCGGATGCCGCTGCAGGGCCATGGCGATCGGCGCCGAACGCGACCCTGGCGACACGCACGCGTATTCGACGCCCTGCGCGGCAAGCTCGTCGACGAACGTCGCCGCGAACGCTTGAGTAACGTCAGTCATCGTGGTGTCGAGTCGTGATTCTGGAGCGTAAGGACGCCAGGCTGAGCTACTTTGTCGCCGGCGAGGGGCCGCCGGTGACCCTCCTCCATGGCTTCACCCAGAGCGGCCGGAGCTGGCGCGAGCTCATCTCGCACATGCCCGAGGGCTGGAAATGGATAGTGCCCGACCTGCGCGGTCACGGCCAGACCGTCACCCGCTCGGGCGCCCCGTGCTCCATGGAGGCGTGCACCGACGACCTCGTCGCGATCTGGGAGGAGCTCGACCTCGGCCGCACCCACCTGGTCGGTTACTCGATGGGTGGCCGCCTCGCGCTCCACGTCGCCGCCCACAGGCCGGAGCGCTTGCTTTCTCTCCTCACGATCGGCGCTCACGCCGGCCTCGACGAAGACGCCCGCCCGGGACGAAGGGAGGGCGACGAGGCCCTCGCCCAACGCATCGAGCGGGAAGGTGTCGAACCGTTCGTCGATCACTGGGGATCGCTTCCGCTCTTCGCGGGCATCGAGCGGCGTGGCGAGGGTTACGTCGCGCAGCTTCGGGCGGAGCGCCTGCAGAACCACGTCGCGGGACTGGCCTGCTCGCTGCGCGGCATGGGCGCGGGCGTGATGGAGCCGGTGTGGGAACAGCTCACCCACGTGACAGTGCCGTGCACCTTCGTCGCCGGGCAGCTCGACCACGGATACGTTGCGTCGGCGCGCAGGCTCGCGGCGGCAGTGCCGAACGGACGGGTGGAGATCGTGCTGAGGGCGGGCCACGCGGTGCACCAGGAGCGACCCGACGCGTTTGCTCGCGTCCTGACGAACCACCTGGCCAACCCGCTCGGTCACAGCAACATCGCGAGCGCGAACAAGAGCGCGTAGAGGAGCTCCGCCGCGGCCATGAGCTTCAGCGCGCCCACGAGCTGGGGTGGTGACACGCTCACCCAGGCGATGCGCAGCGCGGCCGTGGCCGGCAGGAGCGCCAGCAGCGCGGGCCACGCGCCGACCACGATCGCCAGCGCGAAAGCGCCGGCGACAAGCGCGCTGAGAAGCACGCGTGTCCAGGCGCGACCGATGCGCGTCGCGAGCGTTCGCTTTCCCGCAGCCGCGTCGGTGTCGATGTCGCGCAGGTTGTTGAGCACGAGGATCGCCGTCGCGATAAATCCCAGCGCGCACGCGATGAGCACGGCGAGCAAGGAGACCCGACCGGTCTCGACGTAAACCGTCCCCGTGGTTGCTACCAGGCCGAAGAACACGAAGACGAAAACTTCGCCGAGGCCGAGGTAGCCGTAGGGACGCGGCCCGCCTGTGTAGAGCCAGCCCGCGAGCAGACACGCGGCCCCGACGACGAGCAATCGCACGTCGACGATCAGGCTGAGGATCAAACCCGCCGCGCCCGCGAGGCCAAACGCGGCGAACGCCGCGAAGCGCACTTGCTCCGGCTTCACGATTCCCGACGACGCCGCGCGAACCGGTCCAACCCGAACCGCGTCGGCGCCGCGGACGAAGTCGGAGTAGTCGTTGGCGAAGTTCACGCCGAGCTGCATCGCGACACCGACGACGAGCGCTGCGATACCCGGACCGATCCTCGCGCCGCCCTCGTGAACTGCGATCGCCGTGCCCGCGAGCACGGGAGAGACCGAAGCCGCGAGCGTCGCCGGCCGGACGGCCGACCACCAAACGCGCCGGGCGCTAGGGGCGCTTTGGGAACTTGGCGAAGTTGGGTTTGCGTTTCTGGACGTAAGCGTCGCGGCCTTCCTGCGCCTCTTCGCTGAGGTAGTAGAGCAGCGTCGCGTCGCCGGCGAGCTGCTGGATCCCGGCGAGACCGTCGTCGGCGGCGTTCATGCCGGCCTTGATCATGCGCAGCGCCAGCGGGCTCAGCTCGAGCATCTTCCGGCACCACGCGACCGTCTCGTTCTCGAGGTCCGCGAGCGGAACCACCTTGTTGACCAGGCCCATGTCGAGGGCCTGCTGGGCGTCGTACTGCTCGCAGAGGAACCAGATCTCGCGCGCCTTCTTCTGGCCGACGCTGCGCGCGAGCAGGCCCGACCCGTAGCCGCCGTCGAAGCTGCCCACGCGCGGTCCCGTCTGCCCAAAACGCGCGTTGTCCGCGGCGATGGTCAGGTCGCAGACAACGTGAAGGACGTGGCCGCCGCCGATCGCGTAGCCCGCGACCATGGCGATGACCGGCTTCGGCAGCCGGCGAATCTGAACCTGGACGTCGAGGATGTTCAGCCGGCCGATGCCCTTCGGGTCGACGTACCCGTCGTCGCCGCGCACGCGCTGGTCGCCGCCGGAGCAAAAGGCCTCTGTTCCCGCGCCGGTCAGGATGACGACGCCGACCTTCGGATCATCACGTGCGACCTCGAAGGCACGGCCCATCTCGAAGACCGTCGTCGGCCGGAACGCGTTGCGCACCTCGGGCCGGTTGATGGTGATCTTGGCGATTCCGTCCCAGGTTTCGTAGATGAGGTCCTGGTATTCGCCCGATCGTACCCAACCGTTCAAGTCATCACTCATAGAGCGATCACTTGAAAAATGCTACGTCAAGCTCGCTGGCGAGGTCGCTTCCTGGGGAACAGCCGGACGATCTTGGCGTAGTCGTCGGGCGTGTCGATGTCGTCGGCGCGGCCGGGCGCCGGCACGATGTCGACCAGCTCAGGCCGGCCTTGCAGCACCTGGCGTGCGCCCGCGTCGCCCTTCAGTGCGAGCAGCTGCGGCCACATCTCGCGCGAGAGAACGACGGGCGGCGCCCACCCGTCCTCGCCCTGCGACACGGCCACCGCGGGCCGCGAGCCCTCACGCCGCCACGCGCGAAGCAGCGTCGCAACCGTTCGCGATCCGACGAGCGGCTGGTCGCCGAGCAGGACCATCGCGCCTTCGATCTCGGGCCGAAGCGCCTTGATTCCCGCGCGCAACGAAGAGGCCATGCCGGTCGCGGCCTTGTTGTTGAAGACAACCTCGGCGCGACCGTCGACCGCGCGTCGCACGTCGTCCTCGCCGTAAACGACGAGGGTCTGATGGCAGCCGCCCTCGGACGCCGCTTCGAGCACGTGGCGCACCATCGGCACTCCGTCGATGTCGAGGAGCAGCTTCTGCGAGCCTGGCATGCGGGAGCTCTGGCCGGCCGCGAGGACGATGCCGCCCACTGGCAGGAGAGCTGCCGCGAGTCGCTCGAACGGCGGTCGCGTGGAGCGTATCCACTCGACCTCGATGCCGGCGCGAATCGCAACCTCGGCGAACTGGCGAAGTTTGGCGCTGTCGCCGTCGACGAGCAGCAGACGCCGACCCTTGAGCGTGCCGAGGTCTGGAACTTCGTCCGGCAGACCGACGATCGCCACCGACCGGCAGTCGTCGCGCGAAGCGAGATGCTGCAGGGCGGCGTCGAGGTCTTTGCCACGGACGACCATCGAGTGCGGGCCCTCAGGCTCGCGGTAGGTGCGGCCGCGGACCGGAAGGTCGAGATCCCCCATGACGAACACCGACATAGGCGGTCCAGCATGCCAGATGCGACCCGAATTACCCTCTCCTGAATGCCGATTCTTGGCGCTCACGTCGACTCCTCCGGCGGACTCCACCTTGCGTACGAGCGCGCCAAAGCCATGGGTGCGGAAGCCATTCAGGTCCACCCTACGCCGCCGGGCTTCTGGGGATCGCCCAAGCTCGACGAGAACCGCATCGCGACCTTCAAGGAGGCGCAGGCGAAATTCGGGAGGCCGCCCTTCTACTTTCACGCGGTCTATCTCATCAACCTCGCGGGCGACGACCCGACGTTGCGCCAGCGCTCCGAGAGCACGCTGGCGGGTTACCTCAAGGCCGCCGACGATCTCGGCGTGGACGGAGTGATCTTCCACACGGGCTCACACAAGGGCGCGGGCTTCGAGGCGCGCCTTCCCTCCATCACCGAGCACCTCCGCAAGGTGCTGGAGAGGGCCGAACCGAAATCGGCGCGACTGCTGATCGAGAACAACGCTGGTCTCGGCGGATGCGTCGGCGCGCGTTTCGAAGAGATCGCGCAGATGCTGGCGGCGCTGGACAACGACCAACGTGTCGCCGTGTGCTTCGACACGTGCCACGCCTTCGCCTCCGGCTACGACGAGCGCGACGTCACCCACGTGAAGAAGACCATCGACGAGCTCGACCGCGTCATCGGGTTGAAGCGCGTCGACGTGATCCACTGCAACGACTCCGTGACGGGCCTTGGCTCGAACCGTGACCGTCATGCCAACATCGGCGACGGTCAGATCGGCGAGGAGGGGTTCAAGGCGCTCCTGCACGAGCCCCGCCTGGCGAAGAAGCCCTTCATCCTCGAGGTGCCCGGCGCGGGTGGCGGTCCCGACGCCGAGCAGGTATCCGTCCTGAAGAGGCTCGCGGCCTAGCTACGCGACCCGGGTGATGCCGTCGGACTTCCTGTCGACGACACGCAAGGCCGCGCGGCGCGGAGCACGGCGCGTCGCAAGGCCGGCCAGCAGCCACGCTCGCCGCGCAAAGTGCATCAGCCACGGCAGCGCGTCGCGAGCGATCAGGCGGCTCGTCTCCGCCTCGCGCTGCAGGTCCTTCAGCCGCTGCCACATGACGTCTTCGTTCGCGTACGGGTTCATCTCCTAACCATCTATGTCCTTATGAGAGTTATTATAACCACTGTTCAGGGTTAAGAGGTTGTGAGTAGACTGATTTTCGATGTCTGAACGGGAAACGGCCGTCGGGGACCTCGGTCTGGTCCAGGCCTTCGTCAACACACTGGACGTGCTGCCCGGACAAGAGGACCTCACCGATCCGAACACGCTTGCGGCCTGGCTGGTTGCACAC
>DATEHC010000110.1:0-25253 GCA_035279785.1 Candidatus Dormiibacterota bacterium
CAACACCGCGTAGCCGACAGGGACATGGTGCTGCGCGTTGAGGAGCACCACGAGCATCGCCGAGAGCCCGAGAGTTGCGGCGACCGAGATGTCCAGGTCACCGACGGTCAGCGGCGCCAGCACGCCGATGGTGAGGACGACGAGCACCGCGTTGATGGACAGGATCGCCGCCGCGTTGTCCCCTGTGGGAAACACGTCGGGCTTGAGGATGGAGAAGACGATGATCACGATGAGGAACGTCAGAGGAAGCGCGTAGCGCTCGAGCGACAGGGTGCGCCGGCGCCGGCGAACCGGCGGAGTCGCGGTTGCGCCGTCGGTTGGGCGTTCGGTGGGGCTCGCCACCGTCACGCGATCGCCGCCTTCGATGACGTGCGCAGGCATTCGCTGAGGATGTTCTCCCTGGTCACCTCGTCTCCCTCGAGCACGCGGGAAATGCGGCCGTCGCCGATGATCGCCACCTTCGTGCACAGGTCGGCCAGCTGCTCGTACTCCGCGCTGCCGCAGATGACGATCGTCCCGAGCTGCGCCATCTGCCGGATGAAGGTCGAGATGTCGACGCGGGCCCCCACGTCGACGCCCTGTGTCGGCTCGTGCAGGAGCAATACCCTCGGTCGCCGGACGAGCCACTTCGCCAGCAGCACTTTCTGCTGGTTGCCACCCGAAAGCTGATCGGTCTGCATGTGGTGATCCGGTGGCTGAATCCCCAGCTGCGCTGTCAGGCGCGAAGCGACCGAGTTGAGCCCCGAGCGCCGCAGGAACAGCGTCTTGAAGTGCGAGTCGACGATCGTGATCGTCTCGTTCTCCTCGACGGTGGCGCGACTCGCGATCCCGTGGAGCAGTCGCTCAGCGGGGATCAAGGCAATGCCGAGCTCCATCGAGCGGTGCGGCGTCAGGTCCTTGACGTCCACGCGTGTGGTGCCAAGCTCGAGCTGCCCCGAGACACCGCGTCCGGCGCCGAACGCGGCATACAGTGCCTCCTCATATCCGGCGCCGGCGAGCCCGGTGATGCCGAGGATCTCCCCCGCACCGACGGTCAGGTCGATCGCGCGCAGCGTCCGAGTGGAGAGGTTCGAGAGCCTCAGAAACAGATCGCCTTCGGTTTTCGCGGCTAGCTCCTCGGCGGCTCGCGCGCGGCGGGCGGTGTGGTCGCCGACGATCATGTGCACCAGCTCGTCGTCGCTGACGAGATCGGTTTCGACAGTTCCCACGTTGCGGCCGTCGCGCAGCACCGTGACGCGGTCGGTGTGGTCGCGGACCTCATCCATGCGGTGCGAGACGAAGAGGACGCCGATGCCGCGTTCGACCAGATCGCGGATCATGGCGAAGACGCGGCCGACGTCATCGCGGGGTAAGAACACGGTTGGCTCGTCGAGGACGATCAGCCGCGCGGAAGACGACGCCTCCCCTGCCGCCTTGACCGCGACCGCGCGGATGATCGCCAGGAGCGAGCGTTCGATCAGCGGCAGCTGATGCAGCGGCGCGCGTGGATCGACGTCCAGGCCGTACTGGCGCAGGACGGCCTCGGCCTCGTCGAAGAACGCGCTCCAGCTGATGTGGACCTTGCGCCTTGACAGAGCCAGCCGGTCGATGAAGAGGTTCTCCGCAACAGAGAGCGAAGGGATGAGCCCCAGGTTTTGGTGAACGAATCGCAGCCCACGACGATGCGCCTCTCCAGAGGCGAGTGGAAAGGTCAGCTTCTGGTCGAGGATGGTCAGCTCGCCTTCTTCCGGCGCAACCACGCCCGCCAGGATCTTGATCAGCGTGCTCTTGCCCGAGCCGTTCTGTCCGAGGAGGCCGTGCACCTCGGCGGCCTGGACGCTGATGCCCGCGGAATCGAGCGCGAGGGTTCCGCCGTAGCGCTTGGTGATTCCCGCCGCGACAAGGATCGGAGCCGGCGGAGCGACCGCCCCAGACGGTCGCTCCGTGGACGTGCCTCCCTCTTGTTCGGTCACCTCGTGATTGTCAGTCGCGAACCGTCACCCCGGCGCAGGCAAGCCCCAGAGCTTGAAGAAACCCGATACATATGCGGTGCCATAGCCGCCGGCGAAATTCGGCCCGCCGCCCGTCTCGGAGATGTTGGTCGAGTCGAAGATCCGGAAGGGAGTCACCTCGCTGACCGGCGACATGCCCGCGAGGACTCGGAACGCCTGGTCCATGTTGGCGTAGCCAACCCACGCGTCCGGTTCGGCGACGTCGGCGATGACCGGGCTGGTGCCGCTGGCCACGTCCTGCAGCGCGAATGCGGAACCATTGAAGCTGAGCATCTTGATCTTGTTCGCCTTGCCCGCGGCCTGGACCGCGCCGAGGCTGCCCGGAATGAGCGCGTCGAACATCGGGTCGACGTAGTCGATCTTGGGGTCTTGGACCAGAGCGCTCGACACCTGGCTGAAAGGCCCCGCCTGGCCGATCTGCTGAAGCGTCACCTCGACGAGCTTGGTCTTGCAGCCCGAGCAGTAGTTCTTGTACTCGTCCAGCATCTTCTGCTCCATCGGCGGGACTGGGCTCAGCCCGCTGATGCTCACGATGAGGACGTCGGCCTTGCCCTTCGAGTTGTTGATCACCCAATCGGCCTGCGCCTGGGCGACGACGGTGAAAGGCACCTTGACGACCGCGGTCACGCCGGGGGCGCATCCGTCGCAAGCCGGTGGGTCCGGGTTAATGGCGTCGTAGAAGTGAGTTACGAGCACCGGAATGCCCGCGGCCTTGGCCGCCGCGATCTGCGGCTGGAGGGCACGAGGATCGGGCGCGGTGTCGAGGTTGATCAGGTCGGGATGCTGGGCGATGGCGTTCTGCATTCCCTGCACCCACGCCGCGGGGTCACCCTGGTTCGGGAACACCGTGACCTTGACTCCCGCCGCATCCGCCGCCTGCTTCTCACCCGCCTCCACGGCCTGCGTGAACGGAGTCTCGGCGATGGGGATGGTGAAGATCTTCTTGCCACGCAGCTTGGCGGGATCGATCGCCGGGCCGGGCGCCGACCACACCGGGATGCCGGTGAACTTGGCTATGTTGTCGGTCACCGCGGACGGAACGCCGCCGCCGCTCCCCGAGCCGGTGTTGTTCGATCCGCCGCCGCACGCAACGGCCGTCACCAGGGCCAGCCCCGCCACGAGGGAGAACGGGGTTGACGCAAATCGCTTCATGTGCTGCCTCCCCTTTAGTCAGAGCACGCCGACTCGATATCCGGTGCCAGCCTAGGCGTGAGCCGACCTACTGTCCAATATATTGTTCGTTCGCAATTGAGACGTTGTTGATATCGCCCGCAGGACGATACTGATTGGCGGTGGAGTACCGACCACTCGGGCGAACCGGCGTCAAGGTTTCCGCGATCGGATTGGGCTGCGGCGGCTTTGGTGGCATCGGCTCCGAGCCGAGCCTGTTCGGTCGAGGCGAGAATCAAGAGCAGGCCTCGGCCTTGATGGACCACGCAGTCGAGCTCGGCATCAACTACTTCGACACTGCCGACTCGTACGGCGGCGGCCTGTCCGAGGAGATGGTCGGGCGCTGGATGCGAGACCGAGGCGCGAGGGATCGGATCCTGCTCGCCACCAAGGTGTTCACTCCGATGGGCGCCGATCCCAACAGCGGCGGACTTTCGCGAAGGCACATCATGCGCGCCGTCGACGATTCGCTGCGGCGGCTCCAGACAGACCGAATCGACATCTACATGGCCCACCAGGTGGACCCGGCGACCGATCTCGAGGAAACAATGCGGGCCTTCGGCGACCTGGTGACGTCGGGCAAGGTTCTTTACCTGGGTTTCTGCAACATCGAGACGTGGCGCGTCGTGAAGTCGCTGTGGATCAGCGAGCGGATCGCAGGCGCACGCCTGACCTGCGTGCAGAACGAATACAACCTCCTGCACAGTGAGGCCGAGGCCGAAATGCTTCCGGTGTTGGCCGGCGAGGGGGTGGCCTTCGTGGCCTTCAGCCCGATGGCCGGAGGCTGGCTCAGCGGAAAGTACAGCAAGGGCATGCCTGCGCCGGCGGGTTCGCGGATGGAGCTGCGGCCGGAGCCGTACGCCGGCTTCCAAACGGACCGGACGTACGATGCGATCGACCGCGTCCGAGCGATCGCCCGCTCGATGGGCACGTCGACCGGCGCGCTGGCGCTGGCGTGGGCGGCGTCGCATCCGCATGTCACCTCGATCGTGGCCGGTCCGAGGAATCTCGAGCAGTTCGCGACCATCGAGGAGGCGCTACGCCTGTCGTTGGGGGCAGAGGAGCGCCTCCATATCCAAAACGAATCGTTGGTCACGGCCTGATGTATTGGACGGCTCTTCGGCCCGGCTCTAGACTCGGGCGCAAATGAGCAAAGTGATCGAGCGGCAGCCGGTGGTCCAACCCGGCCGGCCCGCGCCCAAGAAGGCCGGCACCGTGCGCGTGGCGCTGGTCCAGAGCAAGTCCGACCTCGGTACGGAGACCCACGACCCCCGGGACGCCAACCTCAAGCGCGCCCTGGCGGATGTCCACAAGGCGGCCGCGGCAGGCGCCGACCTGGTCGTTTTCGGCGAGATGTACCTGTCCGGCTACCGCACCGACGAGTGGCTCCACAAGTGGGCCAGCACGATCTCTCCCCCGGACCGCCACGTCAGCGCCGTCATCGACGCCGCGGAACGGCATCAGCTGCACGTGATCATGGGCATGGGCACCTTCGGACCGGGAATGCCCGGCGACGTATACAACACCGCGCTGTTGGTCGGGCCGCAAGGGATCATCGGCGCGTATCGCAAGACCCACGTCGCGGCGTTCACGTACTTCAACGGCGTCGCCACCGAGCGCTGCTTCTACTCGCCCGGCAAAGATCTGCCTGTTTTCGACACGGCGCTCGGCAGGATCGGCATCCACATCTGCTACGACATGAGCTTCCCCGAGGTGGCGCGCGTCCAGGCGCTTAAAGGCGCCGACTTCCTGGTCAACGTGTCGGCCTCGGCCGGCGGCTTCGAGGAGTACTGGGAGCACGGCATGTTCATGCGCGCGGCCGAAAACTGCACCTGGTACATGGTTTGCTCGGTGGTCGGGATGCAGCGCAACGATCGGCTCTTCGGCGGAAGCAGGGTGGTCGATCCAGCGGGCAAGGTCGTGGCGATCGGCAAGTTCGACCAGGAAGACTTCGTGGTGGCCGACATCGACCTCGAGGCGCAGCGCGCGGCGCGTGCGACGTCTCACCTTTTCAATACGCGCCAGCCGGAGATCTATCGGGCGATCGCCGACCCCACGCCCAATCCCTGAGGCTCGAGGCGGTTGGTCGTAACGGCGCCGGATCTCGCCCGGATCAAAACGGCGCGGCAGACGATCGCCGGCGCGGCGATTCGGACGCCGCTCGTCCCGCTGAACGTCGATGGCACCAGGTCCTCGATCCATCTCAAGCTCGAAAACCTACAGACGATCGGCTCTTTCAAGATCCGCGCGGCAGCCGTCGCGATGTCGCGCGTGTCTTCGGACGACCTTGCGCGCGGGGCCGTCACGGCCAGCGCCGGGAACATGGGCCAGGCGGTCGCGTGGGAGGCCCGCCGCCGGGGTGTTCCATGCACCGTGGTCGTGCCCGACACATCCCCTCAACGCAAGCTCGATGCGATGCGTCAGCTTGGTGCGCGGATCATCTCCGTCCCCTTCGACGCGTGGTGGGCGACTCTCGGCGCACGGTCCTACGAAGGCGTGGACGGGGTCTTCGTCCATCCATTTGATGACGAGGCGGTCATGGAGGGCGATGGGACGATCGGGCTCGAGATCCTCGAGGACCTGCCGGACGTCGACAGCATCCTCGTGCCGTGGGGAGGCGGCGGGTTGTCGACCGCAATCGCTGCGGCGGTGCGGGCAGTAAAGCCCGAATGCCGAGTGTTCGCCGTCGAGGTCGATGGCGCGGCGCCGCTCAAAGCGTCGCTCGACGCCGGCAAGCCGGTCGAGGTGGACTATCGCCCCAGCTTCGTCGACGGCATAGGCAGCAAGACGGTGTTCCCGAACATGCTCCGCCTCGCGCAGGAGCTGCTCGCGGGATCCCTGGTCACGACCGCCGACGAAACCGCGCGAGCAGTGCGCGTCCTGATGGAACGCAACCACGTGGTCGCGGAGGGCGCCGGCGCCGCGCCCGTCGCGGTTGCCCTGTCGGGCGCAGTGAATGCCGAGCGGATCGCCTGCGTCGTGTCGGGCGGAAACATCGACGCCCACAAGCTGACGAAGATCCTCGAGGGCGAGACCCCTTAGGCCCGAGCGGCGACCTTGCGTTTGCGGGTGGATGCCCCCAGATCTCGCGCCGTTTCGACGAACCATCGCACCGGGTCCGACCGGTCGGCGCGCCTCCACGCGACTCCCATCGGCACCCACGCACTTGGATGCGCAAGCGGTCGATACACGACTCCTTCGGTGCCCCACTCGCGCATGCCTTCGGCTGTGATCGAGTAGCCCAGGCCCGCCGCGACGAGGCCGATGATGGTGTGCTGCTCGCCTGCCTCCTGGGCGATGTGCGGCAGCTGTCCATCTCGGTGGAACATGCCCATGATCCGGTCGTACACGGCCGGGGCAAACTCGCGCTTGAAGAAGACGAGCGATTCGTCCTTGAGGTCCGCGATGCGCAGCTGCTTACGGCTTGCGAGTCGGTGGCCCTTCGGCAGCGCGACGACAAGGTGCTCGCGCCCCAGCTCCTCGATGACGAGTCGCGAGCTGACCCGGAGCGGTCGGAGGATGCCGACCTGGATCTCTCCACGCTCGAGCTTCTCGACCTGTTCCGCTGACGCGAGGGCGCGGATATTGACCCGGACGGAAGGGTGCTGTTTGCGAAAGGCGCGAAGGACCGCGGGCATGTAGCCGTAGATCGAGGAGTCGACGAAACCGAGAACGAGCTCACCGGTTTCGCCGTCGTCGGCCGACCTCGCCTCCCGAACGGCCTGGTTCGCGCTCTCGAGCGTGCGCCGCGCGCCTTCGAGGAATGCAGTGCCGGCGCTCGTCAGCTCGACCCGCCGATTCGTGCGCCGCAGCAACGACAGGCCGAGCTCGGCTTCGAGGCTCCGTATCTGCTGGCTGAGCGGGGGTTGCGACATGTGCAATCGCGCGGCTGCGCGCCCGAAATGCAGCTCTTCCGAGACCGCGACGAAGTAACGGAGGTGGCGAAGCTCGATCTCGGAACGATACATGAATCGTCCTAAATCTCAACGAACAATATATTGGACGCACGGTTGCGCCAGCCCCTATCGTTGGCGCAAGTCATGGCCGCGCCCGTCAGGTCTCAGCGGACCACGAGCAGCTCGACAGTGCCGTCGATCATCGAGTACATCGATCGGCTCATCACGGTCGAGATGCGCAACCCCGGCCTCCCGCACAGCATGATCGCGCCGCTCTATGAGGCAGCGCGGACGGAGGGCGGCGGCGATCCGCTGACCTACAGGGCCGCCCGAGGCCTGCTCGACAACGTGACCGCGGGCGACTTCGTGCTGATCAACACTGGCGCGGGCACCGGTGAGCTGATCCCCAACGGCGAGAACGACGGCCCGGTCGGGGCGGCGGCGCTCGCGCGGGCGATCGAAAAGGGACTTCACGCAACACCGATCTTCGTGTGCGAACCCTTCCACGCCGGACCGATCGCCGCCTCGAGCGAGGCCGCGGGGGTCGGAGTTCGCAGCCTGGATGTGGCCGAGCGTTACCACGTCGGCGCGGCGGTGGTGACGAGCCCCGAGTCGGATGATGAGGTTCCTGGGTGGGCCGAGCAGCTCCTCGACCGACTCAACCCCAAAGCGATCATCGCGATCGAGCGCCTGGGACCAAACGCCAAGGGAGTCATCCATGGCTCGACTGGGATGGCGCCAAGACCGATCACCGACTCCTCCCCGCTTTTCGCAGCGGCCGCGAAGCGCGGGATCTTCAGCATCGGTATCGGCGACGCGGGCAACGAGATCGGCTTCGGCCGGATCTACGACAAGGTGCGCGTCATTCAGGAACCGTGGGGCCACAAATGCCAGTGCCCGTGCGGCGACGGCATGGCCACGGTTGTTCCGGCGGATGTGCTGATCGTGGCCGCGGTGTCGAACTGGGGCGCGTATGGCATCGAGGCGGCCTTGAGCGTCCTGCTTGGGCGCACCGACCTCGTCCACTCACCGGAGCAGGAGGAGCGGATCATGCTCCGCTGCCTCGAGGCGGGAGGAATCGAAGCCGTCTTCTGCACGCAGAACTTCGAGTGCGACGGGATCTCAGGCGAAAGTCACATGGCGCTGGTCCGGCTGCTGCGGGACATGGTGCGGATCTACCTCGGAGAGCAGACGAGCGGCCCGATCCACTAGCCGCCGGCGCGAGCCCGCCGGTCCAAGCGAATCTCGATGTAAGCCGCGGCAATAAGAGGGACGGCCGCAAGAGCGATCAGCAACAGCGGACCGAAGACGTGGTTGAAACCCCACAACGGCGCCGGCGCGCATCGGTACCGTCAGCCGGCTTTCGTCGGCAGCGAGCCTGCGGGGAGGGCCTCCAGGTTGATCGTGCTTACGACCTTGTTGCCCGGCTTCGTGACCAGCTGAAACGACCAGCACCCGGCGCTCGGGACGTCGATGATGCTCGGGCCGCCCGCGGCGGTCACGGTGGGCTCGGAACGTCCGAGTGGATGCCCCTCGACCACGAAGCTCGACGGACTTCTGATGATCCAGAGCACCTTGTTGCTGCTGCCGTCCGGTCGCGGGCTTGGTTCCGCGACAAGCTCGACCGCGAACATGTAGGCGACTGCTTCGCCGGGCGTCCCGAGGGCCCAATGCACCGACCACGAGGGTCCGCTCGGCTGGATCCACCCGCTCTGGGCCCAGGCAGGCGGATACGCGTCGGTGACGACGGTGCTCGAGCAGCCTCCCGCGTAAGAGCTTGCCGCCGCACTCGAGGTTGGGCTGGTCGCAACCTGTCCGTGCCGCCCGTCCCCGACCGGATCGCAGGCGGCGATCAGCAGCAGGGCCGCAGCCAACGCCCCCCAGCCTCCGCGGGTTCGGACGCGTCCCACGCGGTCAGCCTACGCGTTCGCGAACTTCGCGCGGCCGGTCAGCCGACGTCTGAAACGCCTGATCTTCTCGGTCTTAGGACGAATGTATCGACTGAGACTCATCGCTAGGTCCGATCTCTCGCAATTGCCACCAATCGCGAGAACTTGTGCCGCCATGCGGATAAGCCACCTCAGAACTTCGCATTTGCTAAATTCAGGCTCGTGAGAATCGGCAAAGCGGCAGAGCTGCTTCGCGTCAGCCCGGACACCGTCCGCAGGCTGATCGACGCCGGCCAGATCAAGACCGCGCGTTCACCCGGCGGCCAGAGGCAGATCGACGGCGCCGCGCTGGCTCGCTACATGGCGTCTCGGCCGAGGCCCAAACCGCCCCCGGTGACGCGGGAGTCCGCTCGAAACCGATTCCAGGGCATCGTCACCCGCGTGGTCAAGGACGTGGTGGCGGCCCAGGTCGAGATGCAGGCCGGCCCCCACCGCATCGTCTCCCTGATGACCCGCGATGCGGCGGACGAGCTAGGTCTGAAGCCGGGCGTGATCGCCATCGCCTCGGTGAAAGCCACCAACGTCGTGATCGAGCTGCCGCGCACCTGAGGAGGATCGGATGCCCCGCCCCATCTCGCTCCTGGTTTCGGCCGCCGCGCTCGCGGTCGCGGCGTGTGGAAGCAGCCCGACCTCTGGCGCGGCATCACCTTCTGCCCTCAGCGGCACCATTTCAGTTTTCGCCGCCGCGTCCCTGACCGACGCCTTCAACGCGCTCGGCCAGGCCTTCCAGCAGAAGAACAGCGGCGTGACGGTGAAGTTCAACTACGCCGGCACACCGACGCTGGTGACCCAGATCGAGCAGGGCGCGCAGGCCGACGTGTTCGCATCGGCCGACACGACGAACATGGACAGGCTGAAGACGGACGGATTCACGTCCGGCACTCCAGCCGTCTTCGCTCACAACCAGCTCGAGATCGTCGTCGCGCCGGGCAACCCCAAGGGGATCAGCTCTCTTGCGGACCTCGCCAAGCCCGGGGTGATCTACATCTCCGAAGGACCGACCGTCCCGGCCGGCAAGTACTCGCTGCAATCGCTGCAGAAGGCGGGCGTGACTGTGACCCCGAAGAGCCTCGAGACCGACGTGAAGTCGGTGATCAGCAAGATCGAGCTCGGCGAAGCCGACGCGGGCATCGTCTACACGACCGACGTCAAGGCCGCCGGCTCCAGGGTCACCGGCGTCCCGATCGCCGACCAGTACAACGTTGTCGCGACCTACCCCATCGTCAGCGTGAAGGGCACGCAGAACTCAACTGTGGCCGACGCGTTCATCGCCTTCGTCGAGTCGGCGAGCGGGCAGTCGACCCTAGGCTCATTTGGTTTTCAGCACGCCTGAGCGATGAGGCGTCAGGGAGCGCCTCTGGGTATTGGCATCCTCGCCGCGATAGGCGCGGCGTTCTTCATAGTGCCGCTCGCCGGACTGGTGGTCAGGACGCCGTGGGGTGACGCCTTGCGGGCGATCAGCTCACCGGACACGCTCGAGGCGCTGAGGCTGTCGCTCGTCGCGTCGCTGTCTTCGACCGCGCTGGCGCTCGCCCTCGGCGTGCCGCTCGCATGGGTTTACGCGCGGATCGACTTTCCCGGACGCACGATCCTCAGGGCGCTGACCACGCTGCCGATGGTCTTGCCGCCAGTCGTCGGCGGCATTGCGCTCCTGCTCGCCTTCGGCCGCCGCGGACTGCTCGGCGCGTGGCTGGACGGCACGTTCGGCGTGACGCTCCCATTCACAACGGCCGGCGTGGTATTTGCCGAGACGTTCGTCGCAATGCCCTTTCTCGTCCTCACGGTCGAGGCCGGCCTGCGCTCGATGGACCGGCGTTTCGAGGACGCCGCCCGGACACTCGGTGCAAGCCGCTGGACGGTCTTCAGCCGCGTGACCCTTCCGCTTGTTGCGCCGTCGCTCTTCGCGGGCGCGGTGCTGTGCTGGGCCAGGGCGCTCGGCGAGTTCGGTGCGACCATCACCTTCGCGGGAAACTTTCCGGGGGTGACCCAGACCATGCCCCTCGCGGTCTATCTCCTGCTCGAGACCAACCCCGAGGGCTCGTTCATCCTGAGCCTCGTCCTTCTCGCGGTTTCGCTCGTCGTGCTGGTCAGTCTCAGAGATCGCTGGCTCGGCTCGGCATGAGTCTCGACGTGGACGCGCAGCTTCGCCTCGGAGCCCTCGACCTGGACATGACGTTCAGCATTCACGAGGGCGAGGTCGTCGCGTTGCTCGGTCCGAACGGCGCCGGCAAGACGACGTTGTTGCGCGCGATCGCCGGGCTGGTTCCGCTGGGCTCCGGCCGGGTGGTGCAGGATGGCGAGGTCCTCGAGGACGCCGCGCACGGCACTTACGTACCGACCGAGAAGCGTTCGATCGGTTTCGTGTTTCAGGACTACCTGCTCTTTCCGCACCTCAGCGTGCTGGACAACGTTGCATTCGGGCTGCGTTCCCGCGGGACGGGTCGAGTCGAAGCTGCTCGGCGGTCACAGGACTGGCTGGAGCGCGTTGGCCTGATCGAGTACGCCAGGTCAAGACCGTCGGAGCTGTCAGGCGGTCAGCGACAGCGCGTGGCGCTGGCCCGTGCGCTCGCTTCGGATCCGCGCGTGCTGCTCCTCGATGAGCCGCTGGCCGCGCTCGACGTCACGACCCGCTCGGCGGTGCGGCGAGATCTCAAGAAACACCTTTCCTCTTTTCATGGAGTGCGTCTCCTGGTGACGCATGACCCGCTCGAGGCGGCGGTCCTCGCCGACCGGCTGATCGTCATGGAAAACGGTCGGCATGTGCAGACCGGGACGCCCGTCGAGGTGACCGAACACCCGCGGTCGAAATACGTCGCCGACCTCGTGGGCGTCAATTTCCTGCGCGGCGAGGCGGAGCATGGCTCGGTGCGGCTGCCTGATGGAACCGAGGTCGCCGCCGCGGCTGCGGTCACCGGTGACGTGTTTGCGGTCATTCACCCTCGTGCCGTGGCGGTGCATCGCTCCAGGCCTGAAGGAAGTCCGCGCAACGTGTGGCCCGGGCGCGCCAGCGGCGTCGAGCTGTACGGCGATCGGGCCAGGGTGAGGATCGAGGGCAAGATCCCGCTCGTGGCGGAGGTGACGCCGGCGGCGCTCGCGGAGCTCAGTCTCGGCGACGGCGGCGAGGTCTGGCTCTCTTTCAAGGCAACCGACGTGGGGGTTTACCCGGCGTGACCTGAACTGATCGCGAAGTAAGCATTAGGCGAGGTCCGCGGGACGCGGTCGCGCACGCCGCGCGATCAGGCGGGCAGCCTCTGCCATCTCTCCATCGGCGTCGAGCTCCGGGTCGCCGCCGCGATTGAGGCCAACAGCGGCTTTGAGGACGCCGCCTTCGAGGTAGAAACCGACGAACTTCCGCTCCTCCATCGAGCCGCGAACCACGAACTCGTCCCAGGTGCGCGCGTGGCCGGCGTACTCGAGCTTGTCCTCGTACTGGTCCGACCAGAAAGTGTGGAGGTAGGCGTACTCGGCATCGGATCCAAGCATCGACCGTGCGGCCGCGGCTCCCTGCTTCTCGGCGTTGTTGTAGTGCTCGACGCGGACGCGACCGAAGAGCGGGTGAAGGTGGTTGGCGACGTCGCCGGCGGCGTAGACGTCGGCGACGCTCGTGCGGCACGCACCGTCGACGAGCACGCCGTTGTCGAGGCCGATCCCCGTGCCCGCGAGCAGCTCGGTGTTCGGTTGGATCCCGACAGCGACCACGGCGAAGTCGCACTCGAGCTTCCGCCCATTCTTGGTGACGGCGCGCTCAACCCTTCCGGCGCCTTCGAATCTCACGACGGACTCGCCGGCGATCAGCTCCACGCCATGCTCGGCGTGCATAGCCGTCATCACCTCGCCGATCTTTTCGCCGAGGACGGATTCGAGCGGCGCCTTGCCCGGAAAGACGGCGTTGACATCGACGCCCAGCATGCGCAGTGACGCGGCAACCTCACAACCGATGAACCCCATGCCGACGACCACCGCTCGGGCGCCGCTGCGCGCGGCCGCTTTGATGGCGTCGCAGTCGGCCACGGTGCGCAGCTGAAAAACCCCATCGAGCTCGGCGCCGGGCGCATCGAATCTACGGTTGCGCCCGCCGGTCGCGATCAGCAGCTTTGCGTAGTCGACTGTGGGCCCGGTGTCCAGCTCGAGGCGATGTCCCGCCACGTCGAGGCGGGTGGCGGCCGCGCGCACGAGCTCGACCTCGTTCGCCTCGTACCAATCGGCGGGCTTCACAAGCCAGCCCTTGAGACTTTCCTTGCCGCGGAGATAGGTCTTGGACAGCGGCGGGCGGCCGAACGGCACGCCCGGTTCATTGGTGATCAAGACCAGCCGATCCCTGTAGCCCAGCTCCCGCAACGTTCGGGCAGCGTTGCCTCCGGCGAGACCGCCACCGACGATTACGAACGGACCGCCGGTCAGGCCGCCTTCTCGACTGTTTCCTTCAGTACTTCGCGCACCGGTTGCCAGTTGTTCTGCGCCATCTTGACAAAAACTCGCAATCGCCGGCCCGCTAGGGCGCCATCGCGATGATCACGTTGCCACGCTTGCGTCCGCGA
Source organism: Candidatus Dormiibacterota bacterium (assembly GCA_035279785.1). Taxonomy (GTDB): domain Bacteria; phylum Chloroflexota; class Dormibacteria; order Dormibacterales; family Dormibacteraceae; genus 40CM-4-65-16. The sequence goes on from DATEHC010000110.1 coordinate 13,545, forward strand.
TCCACGTATGCATGCGCCTCGGCGATCTGGTCCAGCGGGTACGTTCGGTCGATGACCGGCTTGAGCGTGCCCGCCGAGGCCAACTGTCGCAACTCATCGAGGTCGGCATGTGCAAAGCGCGGCATCGCCTCGTCGACTGAGACGTAGACACCACCGGGCGCAAGGACGTTCCCAACCGCTTCGCTGGACGGCGGTTTCTTCAAACCACCGACCGCATCGAGGACGACGTCGTACTTGGTGCTGGACTTGGTGAAGTCTTCGACCGTGTAGTCGACGCACGCGTCCGCCCCCAGCGCGCGGACCATTTCGAAATTCCGGCCGCTGCAGATCGCTGTCACGTTCGCGCCTCGGTGCTTCGAGAGCTGCACCATCGACGTCCCGTTCGCGCCCGATGCGCCGAACACGGCAACGCGCTGGTCGCGCTTGACGCCGGCACGCCGCATGAAGAACATCGCCATCAGCCCGCCGTAAGGGATCGCCGCCGCCTCCTCGTGACTCAGCCCGGCAGGCTTCTGAGCAAGCAGATCGTTTGAGGGCCAGCAGGCGTATTCGGCGTGCGCACCGAACCTGAACCGGCTGTCGAAGCCGAACACCTCGTCGCCGGGCTTGAAGGTCGTGACCTCGGAACCTACCGACTCCACCTCGCCGGACAGCACGAGGCCCGGGACTTTCCGAGGCGCCCGCACGCCGACGATCGCTCGCAGCAACAGCTGCAGTCGCGGTGGGTATTGCAGCCCGCGGATCCGTGTATCGCTCGTGGTGAGGGCAGCGGCGCGGACGCGGATGAGAACCTCGTTGCGGCGTGGCTTCGGCTTGGGGACGTCACGTACCTGGACGACCTCGGGCGGCCCGTAAGCCGTCACCACGGCGGCTTTCACCTGGCTTTCCGCATTGCCCGTCTGATACCGATCTCGGTTACTTCAAGCAAATCCGTCAGAAATCAAGAAGCCTCGTGGCCGAGCGCGTCCATAGCATGGGGAAGGTCTCAGGTACGTTTCAAACACTGGGGGAAGTTTGATGAGCGACAAGAAGAAATCGGCCGGGAGCGCCCGGCCAGGCAGGTCCAGTTTGCTGTCCGACGTCGAGCTGGCCGCCATGAAGGACACGCTGAAGGAACGGCGGCGTGCCGCAGCCGGCGAGGCGGATGGGGAAAGTGACGTGCTCGCGAAGATCGCCGAGATGTCGGAGCCGGATCGCGGCATGGCCAAACGGCTGCACGCCCTGATCAAGGCCAGCGCCCCGAACCTCTCGCCGAAGACGTGGTACGGCATGCCCGCCTATGCCAAGGATGGCAAGGTTGTCTGCTTCTTCAAGGGCGCGGAGAAGTACAAGTCCAGGTACGCGACCTTTGGGTTCGAAGACGCGGCCAAGCTCGATGACGGTGACGCCTGGACGACCTCATTTGCTCTGAAGAGGCTCACCCCGGAGGTCGAGGAAAAGATCGGCAAGCTGGTCAAGAAAGCTGCGCGCTGACGGTCTGCGCGAATCGCCGCTCACGGGCGACTGACGCAGCCCTCGGCGATGAACGACGCCAGCTGATCGCCATGCTCGCGCACGTGAGCGAGGTTGATCTCGAGCAGCTGCTCGAATGTCTTGCCCGCGTGCGGGTGGCCGCGTCGGAGCCTGATGGCTCGCTGGGAATCCGTGAGATTCGCCAGGGTGCGGCGCACTCGCCCACGGCCGTACGCGAGATAGCCGAGCAGCTGCTCGCGCGAATACGTCACGTTGGGGAACCGGGCAGCGCCCGACTCGTCGATCCCTGGTCTTCGGGCCCGTTCGCGAACTCCGGCGGCGGGGCGAAGGAACCCGTCTCATCCCAGCAGTACAGGTTGAGGAAGAAGAGGCAGTGATAGGCGACCAGCCAGAACTGCGAGAAGACCTGGATCGCGTCTTCTGTTCGTCCATCGCCCTCGCCGCTCTTCGGCCACATCCACGGGTCCGAACGTTTGACGACCCAGACGCTCGTATCCCAGTGCTCGTCGGGACAATCCTCGAGGGCTCGCTCCAGACGATCGATGGCCGCTTCGAAATCGGCGAGCACCCGTCGGAGTCTAATTGGGGAGGTGCGCGACTTCAGGTTCGGATTCAACCTCCGGACAATCCGGTCCCGGGATTCGATGATCGAGGTCTGCCGCCGAGCTGAGTCGCTCGGCTACGACGTCGCGCTCATCCCGGATCATCTCGGCCGAAATCGACCGGCGCCATTTCCAATGCTCGTCGCCGCGGCGAACGCGACCGGTCGCCTCCGCGTCGGTCCGTTCGTGCTCAACAGCGCCTTCTGGAACCCATTCCTGGTGGCGCGGGAGGTCGCTACCACCGACCAGCTGACGGGCGGCCGCCTGGAGCTGGGCCTTGGTGCGGGTCACATGAAGTCCGAGTTCGACATGGCAAACATTCCGTGGCGCGGATTCGACGAGCGGGTGCGTGGGCTGCAGGACACGATCGACACGCTCGACCGGCTGTTTGCGGATGAAGCCGTCGGCTACGAGACGTTTCAGCGGCCGCGGCCGCCGCTGATGATCGCGGGAACGGGTCATGCGACGCTGCAGCTCGCCGCGGCGCGCGCCGACATCGTCGGCTACGGCGGCATCCTGCAGGCAAAGGGCCGGCCGCCTGGGACGTTTCGAATCGCGACGGCAGAGGAGATGGACGAAAGGGTCGGCTACTTCGTCGACTACGCGCGAGGGCGCGCCAACGAGATCGAGGCCAACTTATTGATCCAGGTCGTCTCCGTCACGGAAGATCGTGAGGCAGCCGCCAAGGGACTCATCGCGGAGCGCTCAATCGAGTTGTCGGTCGAGCAGTTTCTTTCGGCGCCTGTGGTGTTGATCGGGACCATCGAGGAGATAGCAGCCCAGGTGCGCGAGCGCCGAGACCGATACGGGATCTCGTACTTCTGCGTCCACGAACCCTATCTCGAAGACTTTGCTCCCGTGATCAAACAGCTCCGATGAGTTTCGGCGTCCAGTCCAGTCTTCAGATCCGTCAGATATCAAGCGCACGGAGGCCAGAAAGATGACGACGAAAGCAAAGGCGCGCGGAGAGTACGCCAACGTCAATGGGATCAACCTCTACTACGAGATCCACGGCACCGGCCGGCCGCTGATCCTCCTGCACGGGGGCCTGATGTCCGGCGAGACCTTTGGACCCGTGCTCACGACGCTGGCCGAGAGTCACCGCGTCGTGGTCCCGGACCTTCAGGGACACGGCCGAACTGCCGACATCGACCGGCCCATCGACATTCGCCTGATGGCCGATGACATCGCCGCCCTCATCGATCACCTCGGCCTCGACAAGCCCGATGTCGTCGGCTACTCGCTGGGTGGCGGAGTCGCGCTTCAGCTCGCGGCCAAACACCCGGACAAAGTCCGCCGTCTCGTCCTCGTCTCCGCGAACGTCTGGCGGAGCGCAATCCCGCCCGAGATGCTTGCGCAGCAGGGGCAGGTCAGCGCCGCGGCTGCCCAGTTCATGAAAGACACCCCGATGTACCAGCTGTACCAGCGAGTGGCGCCGCGTCCTGAGGACTTTCCGCGTCTGCTGGACAAGATCGGCGCATCGATGGCGGCGGACTTCGACTTCAGCGAGGAGGTGCGCGGCCTGCGAATGCCGACGCTGATCGTCGCCGCGGATGCCGACATGGCGCCTCCGAGCCACTACGTCGACGTTTTCAAGCTCCTTGACGGCGGCTTGCGCGACGGCGGGTGGATGGGCGAAGGCCGGCCCAAGGGAGGTCACGCCCTGGCGATCCTGCCGGGGCTGACGCACTACAACATCGGTGATTCGCCGCAGCTGGCGGCGGTGGCGCAACGGTTCCTCGACTACCAACCCGCCTAGAGTTCATCCAATGGACATGAAGCTCGAGCTGATCCCGGTTCCGGTGAGCGACGTGGATCGCGCCAAGTCGTTTTACGTCGATCAAGTTGGGTTCAACGCTGATCACGACCACCAGGTCAATGAGCAGCTGCGCTTCGTGCAGCTGACACCGCCTGGATCCGCGTGCTCGATCGTCATCGGAACCGGGATCACCGAGATGGCGCCAGGCTCACAGAAAGGGCTCCAGGTCGTCGTGAAGGATGTGGCCGCGGTCCGCGAGAAGCTTCTCGCGCGCGGGGTCAAAGCAAGTGAGATCGACGTTCAGCCGTGGGGATCGTTCACCTATTTCAGCGATCCGGACGGCAACACGTGGTCAGTGCAGGAGATCCCGCCCCGGCCCTAGTCGAGCCGCTGGGCCAGGGCGACGATGATCCCCTCCGGCCCCCGAACGTATGCCATGCGCCACATCTGCTCGTACTGGCCGATCCCGCCGACGAGCCCATAGCCGCTCGCGGCCAGCCGGTCGACGATCGACTGGAGATCGTCGACCTCGAAGCAGATGTTGCGCAGCCCAAGCTCGTTGGACATGGCTCCTGGGGATCCAGGCACGTGGTCGGGCCGGACGAAGCTCGACAGCTCCACGCCCGGTCCTCCGTCGGGCGCCCGCAGCGTGACGATCTCGCTGCGGGAGTTCGGGAGGCCGATGACGGTGTCGACAAACTCGCCTTCCATGAACATGCGGCCCTCCGGCACGAGCCCGAGCGCAACGAAGAATTCCGCCGCCTTGTCGAGATCGGCGACTGTGATGCCGACGTGGTCGAAGCGTGGAATCCCTGACACGGTTGAACCCTCCTAGCTCAGCCCGCTGAAAAACTTCTTGACATCGCCCACGAGGAGGTCCGGCACCTCCATCGCCGCGAAGTGCCCCCCGTGCTCGAACTCCGACCAGTGCACGATGTTGTTGGTGCGCTCGGCGAAGCGCCGGATCGGCGGAACGATCTCGTACTGGAACTGCGCCACCCCGGTGGGCACCGTCGACGGCTCCTGCCTCCCCCATCCCCCGCCGGTTCGAGCGAACTCGGCGTAGATTCGCGCCGCCGAGTTGGCGGTGTTCGTGAACCAGTAGACCGACACGTTCGTCAGGACCTGGTCAGGATCGATCTTGCTTTCGGGATCGGTCCACTCGGTGAACTTCTCGGCGATCCAGGCTAGCAAGCCGGCCGGCGAGTCCGACAGGCCGAACGCCAGCGTCTGTGGGCGGCTCGACTGGATCATGAAATAACCCGAGCCCTGCCGCTGGAACACCTTGCCGCGCTCGAGAAAGGATTTCTCCCTGTCGGTGAGGAGATTCAACTCCTCCGGATCACCCGACGGAGTCGTGCCAAGCGTGCTGAAGTGCGAGCCGACGACGTGCTCGGAGTCAATCAAGCCGAGCTGCCGCGTGATCGCGGAGCCCCAGTCTCCGCCTTGCGTCCCGTACCGCGTGTACCCCAGCCGGCTCATCAGCTCCGCAAACGCGGCCGCGATCCGCTTCACGTCCCAGCCGGCCTCGTGGGTCGGGCCGGAGAAGGCATAGCCGGGAATCGAGGGCGCGACGACGTGGAACTGCTCGGACAGCGGCTCATAGACCTTCGTGAACTCGACGAACGAGCCCGGCCAGCCGTGAACGATCAGCAATGGGAGCGCATCGGGGCGCTTTGATCTCAGATGGACGAAGTGGATCTTCTGGCCGTCGATGACGGTGGTGAATTGGGGAAGCTCGTTCAGCCGGGCCTCTTGCTTGCGCCAGTCGTAACCGGTCCGCCAGTGATCGACGAGCTCTTTGACGTCGACGACTGGGATGCCGTAACCCGGAAGGTCGTCGGGCCAGCGGGTCGCGGCGAGCCTGCGATTCAGATCATCGATGTCAGCTTGCGGAACGTCGATTCGGAACGGCTTGATCTCGGACCGGGCGGGGGCTTCTTGCATCATTTCTTCGCCTCCTAATATGACAGAATGTTGTCATGTCGACTGTACCAAAACGACAGCATGCTGTCAAGTCGAGAGCTGCCAACCATACCGCCGCCGGTGCCGTGCTTACGCAGCTGATCATCCCCATCATCCAGCTCGAAGCGCATTTCAGCCGGGCGGGCGAAGCAATCGCCGCGTCGGCGGACCAAACGATGGCGCGATGGCTGACGATGGAGATGGTCGCGGAGCGGCCGGCGACAGTGGCGCAGGTGGCTCGGAGGCTGGGACTGACTCGCCAGAGCGTCCAGCGCATCGCCGACCTGTTGGAGAAGGACGGACTGACCAGATACGCGGACAACCCGGAACATCAGACGTCCCGGCTGATCCGGCTTACCCCGTCAGGGCGTCAGACCCTGGGCAAGATCCAGGCTGCGCAGCGGGCGTGGGCGAACGGTGTCGGCGCCAGGATCGGGGAGGCCAACCTCCGCCACGCCAGCCGGCTGGTAGACCAGCTGACGCGCGTGTTGGCGGAAGGGTCGTAGACGACGAGGGTATTGGCGTGGCGAAGTCATGCGAGACTGCGCGCGGCCCCGTTTTTCGCAAGACCAAGGAGATGCCGTCTCGTCCACCGACCGCCGGCCGTTAGCCGATTACTACTTCGTGCTCGGCGTTCCACCCGACGCCACTGAAGCTGAGCTGCACGCTGCCTGGCGGAGGCAGCTCAAGTACTGGCATCCCGACCGCGGCAATCACCCGGACGCGCTCGAGCACGCCAAGCTGCTCAATTTGGCGCACGACATCCTGACCGACAGGACGAAACGGGCCGCCTATGACCGCCAGCGGGCCGCCGTCGGTTGGCGCCCCTCATCGGCGGCTCCGAGCTACAGCCGGCCGGTGCGATGGCGGTCGATCAGCCACGAAGGGCCGCCGCGCGCGCCGGCTGGGTTCGACCGGCATGGCTTCGTGGCACGGCTCGAGGAGCTGATGCAACGTGGCCGGCTGATGATCGAGAAACGCAAAGACCTCGCGTCAGCTTCGAAATGGGAGGCCCAGGCTCAGGCCTTACTGCGAGACGACCTTGGCGAGCACCCATACACGAAGCGCTTCGAAGAAGCCCTCAGCCGCCCGAGGCCCGAGAGCCTCGTGCTGGCCTACGGCATCTTGTGGGCCGCCTATGAGGATGCCCTCAAGGGAGACCTGAAGCCCGCATCAAGCGGCCGCGGGCGAGCTGACCCGGCATCAAGCTAGCGTTCATGCCGGCTGCGACGCTGAGCCGGCTCGCTGTGATTCGCGGAGCGGGTCGGGTATGCGGCCGCCAAGTCCAAGCAAGTAGGCTCCGGCCGCTACCACGGCAAGCGCACCACCCCACCAAATTGCATCCGGCGAGGTCTGCAGGAGAAAGCCACCAATCGCCGGTCCGAGGGCCAGGGAGGCGGTGAAGGTCAGACTGTAGAGAGACAGGTAGCGGCCGAGGAGATGGGCTGGAGCCATGTCCGCGACAAGCGGCCCGAGAACGAGAATGTGTGCGATCTCGCCCAGCGCAAAGACGATCGCGACGCCGACCAGGAGGCTCGTCGCAGCGAGCGGGGAGTGGATCAGCGTCGCGGGGAGGACCGCCAACAGGGCGATCGCGAAAAGCGCGCTTGCTGCCGCGAAAGCGTGTGTGCGTCGCATCCGTTTCACGATGCGCACCGCCGGGATCTGCGCGATGACGATGAAGGCGGTGTTGGCGAGAACGATGATCCCGATCTCGGCGGGCCCGACCGGTGTGTGGGCCTTTACAAATGGCGGCAGGATGTTGGAGAAGAGCGTGTGGCCGAAGACGACGAGCACGATGTTGGCTGCGATCACACCGAGGAAGAGACGATCCCGAACGACCGCGCGGAAGCCGGTTCCGCTGCTCTCTGTCGCTGCGACGGTTACAGCGCGCGGGCTGGGCACCGCGGCGAGCACAATGAGCGCGAATCCGGCGAACGTGACAGCGTCGAAGAAATAGAGAAATTGGAACGAGCTGAGCCGCTGCGCGGATGCGACGACGAAGCCCGCGACGGTTGCGCCGGCACCAATACCGAAGTTGCCGGACACGCGGTTGAGCGCGAACGCGGCCGCTCGCTGGTCGGGCGCTACCAACCTCACCACCAGTGTCCGGTTGGCCGTCCCCGCCACGCCGTTTCCGACTCCGCAGGCAATCGAGCAGACAAAGGCCTGCCAGGGAAGGTCTACGTAGGCGAAGCCGGCGTAGCCCAGGGCGCTCGCCAGGCTTCCTGCGACAACGATCGCTCTGGCGGAGTACCGATCGACGAGCGCTCCCGTTGGCGGGGTGACGATTGCGGCCGTGCCCATGGTCGCCGCGAGAACCAATCCTGCCATCGACGGTGAGAAGCCACGTATCTGGTGCAGATAGATGATCTCGAAGGGAGAAATGAGCCCGTAGCCGAAGTAGTTGAGGGCGTTTCCCGCTTGAAGGATGAGTGCCGGGCGAGGAAGCCCTGCGCGCCAACCCGCGATGAAGCGCGCAACGCCAGTCACGCGGGTTCGGGCGCGGGGTTGCCACGCGGCGCACTCGACTCGGTTTTGGCTACCGGCGTGTCCGGGATGCGGTCACCGGCGACCAGAAAGCCCACTCCGATCGCTCCGGCGATGAGGGCGCCGCCCCACCAGACGGCGTCTGGTGAGATCGCGAGCAGCGCGCCACCGATAGCTGGGCCCAGCGCGAAGCCTCCCGACACGATCAGGCTGAGCACCGACATGTAGCGGCCGAGCAGATGCGGCGGAGCGAGATCCGCGACAACTGGTCCCATGACCACGTTGTGCACGCACTCGCCGACCGCGAACGTGGTTGCGACAGCGCACAGGAACGCGGTCGTAGCGAGCTCCGAACGGATCAGGGTCGCCGCCAAGACGCCGAGAAGCGCGATTGCAAAGACGCCGCTCGCCGCGGCGAATGCCTGCGATCGGCGCAGCCGCTTGACGAGGTGGGTCGCGGGGATCTGTGCGACCACGACGAATGCGCTGTTGAAGAGGAAGAGAATCCCGAACCCGCTTGGCCCGACGCGAGTATGGGATGTCGCATAAGGCGCCAGAAGGTTCATGAACGTCGTGTACCCGACGATGAGCAAGAGGAGGTTTCCGCTGAGGATCATCAGCAACCTGCGATCGCGGGCGACGGCCCCGAATCCGCGCCCGACTGCGCCGGCATGCGCCGCCGCGGAACGCCGGTTCGGCACCACCGCCAGTACGACGAGCGCAAACGCAGCGTACGTGATCGCGTCGAAGAGATAGAGCGCCTGGAACGACCCGAGTTGCAGTGCCCACGAGACGATGAAACCCGCGACGGTCGCCCCGACGCCGAGACCGAAGTTCTGCGCGACGCGCGCGAGGGCGAACGAGGCAGCACGTTGCTCTGGGCTGATCAGGTTGATGAGCAGCGTCTGCGTCGCGACGCGAGCCCCGCCTATCCCGATACCGGCGACGACCGCGCAGGCGAACGCCTGCCACGGCCGCTCGACGAACGCAAAGCCGGCATAGCCAAGCGCGCACGCAACGTTGGCCGCGATCAGGACCGGTTTCGAACGCAACCGATCGAGCAGCGCTCCCGTAGGAGGGGACACGACGGTGGCGGTGCCGAGAATCGCGCCAAGCACGAAACCTGCGGTGGCCGTCGAAAAGCCGCGGAACTCGTGCAAATAGATGATTTCGAACGGAAGAACGAGACCGTAACCGAAGTAGTTGAGGGCGTTTCCCGCTTGAAGGATGAGCACCGGGCGAGGAAGCCCTGTGCGCCAACCCGCGATGAGGTGGGAGAGGCGCAGCTTCATTGAGTGTCCTCGACTACGGCCCAGGCTTCCAACTCGACACGGGCCCCGAAAGGGAGAGCAGACGTCGCGAAGGCGGTCCGCGCCGGGAGCGAAGAGCCGAAGAACTCGGCGTACGGACCATTGAGGGCTGGCCAATCCCCGATGTCGGCCAGGAACACGTTGACCTTGATCACCTGGTCTCTCGTGACGCCTGCGTTGCCGAGGACGTTGCCGAGGTTGCGGAGCGTCTGCTCGAGCTCGGGCAAGAAGCCTCCCGCGACCAACTTTCCGTCCTCACCCAGGCCGATCTGCCCAGACATGGCGATCATGTGTCCAATCCGCCGCCATGGACTGAAAGGTCCGACAGTTTTTGCCATGAATCGCAGCTCCTCTATTGCTTCTCGGGCTGCGGGACCAGCTGCGCGATTCCTCGGCCGAAGGACCAGTTCTCCCTTTGAACTTCGACCAGGTTGATGAATACGTCGTCAGGACTCACCCCGGCCTTTTCCGCCAACAGCTCTGCGGCACGGTGAAAAAAGGCGACCTTCTGTTCGGTTGTACGGCCGGCGTTGAAAGTCACCTGCACCAGGACGATGCCGTCGCTGCGGTGCATCGACATGTAGCTCTCGTCGTAAATGAGCGTCTGCGAGGGGTGAGCTGTGAACACCTGAAAGCGGTCGTCGGCCGGGACGGCGCAAGTGGTTACGAGCGCCTCGTGTACCGCATCCCCGATTCCCCGGAGCTCTCGTTCCGACCTTCCCTCGTTGACATCGATTCGAACAAGCGGCATCTGTCCTCCTTTTGCCTCTGTAGACACCGGTGCGTCAGCGAATTAGTCGCCTCGTGACCGCCTAAATCCCGTGCAGGCCGGTGTCAGTACTTCTGTGGGCCTGACCGCAAGGAGCCGGGGGCGGCGGCTGGAAAATGGTCATGTGCAGGGAGAGCTGCTCACACGCGCCCGCTCGGGAGATGACGTGGCTTTCGAGGAGCTGGTCAATCCCTATCGTCGCGACCTACTGGCGCACTGCTATCGGATCCTGGGGTCCTTCGTCGACGCCGAAGATGCATTTCAGGAGTCACTCACCGCTGCGTGGAAGGGCCTGGCTGGATTCGAGGGCCGAGCCTCGTTTCGAACGTGGCTTTACAGAATCGCGACGGGCCGCTGCTTGAACATGCTGCGGGCTCGCAGGCGGTCACCTGGAGGTGTGAAGCGGATGGCTGTTCAACCGCCAGGGCCTACTCGGTTGAGTGAGGTTCTCTGGCTGGAGCCGTATCCCGACGCCTTGTTGGCCGAGGTACCTGATCCGACGGCGGGACCGGAAGCGCGCTACGAGCAGCGGGAAACCATATCGCTCGCGTTCATCGCGGCGCTGCAATTGCTCCCAGCGCGCCAGCGGGCAGCGCTGATCTTGACCGACGTCCTGGACTTCTCCGCGCGCGAGGTGGCGGACATGCTCGAGACGACGGAGCAGTCGATCTACGGTGCGGTCAAACGAGCGCGCGCGACGCTCGCACGCCAGCTCCCAAACGCTGAGCCACCTCCCCTGCCCAACTCACCAAGCGAACAGCGAATCCTTGACCGGCTGGTTCGCGCCTGGGAGGAATTCGACGCCAACGCCCTGGTGGCGCTGCTGACCGAGGACGCGTGGATGCGGATGCCGCCAAGACCTGGTGAATACCGGGGCAAGGGGACGGCCGAGCGGTGGTTTGCGACACTCGGGTTCCGCGAAGGTCGACGCTTCCGGCTCGTCCCGACTCGTGCAAACGGACAGCCGGCATTCGGCATCTATCACTTCAGCCCCGTAAGTCGCATGGCTCATGGCACCGGACTGGTCGTGGTGACCCTGGCCGGGAGTCGGGTCAGCGCAATCACGTTGTTTGAGAGCGGTGAGTTGGCGCGGTTCGGCCTGCCGCGGTCGGTGACCTAGGCCATTCTTCCGACGTGCGTGACACCTACTCTTCAGAAAGCGACGATCCGGACGGCGAATCAGCGCCGGCGAGGGCTTTCCGCGGCGGTGGCGGCAGCTCGCGCCGACCTTGGCGTGATCATCCATTTGCGCTGCTGCATCGCTTCGTTGACCTGGGCGACCTCCGACACCAGGTTCTTGAAAGCCGTATAGAAGGCGAGGCTCACCACCAGGTAGAAGAC
>DATEHC010000111.1:0-6531 GCA_035279785.1 Candidatus Dormiibacterota bacterium
GCGCAGGTTCGTGAGCGACCGGGGCAAGATCCTTCCCCGCCGCGTGACGGGGACGTGCGCCCGCCACCAGCGGCCGCTGACCACCGCGCTCGAGCGCGCGCGCGCGATCGCGCTTCTTCCGTACACGACAGAGCTTCACTAAGTCAGAATTGGGCCGCCGCCCGATTCTTGTGATGGAGCACGCCCAATGACATTTCAGACGCAGCTGCGGATCCCCGGCCCGACGCCGCTACCCGAGCGGGTCGTGCGAAGCATGAACCGGCCGATGATCGACCACCGCGGACCCGAGTTCGCGTCGATCCTGGCCGACATCACCGCGGGGGCCAAGCGCGTCTTCAAGACCAAGAACGATCTCCTGCTGCTCACCTCGAGCGGCACCGGCGGCCTCGAGTCGGCTGTCGCCAACCTCGTGTCCCCCGGCGACGAGGTGATCGTCGCGCTGTGCGGGAACTTCGGCGAGCGCTTCGCAGCCCTGGCCGCGGCCTACGGCGCCGACGTGGTGCGCCTCGAGTTCGAGTGGGGACAGCCGGTCGACCCGGACGACCTCCGACTGACCATCGACCGGCACCCTAAGGCGAAGGTCGTGCTGCTGACACACAACGAGACTTCGACCGGCCTCACGAACCCGCTGCGCGAGCTGGCTCGCGCCGGCCGCGAGTTCGACCGCATCGTGGTCGTCGACGGCGTCAGCTCCATCAGCTCGATCGAGATCGAGGCCGACGCGTGGGGCATCGACGTCGCGGTCAGCGGTTCGCAGAAGGGATGGATGGCGCCCCCGGGATTCGCGTTGGTGAGCGTGAGCGAGCGCGCGTGGGCTCAGCAGGCGACGTCGAGGTCGCCGCGGTTCTACTTCGACTGGAAGGAAGCGCGGACCTGGGCGGAGAAGGGCATGACGCCGTTCACGCCGGCGGTCCCGGTGGCATTTGCCCTTCAAGAGGGGCTGAAGATGCTCGAGGAGGAGGGCCTGTCCAACGTTTACGAGCGACACGCCCGACTGGCGCGTGCCACCCAGGCCGGCCTCGAGGCGCTCGGCTTCCAGCTCTACGCCCGTGAGGGTTACCGCTCCCACACGGTGACGTCGGCGCTTCCGCCGCCGCACCTGGACGTCAACGCGCTGCGCAAGCTCCTCGACACGAAGTACGGAGTGGTCATCGCGGGCGGCCAGGGCAAGATGGCGGGCAAGATGGTCCGTGTCGGCCACCTGGGCGCGGTCGCCGAGGGCGACGTGGTGCAGGTGATCTGGGCCATAGAGCAGGCGCTGGAAGAGCTGGACATTGCGGCCGCGGATGGCCGCGGCGTCGCCGCGGTCACAGCCTCCATGCAAGGGGTTCCCGCCGCCGCCCGGTAGCGATGGCGAAGATCCTCGTCGCCGACCCGCTCGCCGAGGATGGCCTGGAGCGTCTTCGACGTGCGGGCGAGGTGACGGTCGTGAGCAAGCTCGCGGAAGACGAGCTCATAAGACGGATACCCGACTTCGACGCGCTCGTGGTCCGCAGCGAAACGCGCGTGACCGCGCCGATCATCGAAGCGGGCAGCCGGCTGCGCGTGGTCGGTCGTGCGGGCGTCGGAGTGGACAACATCGATGTGCCCGCGGCGACGCGTCGCGGAATCCTCGTCGTCAACGCGCCGCGGGGCAACATCGTCGCCGCGGCTGAGCACACCATCGCCCTCTTGTTCTCGCTCGCCCGATGGGTGCCGCAGGCGGACGCGTCGGTCAAGCGAGGCGAATGGACGCGCTCGAAGTTCGTCGGCACCGAGATCCGCGGCAAGACGCTCGGCGTCGTCGGTCTCGGCAACGTCGGATCGGAAGTGGCGAAGCGCGCGCATGGAATCGAGATGGACGTCGTCGCGTTCGACCCGGTCGTGTCGGTCGAGCGAGCGGAGCTGTTCAACGTCGAGCTCGTGTCGCTCGAGGAGCTGCTCGAGCGCGCCGACTTCATCACCGTGCACGTGCCGCTGGTCGACTCCAATCGAAACCTGATCGGCGCCCGTGAGCTCTCCCGGATGAAGCCGTCCGCGCGGCTGATCAACACCGCGCGCGGTGGAATCGTGGACGAGGCGGCGCTGGCCGATGCGCTCTCCGCGGGACGGTTGGCGGCGGCGGCCAGTGACGTCTTCGTCTCCGAGCCGCCAGGACAGAACCGCCTGCTCGAAATGCCCAACTTCATCGCCACTCCCCACATCGGCGCGTCGACGGCGGAAGCGCAGGTCTCGGTTGCCTTTGACGTTGCGGAAGAAGTGGCTGCCGTCCTGGCGGGGGACCTTCCGCGCTTTGCGGTCAACGCCCCCGCGCTTCCTCCTGAGGAACTCGCTTACCTGCGTCCGTTCGCCGATCTGACCGAGCGGCTGGCGGCGCTCCACAGCCAGCTCTTCGGCGGGCGCGTGAGCGCGCTCGAGCTCGATTTCGAGGGCGACCTTGCGGACCACGACGTCAACCTGCTCACGGCGTCAGCGATCAAAGGGCTGCTGCAGGCCTTCACCGAGGAGCGGATCAACGCCGTCAACGCACGGCTCATCGCGGGCAATCGCGGGATCAGGCTCGTCGAGCGCCGAAGCCGCGGTCACTCGAGCTACTCGAGCCTGGTCACCGTCCGCATCGCCGAGCACGAGATCGCCGGTACCGTGCTGATGGGCGAGCCGCGCGTGGTCCGCATCGACCTTTTCCGCGTCGATCTCGTGCCCGATGGACGCTTCCTCGTCAGCCGGCACGAGGATCGCCCCGGCGTCGTCGGCAAGGTGGGCAGCATCCTCGGCGAGCACGACGTGAACATCGCGAGCATGCAGGTCGGTCGCGACGCGCCGAGGGCCAATGCGATGATGATCCTGGCCGTGGACGACCGGGTCGCGCCCGAGGTCCTGCAGCGGCTGAGTGAGGTTGGGGGGATGTCGGATCTGCGCTACGTAGAGCTGGGCATCAGTCACTCCGACGGCTGACGTAAGGCCCCTGCCGGGCATCCGCTACTACCTGGCCAAGGCGGGCGACCTGGGCAAGCTGGTCGCGCCGCCGTACGACGTGATCTCAGACTCGGATCTCGCGCGCTATCGCGCGACCTCGCCCTACAACGTCGTCCACCTGACCCGGCCCGGCAGCGACTACGCCGGCGCCGCTCACGCATTCATGAGATGGCTCGATGAGCGGATCCTCGAGCCGGACCCGCGCTCGATGTACGTCCACGAGGTCCAGTTCGACGGAAGGGTGCGGCGCGACCTGATCGCGGCGCTGCGCCTCCAGCCCTACTCGGACCGCGTCGTGCTGCCCCACGAGCGCACCCACCGCGGGCCGAAGGAAGATCGCCTGGCGCTGCTGCGCGCGACGGGGGTGAGCCTGGAGCCGCTGTGGTTCCTCTACGAGGACGGCAACGCGGGCATCGCCGAGACGCTCGCGCGCGTCGCGGCCAGGGCTCCGGCCGTCGCCTTCGACGGTCCCGACGCGACGGCCCACCGAATGTGGGTCATCTCCGACCCCGCCATCCATGCCGCGATACACGAGGCCTTTGCAAGCCTGCCGCTCCTGATCGCCGACGGCCACCATCGCTACGAGACCGCGCTGGCGTACGCGGACGAGGTCGGCGGCGCCGAGGACGCTCCCTCCCGGTTCACCCTGGCGCTGCTCACAGACGTCACCGACCCCGGCCTCGTGGTCCTGCCCACCCACCGGGTGCTGAAAGGCGGGGTCGCGGTCACCGGCGGCGAGCCGATGGGCTCGCTGCAGGAGACGCTCGCGGCGCTCCGAGGCCGGGTCGCGGCCGGGACCTACCGCGACCACCGCTACCAGGTGCTGCCCCTGGAAGGGGAGCTGGCCGTGGCGGACCTGCACGAGCAGGTGATCGACAACATCCTGGGCAAGCGCAACCCGGAGGAGCTCCTCCTCTACACCCGGGACCCCCACGAGGCGGTCCGGTGGGTCGACGAGGGCGTCGGCACGGCAGCGTTCTTTCTCGACGCCCCCGACCTCCGCGAGGTTTTGCGGATGGCACAGGAAGGGAAAACTCTCCCTCAGAAGGCGACCTATTTCCACCCCAAACCACCCTCCGGGATGGTGTTCGACCGGCTGGAAAGAGATCGACGTTTATAGTTAGGAACCCAACAGAAAAGTGCCCACTTACGGTTATCGATGCACCAGCTGCGGACACCAGTTCGAGGTGTTTCAGCGCATGTCGGACGAGCCTGTCCAGACCTGCCCCGACTGCGGCGGCAAGGTGAAGAAGATGCTCTTTCCGGCGGGCGTCGTGTTCAAGGGAAGCGGGTACTACTCGACCGACTACAAGAGCTCCGGGTCCTCTGGATCATCGAGCAACGGCTCCGGTTCCACCGGCGAGACCAAGACTGACAGCAAGCCTGAGTCGAAGCCGGAATCAAAGTCGGATTCGAGCGATTAACGCAGAAGAGGGAATCACGTGGGAAACATCCAGGAAGTAACCGACAGCGACTTTGAAACCGCGGTCCTGAAGGCCGACAAGCCGGTGCTCGTCGACTTCTGGGCGACGTGGTGCGGACCCTGCCGCATGATCGCGCCGATCGTGGAGCAGATCCACGGCGAGCTCGGCGACAAGGTCAAGGTCATGAAGATGGACATCGACGAGAACCCGGGGGTGCCGATGCAGCTCGGGATCATGTCAATCCCGACGGTCATCATCTTCAAGGACGGCAAGCCCGCGGAGCGGACCGTCGGCTATCGCCCGAATATGAAGGGCGATCTCAAGGCAAAGCTCGAAGCGCTGATCTCGTAAAGCATCAGCGCCATCGCCGGAATCAGCGTCGGGCCGGACGGCGTGGCCCGATGCTGGTGGGGAGGCTCCGACGACATGTACCGGCGCTACCACGACGCCGAGTGGGGCCGGCCCGTCGCGGACGACCGGCGGCTGTTCGAGAAGCTCTCGCTCGAGGGCTTCATGTCGGGCTTGAGCTGGGCGACCATCCTGCGCAAGCGCGAGAACTTTCGCGCTGCGTTTCGAGACTTCGACCCGCCGGCGATAGCGCGCTTCCGTGCGCGTGACGTGACGCGGCTGATGAACGACGCGGGCATCGTGCGCAATCGCGCGAAGATCGAGGCAACCATCAACAACGCGCAACGGCACGCCGACCTCGTCGAGGAGTTCGGCAGCTTCCCGGCATACGTCTGGCGCTTCGAACCGAAGAGGCGCCGAGAGAATCGGCCGGAGGGCATCCTCCCCGAGGCGGTCGCGATGAGCAAAGACCTGCGCAGGCGCGGATGGGCGTTCGTCGGCCCGACAACCGTGCTCTCGTTCATGCAGGCGATGGGGCTGGTCAACGACCACGTTCGCGGGTGCGCCGCCGGCAGGGAGTGCCAGGCGCTCCGGAGGGCGTTCGTTCGCCCGATCTGAGACTTTGGTTAAGCCGTAATCTAGGCTCGGCCGACGGCCATACTGTCGATCGAAATGGGCTTTTTGAGCGACCTGCGCCGCGAGTTCATCGCCCGTCCGGACGCGTACAAGGGCGAGATCGTCTTCAAGTGGCCGGACGAGAACATCCGGCGCCGGAGCCAGGTCACGGTCGAGCAGGACGAGACGGCGGTCTTCTTCCGCGACGGCACCGTCCGCGGCATGCTCAAGCCGGGCGTCAGCACCCTCGAGTCGTCTGAGATCCCCTTCCTCGGAGACCTCGTCGACTCCGTCACCGGCGGCAACTTCTTCAAGACCGAGCTGTACTTCGTGTCGACGCGCGAGTTTCCGAACCTGCCGTTCGGGGGCATGGTCGACAACGTGGTCGACCCGGAGACACAGCTCGCGATCGGCCTCCGAGTCTTCGGCGACTACTCCCTCAAGGTCACCGCGCCGGACAAGCTCATCGTCAACCTGGTCGGCACGCGGGAGCTGCTGAGCAACGACCAGATCACGGACTGGATGCGCGACCAGCTGCTCAAGGTCTTCCGTCAAGAGGTCGTGCAGCACATCAATGCGTCGGCCTGGCCGATTCTCGGTATCGCGGGCCACAACGCCGAGATCGAGGACGAGGTCATCAGCGGGTCCGCCGTGGTGCTGAGTGACTACGGCCTGCAGGTCGCGCGGATGGGCAACTTCGTCATCTCGATCAAGCCGGACGACGAGGACTCGCTGAAGAAGTACCGGCGCGACGTGCAGTACACGAAGCTGGCCGGCTCGTTCCAGGCGGCGGCTGCCGGCGAGGCGGTCGAGGGTATCGGCGAGGGAGCCGCGAAGGGCGGAGGCGCCGGTGGTGCGGCGCTCATCGGCGCCGGTCTTGGACTGGGGGCAGGCATCGTTGCGCCCGCCCCGGCTCAGCTCAAGTGCCCGAACTGCGGCACCATGAACGGCGCCGGCTCGAAGTTCTGCTCCAACTGCGGCCATTCCCTGAGTTGAGCGCCGACCCGGCCGTCGGGCTGGGGCAGATCCAGGCCGCGGACCCCGCTTTCGACCTCGAGCTGTTCAAGCGCTTCGCGGTGCATACCTTTCTTGCGGTGAAGGAGGCGATCGAGGCGCGCGACCTGGGCCCGGTCGCCGATCAACTTTCCGACGCCGTTTACGACGACCTCGGCCAGGACGTGTTGAGCCT
>DATEHC010000112.1:0-48187 GCA_035279785.1 Candidatus Dormiibacterota bacterium
GGCGACGCTGACGGTGACGGATGCGGTGGGACACTCGGTGAGGGGCACGGTCACGGTGGTGGTCTCGCCGGCCTTGAGCGCGACCGCGGGTGCGACGCCGACCACAGGCCAGGCGCCGCTGACCGTGAACCTGAGCGCGACGCCGTCAGGTGGCAAGACGCCTTACAGCTACAGCTGGAACTTCGGTTACGGCTCGGCGGCCTCGACCGCCCAGAACCCGTCTCACGTCTACGCCAGCGCCGGCACCTTCACCGCTTCGGTGAGCGTCACCGACGCGAACGGAGTCACGGTCCAGGCCGCCGCTTCCGCCATCACCGTGACGCCGGCGCCGCTGGCGGCATTTGCCGGCGCCTCGAAGACCGCAGGCGACGCGCCGTTCACGACCGCGCTCAGCGGTTACGCATCCGGCGGCACCGCCCCGTACACGTACTCGTGGGACCTGGGCGATGGGGCGACCTCGAGCACCCAGTCTCCGTCACACGTATATGGCGCGGGCACTTACACGGCGACGTTGACGGTCACCGACGGTGGGAACAGGACCGCCACGTCGCAGGTCCACCTGACGGTCTATCCCGCCCTGACGGCAACCGCCACGGTGACGCCGATCAGCGGCACCGCGCCGCTCACGGTTACCTTGACCGCATCGGCGAGCGGCGGCTACCCGACCTACACCTACACGTGGACCTTCGGTGACGGCACTACCGCGACAGGTGCTTCCGTGACACACGCGTACTCGGCGGGCACCTTCGACCCGGTACTGACGGTTCAGGACTACGCCGGTGGCACCTGGACGGCTGTGACGGCGCGTATCTCGGCGGCCGCACCCGCCAACGCCGGCCCCGGCTCGAACGGCGGCGGCGCGAGCGGTGGTGCCACCTCGGCCGGTAACACGACGACCGGCGGGACACCTCCGGCCGTATCCACGGTGGCCTCGCCGTCACCATCGCCGTCGCCGACGAGCTCCGCGTCGCCTACGACGGTGACCGGCCAGGTACCTGGATCGTCCGGTGCGCCGGGATCCGGCGGCGGGTCAGTCGTGCTGCTGATCATCGGATCGCTGCTCGCGACTGGCGTCGGGGGGTTGATCTTCACGGCGTGGCGCCGAGCGCGCCAGGGCTAGCGAGCCGCCCGGATGGTCGCCTCCGAGTACGCGATCACCCAGAGGACGTAACCGACGACAGCGGCTGCCACAGCCCAGGAAGGCCACCGTCCGAACTGAAGCCCGAGCGCGAGCGCCGAGAGGACGACAGACGAACCAATCTCGAGGGTCGCCTTCTGGAACGACCTGAGCTCCGCGGGTTGCAGCATCGCTGGTCACCCAACCTAGCCCAGCCCACACGGCCTCACTATCGGCGAACGCGGCAAGCGTGGGCAGGTTGTCCCGACCCGGCATCGCCCGGGACGCCGGTCCCGCCGCATTGCCGCGTCAACTCAGGGTCATTTCGCGCATCCGGTGATACCGTGACCCTCTCGTGACTCTCTCCGAACTGCTGGATCGCATGCTCGAAAGCGCGGGCTCCGATCTGCTTCTGAGCGTCGGCGCATCGCCGCGCATTCGCAAGGATGGAGCGCTCGTCCCGCTCGACGCGACGGCTCCGCCGTTGGTTGCGCAGGACGTGGACGCCATGTTGAGCGAATGCCTCGACCCGTCACAGCTCAAGTCGCTCCATCTCGGGCGGAACATCGACTTCGCCTTCACGCACAAGGACAGGGTCCGCATACGCGGCAACGCTTTCCTCCAGCGCGGCACACCGGCGGCGGCCTTCCGCTCCCTTCCACTGCAGATCCCAACGTTCGAGCAGCTGGGCGTGCCGGAATCCGTGTACACATTGCTGGGCAGAAACCAGGGGTTGATCCTGGTGACCGGACCGACCGGGTCCGGGAAATCGACGACGCAGGCGGCCATGATCGACTACATCAACCGCACTCGCGCGTGCCACATCCTGACGGTTGAGGATCCGATCGAGTACGTCCATCAGCACCGGCAGGCGCTGGTCGATCAGCGGCAGGTGGGCAGCGACACCAAGAGCTTTGCCGACGCCCTCCGATCGGCCTTTCGGGAGGACCCCGACGTCATCCTGATCGGCGAGATGCGCGACGTCGAGACGATCACGTCAGCGCTCACGATCGCGGAGACGGGCCACCTCGTGCTGGCGACATTGCACACCAATGACGCGCCGCAGGCCATCAACCGGATCGTCGACAGCTTCATCGGCGCTCAGCAGCAGCAAGTCCGCACTCAGCTTGCCGCGTGCTTGACGGGCGTCATCTATCAGCAGCTGATTCCGGCCATCGGAGGCGGGCGGGTCGCGGCTTTCGAGGTCCTCGTGGCCAACGTCGCCGCCCGGGCCATGATCAAAGAGTCAAAGACCGACCAGATTCGAAGCATCTTGCTCACCGGTCTGCGCCAGGGCTCCCAGACGCTGGAGCGGTCGCTCAACCAGCTGATTCGAGCGGGGCTCGTGACGGATCGCGAGGCGCGCGCGCACTCGCTCTATCCGAACGAGATCGACACTACGCCCGGTTCGGCTCCCGCGCGGTCGCGAACCGTCGCGCGCTGATCGCCGTCACCAGCAGCCCCCAGCAGGCGACCGCCAGCAGCCCGACCGCAGCGCCAGGCCACACTCCGATCACGACGATCGGTGCCAGCATTGCGGCGCCGGCCACGGCTTCGACGAGGGGCGACTCGATTCCGATCGGGCTCGCGCACGTGGCGCAGCGGCCGCCCCGGACGAGGTAGCCCACAACCGGCAGCAGGTCCACCACGTTCAGCTGCCGGCCGCACGCCCGGCAGTGTGATCGCGGGCTCACGACGGACTCCCGGCGGGGAAGCCTGTCGGCGGCGAGATTGATGAAGCTCCCGGCCAGCAAACCCACCAACCCGAGATAGGCCGTGACCGCCGTGGGTATCAAAGCCAAGTCACTGTCTCTCTCTCTCCTATAAGGAAGAAGGGCGCCGATTGAGTCGGCGCCCTTTTGAACCTTGGCGTGTCCCCGGTGAACTAGGTGGGTTGGCAGCCCGTGATTGTATGAAGGTTAGGCGGCGGGTTGTTATCGCTGGTTATGGCAGTGATCTTGCCGCTCGCGTCCCACATGTAATAGAACTGCGTCGTGCCGTTGCGGGTGTAGTTCGGAGAGGCGGCGGACGGGTTCGCGTTGTACAGCGGCACCGTTGTGCTCATGTTGTTGGTCGGAGCTGCCGGGGTCGGCAACGCCGTAAGCGAGGTGCTGAGCTGGTTGTCCGCGATGTAAGCGTCCAGCGCGGCCTGGACCGTCTTGTACTCCGAATTGCACGCCTGCACGTTGGCGTGGTTGGTCAACCCGACCAGGCTCAGAGTGACGATCGCCGCCAGGATGCCGAGGATGGTCACGACCACCAGCAGCTCGATCAGTGTGAAGCCCTGCTGGCCCTTGCGCCCCCTGAGATTCCTGTTGAACCAACCGTACAGGTCCTGCATGAAACTGCCCCCTATTGCGGCGAGCTCGCAGACGCGGCTGCCGAGTGATATCCGCTTGAACGCACATCAATCTAGGTTTGCCGGCGCCAAACCTGAATAGAGGGAGTGGCCCACGAAGATGGGCAATTGTCCCTACCCGTTTTGGGCCGGCGCTATGCGCCTGCTAGTGCGGTCCCGCCCAAAGGAGCGTCATGGCCGCCAGGGTGACGAGCACGGCGCCGAAAAACGGCCCGCAGCCCCGGCGCGCAGCCTTCAGCCCCTTGCCCTCGTCGACCAGGTTGAGCTCGGCCGTCTGGCGGCGGCGCTCGATCCGCTGCTGCTGCTTCCGTTTCACGACGCCCTACGCATCAGGAGTCCGAGGCAGGCAAGGTAGGTCGAGTGACGGATGTTCGATGGAACCCGGGGCGGCGCCGGCAGGGGCATGACCGGCTGATCGATGGCATGTGAAAGCTCGGTGAGCGCGTGGGAGGAAAACGTCCGCTCGCCTGACACGTACACAGGACAGCCATTGCCGAACTGGCCGTCGCTGTGCCGCCGGTAAAACCGGAGCATCGACCGAAGGGCCTGGCCCATGGACAGAGCCGCATCGTCGCCGAAGCTATCGCTCACGGCGTAGCTGTGCCAGACCTGCGGCAGGTAGCCGTCGATCACCACCAGCTCGGCAGGCTGCGAGGACAAGTCGACGACCACGCAGCTCGGTTCCGGCACCACTCGGGCCAGGCTGGCCGACTTGAGCTCCACGACCACCGGCTCCAGCCCGGACTGTTTGACGGCGTCGGTCACGTTCGCGAGCAGGGCCTTGTCCCACGCCACCATGTACACCACGCGCTTCTCCGGCGTGGATCCCATATCCACCCAGCGCGTTGCGGTGCGCTGCGGATCGAAGGGCAGCTCTCGGGCGATCGCCGCATCCACGTCCTTGCTGGTCGCCGTCGCTGGCAGCTGCATCACGCGGAAGGTCGCCAGGGCGTCGCTGACCGAGACCATGGCCTGCGTAAGCAGGGTCTCAGTTCGAGCGACCAACGGCTTGAGGGCTCTGCCGACGGCGCTCGGATCCAGGATCTTGCCGGCCACTACGGCACCGTCTGGGACCGACGCTGAACCCGCGCGCATCGGACCACCCACGGTCCCTTCGACGATATGCACCGTGCTTCCCGACAGGTCTATGGCGAGTCGAGCGGGAGTTGGGGCCACGGGTCAGCCGGAATAGTACGACCAGCCCTCCACGTGGACGGCCTGTGGGGCGCCCGCGGCCCCCACAGCGACCTTTGCCCAGAGCCGCGGGTTGGCGCCCGAGCAGGCCGGCGGCGCGGTCGAGATGCAGGCGGAGATGATCGCCCGGCGCGCGTCCAGCGGCACCAGATACGCGACGTCGTTGGAGGCGCCAAGGTAGACGCAAATACCGATCGAGCAACCAGAGACGACGACTGCGCTTGTCGTGGCACCCATCGGACCGAATGTGTCGACCTGGGTCAGGTACGCCTGTCCCTGGACCACCTGGACCTCGTGCACGTAACCGTCGTTCGCGCCGAAGTACCAGTTGCCCGCGCCGTCCGCCGCAGGAGTCGTGACGATCGCGCTGCCACCGCCGGATAGGGTCCCGATGGGCTGGAGTGAGCCGTCGAAGAGATGGAGTGCGCCGTTTTGCCCGCCGACTCCGATCTCGTCGCCCCCGGGGCAGTGGCACCAATAGGGCGCGTCGGCCACGGTCATACCGGTCGACGCGTTGGCCCCGAGGCTGACGTTGCCCGTCGACGACACGCTGACGAGCTCCACGGCCCCGTTCCGGAAGGTTATGGCCATCGTCACGGGAGAGGCCGTGCCCGAGAAGGCGGCCCCGGACGCGTTGCCCCAGGGCAGAGCAAAGGATTGCGCGAGCTTCAGGGCACTCTTGCGGTAGGTCCACTCGAGCAGATGGGTGGCTCCGCTCGCGCCCACGACCGTGAACACATATTCGGTGGTGCCTCCGCCGCAGCCCTTGGTGCAAGGCAAAGCTATGGGCTGGGCCTGCAGCAGCTCGTTGTTGGGGATCGTCGCCGAGCTCTCGAAGTCGCACTGCTGCTGGCCGGACTGACTTACGTCGGAGGCGTAGAACGTCGAACCGGCGGCGAAATAGACAAGCCCGGCTTGCGTGCGGCTTGGGCCGGGCTGAGCCTGAATTACGCCTCCCGCAGCCTGTGCGATACAGCCGGCGGTAGGGGCGTTCGTCGAACCGGGGACGTCGACGAGCACGTTCAGGCAGTTCGGCTGCCCGCAAACGGGTGACTCGACGGGCACGACGTCGAGCACACGGCTCGAGCTCCCGGGCACGGGAATGATCAGCGGAGTCGCGGTCACGGTGCTCCCCACGCTGACCGACCAGCGCGGCGAGGACGAGCCGAACGGGATGTCGTAGAGCGTGCCCCCGACATCCCCGACCACGTAATCGTCCAGCCCATTGGCGGTTCCGTGGACGCCGTCGACCAGGAACTGGCTGCCGCCGCCGCCGACTGAGGTCACCTTCTTGGATTCCCTGACCGTCGCCCAGCACGCGATGTAACTCGTCGAAGCGGTCGTGTTGTTCACGCTTGCGGGAGACGTGCTCGGACACGGAGCGTTCAGCGCCGTCGTTTGCAGCTGGCTCAGGGCCACCTCGACCGCGGAGTTGTCGGTGGCCTCGTTGTTGACGCGATTCAGCAATGTCCGCGAAACCAGAAGGTTGCCGCTCAGCTCGGCCATCAGGGCGCCGGAGATGATGGCGATGAAGGCCGTCATGATCAACACGGCGCTGAGGACGCCACCTCGCTGCGAGCGGCGACCGGCCCACAAGAGGGCAAGGGCGGTCCTCACGGGCTCATCCGGGGATAGAACCGAAACGTCGAGGTCTCGGTGTACGTGCCGACGGTCACGGAAATGCTCACCACCACCGTCGAGTTGGCGTCCACGTACCAGTCGAACGCGGTGACATCCGTCGCGGTGTGGCGACTGGGGCCACCGCCGCCGACGGACCGATCCAGGTTCGATGTTCCATCCCAGATGTAGCTGACCGTCACCGTATGAGGCTGCGGAGTCGTGTTGGATACCTGGATGCCCGTCAGCGTCAGGGCCTGGGTCGTGCAGGGACTGGCCTGCGTACACACCCCCGAGCTCGGCGCCTGGCTGCGTGCGAAGTCGTCGTACGCGTAGTACTCGAAATTCCGTATCTCGGCGCTTGCCTGGACGCGACTCGTCGCGACGGCCGAGGCCCGCACCGCACTGAAGATCACGGATGTGAGGGCCACCATGAGCAAGGCCCCGATCGCGAGCGCGATGATGACCTCGACCAGCGTGTAGCCGGATTGAAGGTTGGCGCGACGTGTCGGCTTCATCGACTGATCTTGTAAAGCGAGACCGTCCGCGCGATGGACGAGCCGCCAGGCCAGCTTGCGATCGAGATGGTCCAGACCTGTACCACGCCCTGCTGTCCGCTCAGCCATTGCCAGCTGACATCGGCGCGCAACGTGAACTGGCCGGCCGGGCACGCGGCCTGGAAGCTCCCGGCGGACTGCGGGGCAGTCGGGCTCTCGGTGGCGAAGCAATCCGAGTACGACGGTGCGGAGGCGCTGAAGGTGCTCGCGCTGACCTGGTCCATCTCGTACTCGAGGACGCCCTGAGCCGCGACGTCCCGCTTCGCGATCGTGGAGTCGAGCAATCCGCTGCTCAGGGTGCCCACGATCAGGGCAAGGGCCAGGCTCGCGATGGCGAGGCTCACGATGACCTCGACCAGGGTCGTGCCGGCCTGGGCTTTGCGGCGGTCGCTGAACCGCGGCATCAGTGGACCTGTTTGAGCAGTCCGTACATCGGCAGGATGACGGAGACGGCGACGAACCCGACCGCGCCGCCGACAGCGATCACGAGCGACGGCTCCATGAGCGCGATCATGTTGCGGACCTTGTAATCCATTTCCTCACTCAAGAAGTCGGCGATCTGCTCGAGGCTCGAATCGAGTGTCCCCGTCTCCTCGCCGACCCGGATCATGCGGATCATCATCGGCGCGAACAATCCCGTCGCATCGAGGGGCACGGAGAAACCGTCTCCGGTCATCATTCGCTCCTTCACCGCTTGGAGACCTCGGCGATATCGGATGTTGCCCGCCGACGCGATGGCCACCTCGAACGTCTCGCTGATCGGAATCCCGGCCTTGAGCATCGTCGCCAGCGTTCGTGTGAAGCGCTCGATGATGCTGTACACGACGATGATGCCTAGCACCGGGAGCCGGATGATCACGTAGTCCCACATCACGCGCCCCGGCGGGCTGTTCAGCAGGACGAGGATGCCCGTTGCCGCGACGAAGAGACCAACGACGATCTGAATCCGCCACTCCTGCGCGAACTGTCCAACGCCGAGCAGGAGCTTGGTCGGCCAGGGGAGGTCGGCCCTGAACTCGCGGAACATCTGCACGAAGTTCGGAAGCACGAACACGATAAGGACGGTGCACACGCCGACCGCGAGCAGCAGGATGATCGCCGGGTAGATCATCGCGCTGCGCAGCTTCTTGATGGCCGTGTCCTGGCGTTGCAGGTAGGCGGCGACCTGTAGGAGCACACGGTCGAGCGTGCCGCTGTACTCGGCCGCTCGGACCATGTCCACGTAGAGCGCATTGAAGACGCTCGGGTGGCGGGCGATCGAAGTCGAGAACGCTTCGCCGGTCTCGAGGTCGTGATGGATGTCTTCCAGAGCCGCGCGGAAGGCGCCGGAGTTGGAGGCTCCCTGCAGAAGCTTGATCGCGTCGGTGATGGGTACGCCCACGCGGATGAACGTGGCGAGCTGACGGGAGAACAGGATGAGGTCGGCGGTCTTGACCCTGAAGAAGGTGGGGAACTGGCGGTAGATCCAGCGCCAGCCACTGCTGGCCGGACGCACCGACACGACCCGGTAGCCGCGCTCGACGAGGGCACGGTGCACCGCGCCGGCCGAGTCGCCGGACGTGTTGCGCTCTTCGAGCTTTCCTTTGGGGGAGTAGGCGCGATACGTGAAGCGGCTGATCATCTTCCTTGGGCGCTCAGATGATGTAGACGCTGCGCATCACTTCGGCGACGGTCGTGACGCCGGCGGTGATCTTGGACCAGGCGTCCGCCCGGAGCGGCACCATGCCCCCCGCTATGGCGGCGCTGATGATCTCGGCGTGGCTCGCCTTGGCGATCGTCAGGCGCTTGACCTCGTCACCCATCGTCAGCACCTCGAACACGCCGATCCGGTCGAAATAACCGGTGCCGTTGCAGCGGCTACAGCCCTGCCCGCGGTACAGCTCGCTGGGGACAGGGGCGCCCACAGACTCGGCGAACTCGGCATCCTGCGGTGTCGGCACGTACGCGACCCGGCAGCCGTCACACGTCTTGCGGACGAGTCGCTGGGCAACGATCGCGATCACCGACGAGGCGATCAGGAATCCCTCGATGCCCATGTCCGTGAAGCGGAGCAGCGCCCCGACGGCGTCGGTCGCGTGCAGCGACGAGAGCACGAGGTGTCCGGTAAGCGCCGACTGGACCGCGATCTCCGCCGTCTCACGGTCACGGATCTCGCCGACCAGGATGATGTCGGGGTCCTGGCGAAGAATGGCCCGGAGCCCGTTCGCGAAGCTGATGTCGGCGAGCTTGTTGATCTGGCTCTGGTTGATGTTGTCGAACATGTACTCGACCGGGTCTTCGATCGTCATGATGTTGCGGACCTGGCGGTCCAGCTCGTGGATCGATGCGTAAAGCGTCGTCGTCTTGCCGCTGCCGGTGGGGCCGGAGACGATCATCATTCCGTAAGGCGAGTGCAGCAGGCGGTGGTATTCGCGGTACGCGGTCTGTGCGAATCCGAGCTGCGGCAACGTGATCAGCGAGCGGCCCCGGTCGAGCAGTCGCATCACGAGCTTCTCGCCCCAGATCGTCTCCATCGTCGCGACGCGGACGTCGAGCTCCCGGGCGTCGACGTTCACGCTGATCTGGCCGTCCTGGGCGCGGCGGCGCTCGACGATGTTCATGCCGGCCATGATCTTCACGCGGGAGGAGAGTGCGGCGCCCGTCGTGCTCGGGAGGTGAGCCATGTCTTGCAGCACGCCGTCGATGCGGAACCTGATCCTCAAGTAGTCCTTCTGCGGCTCGATGTGGATGTCGGAAGCTCGGTCGCGCAGTCCCTGGGTGATCAGGAGGTTCACTATCTCGACCGCCGGCGAGTTGTTCGTGACCTTGGTCAGCTCCAGAGTCACGACTCGGTCGAAATCGGCCTGCTGCGGACGGGAGTCCTTCAGCGTCTGTGCAGCGACACTGAGCCGCGGGTGCATGTCGTGGATGCGGGTGAGGTGCTGGAGGATGTCGGATGGGGCGGCGATGTGGGGCACCACCGGCATTCCGGTGATCAGGCGGATGTCGTTGACCAGCGAGATGTTGTTCGGGTCGCTCATCGCCACGGCGATCTGCCCGTCGATCCGGTTGAGCGGAAGGACCACGTTGCGGCGCGCGAACTCTTCGGGGAGCAGGCGGGCGACTTCGGGATCGACCTCCGCGTGCTTGAGATCGGCGACGGGGGTCTCCAGGTGCGCGCTGAGCACGAGCGTCATGTGGTCTTCGTGTATCGCCCCCTGGCTGACCAGCAGCGTGCCCAGGGGGGCGCGCGTGATTCGCTGCGCGGACAGAGCTCGCGCAAGCTGCTCTTCGGTGATCAGTCCCTCGCTCAGCAACACCTGTCCGATCCTGTCCTGGATCACAGGCGTCGAGCGGGGTCGGGCGCTCGCCTCGACGGCCACGTCGCCATGTTGACTGTCCCCGTGGCCGTTCGAAATAGGGATTTGCCCAACCATATGGGCACTTTGTCCCGATTTCAGGGCGTCAGGACCCTCGCGTGCCTTGGGCGCGGATGGCTCCGACGCGGTTGTGGTGGGCGGGTCCTCGGAGCTAGCCTCGGTGGCTAGGCCTCCGTCAACCCCATTCGCGCCGCCCACAGCATGGCCTCCGTACGGCCGTGCAGCTCGAGCTTGCGATAGATCTTCGCAAGATGGTTGCGCACGGTCTTGTGACTGATTCCGCGGCTCGCGGCGATCGAAGGGATCGATTGTGCCTGCCCGATCATGGCCAGGATCGCGAGCTCTGTCGGTGACAACCGGCCTGTCGCGTCGCGCTGCTGGACCGCCGGTTGTGGCGTCCTTTCCAACAGCCTGACAAGAAGCCCAGCCCCGATAGCCCGGTGACCGGCCACGACCGCGCGCACGCCTACCAGGAACTCGTCGACGTCTGAGCTCTTCGTGAAGGCTCCGGCGACGTTTGCGGAGAGTGCCGCCGCGAGTTGGGATTCGTCTCCTTCGTCGCCCAGGAGCACGACAGGGACATCGCGGTGCTCCTTGCTGAGGGCTTCGACCAGCCCCAGCCCGGAGATAGGCTCGGCCTGGAGCTCGCAGAAGACAAGGTCGAAATCCCCGCTCAAAGCGAGGTCGAGGCCGATGTCCGAGCGCGAAGCCGTCACGACCTTCGCCTCCAGGGGCGGCGCTTGCAGCAGGTTGGCGAGCGCCGCGAGGAAAAGAGGCTGGCGGTCGATGACGAGCGCCTCGACCACGGCCGTGGCAGGGAACGCCGGCTTGGGCGCGGGGACCACGATCACGCTCGGAACTGTATGGCCAGCCCGCTCCGACCGTAATGGGATCGTAGTACTACCGGCGAGACACGCCATCACGCGGGTCGGGACTGATCGAGCGGCGGCGGCGGCGGCGAAACCCTGTCCCGGTTGGCTCGGGACAAGCTTCGGAAACCCAACGGGTACGTGGCCCCTGTGAATCCAATCGCTTCGTGGCCGCGGTTGGAAGCCCCTGAGTTCGCAGTGCCGAGCCCGCCCGAAACGGGCTCGCGGCCCGACCGTCTCGAACGGGAAAGAAGGTGCCGCGCCCGCCAAGTTGGTGGCAGTCGGGACAACTGTCATATTTGACAAACCTCTTACGTGTGGCAAAGTCCGACCCAGTGATGGTCGGGGGATCCGGGTCGCGCCGCGGCGGCGTGACCGAGACGAAGCGGCAACGCCTGTTCTATGCGGTGTTCCTGCCTGTCGGGCTGGTCGTCAACCTTGGGCTGGGAGTCTTCATCCTGATCGGTCTCAATCCAGCGAGCTGGTCGGACTGGCTCCTGATCGCGACTGGCGCCCTCTGCTGCGTGATCGCCGGCTGGCTTGGATCGGCCGCCTGGTCGAAGTTCTACTGGTACCGCAGCATGTCGCGCCAGGTGGCGACGTGGCGGCGCATCGCCGACGCGTTCTTCGCCTGGGTCGAGGAGGCGCCGGTGCCTGCGGAGGCGCTGAACAACCTCAAGTCGTCACTCGAGGAGGCCGTCCCGACCGCACAGTCGCGCTAGACAGGCGAATCAATCTGCGCCGTCGAGCGTTGGACAGTGTTGATGTGTTCATTGGTCATCGCGTTTAGCCCGCCTGCGCCAAGCTTGAATTGGTGTATTTTTCGGGCGGGCGTCCCCACGTCGATCGACCCGCTCACAACATGGAGGCGACTCTCCTGATTCGGCTCGGAATCGTTGATGACCACCCGGTCTTCCGACTCGGCCTGATACGCCTCTTCGAACGCGAGGCGGACCTGACCGTGCTGTGGGAGCTGCCTGACACCACCGAACTTTTCACGATGCTGGAGAAGCATCCGGTCGACGTCGTGCTGATGGACTTGAGCCTCGGACCGGAGCACAACGCAGTCGAGGCGATGGCCGCCATCCGGCAGAAGTACGAGCTGGTCAAGATCATCGTGATCTCCGCCTCCCTCGACAGGGAAGCCGCCAACGCGGCCAGGCTGGCCGGCGCCAGCGGGTACCTGCCGAAAGACCTGTCCATCGCCGACATGCTGGCTACGATTCGTGGCCTGGCGTCGCCGAAGTTCGGTCGCGCGACATTCCGCGACCTTCTCGAGGCGACCTCGCGCCGTAGCTCGGCGGCGGCCTGGCAGAGAATGCTGAGCCGTCGGGAGCTCCAGGTCCTCACGGAGCTTCGTCGCGGCCGCTCCAACAAGGAGATCGCCGCGCAGCTTGGCGTCTCGATCACCACTGTGAACAAGCACGTTCAGCAGGTGTTGAAGAAGCTGCAGGTGCGGACGCGCTCGCAGGCCGTCGCCATGGTCACGGCCGAACCCTGGTCGAGCCTTGCCCAGAGGAAGAGCAGCGCCTAGACCGGGTAAAGAACCTCTAAGAAATGGTCATTTCAGACCATTGACCAGAGTGCCAGTGGGTCGTTAGCCTCATGCACCAGTTGATACCCGGGTATTTGAGGGAATAAGCCCCGGGTCGAGGCGGACAGTCACGGACGATGTCCGCTCATCAGGGTGTGTCGTCTGCAGGAATCAGAGGGAGGTCCAGGGGTTGGCTTTGCCGCTCGTTGCCGCGGACACGACGTCCGTGGCAGGCAACGGGCAGGCGGGGGTCGAAGAGGAAGTTCGCCGCATGGTTGCGCGCGAGTTGCACGATCGCGTCGCGCAGACGCTGACCGGCATGCTCGTCGACGTCGAGAACTTCAAATCCGAGCAGGTTGGCTGGCAGGACGTCGTCCACCAGCTTGACCAGATTCAAGGCTCGACTCGGGAAGTCCTCGCCAGCATCAGGGAGCTCCTGCACGACCTCCGCGGCGAGGACGCGATGGGCACGGCATTTGTCGACGCCGTCAAGATGTCGGCGGCCCGATTCCATACGAGGACGGGAATCAACGTCAAGATCGACGTCCAGGAGCAGTGGCCCCAGGCCCTGAGCGGCCCTGCGGCCCTGCACCTGTTCCGGATCGTCGAGGAGGCGCTCGCGAACATTCGCATGCACAGCGGGGCCAAGAACGCCGGCATCGTCCTGGGCCCCAACTCCGAAAACGAACTCGGCCTGATCGTTTCCGACGACGGCCGGGGTGTCGACACCGACCCGGACCGGCCGGTCGGGCTCGGCACGATCGGTATGCGCGAGCGAGCAATGTTCCTCGGCGGACGGTTGAAGATCGAGAGCGAACCCGGGACTGGAACCACCGTTCGAGCGGTTTTCCCAAGGGAGCTGCTTGCTGCCGAGCCTTCGTCTATGTCACAAACAATCTCACTACCGGAGGGAAACCACAGATGAGCGTTGCCACCAGAGTTGCCCGGGTCCTGGTCGTGGACGACCAGACCCTGTTTCGGACGGGGCTCACAAGCCTGCTGAGCGAGGACTCGCGCGTCGACGTGGTCGGCCAGGCGGTCGACGGGGCCGATGCGGTCAAGCAGGCGACCCGGCTCAAGCCAGACGTGATCCTCATGGACATCAAGATGCCGAACCTTGACGGTATCGAGGCGACCCGCCAGATCGTCGAGGCAGTGCCTGGGATCAAGGTCCTGATCCTGACGACCTTCGAGACCGACAGCCAGGTCATCCAGGCCCTCAAGGCTGGGGCAAGCGGCTACGTGCTGAAGGACTCGTCGGCGGCGGCCATCGTCAGCAGCATCGTCGCCGTCATGTCGGGCGAGCGGGTCATGGCGAGCGCCGTGGCCAACCGGGTGCTGGAGATGCTCACCGGCACCGCGACCCCCAAGGAGTTCTACGACGGGCTGACGAACCGCGAGATCGAGATCCTCAAGCTCCTTGCCAACGGGATGGCCAACAAGCAGATCGCGTTCCGGTTGAAGATCAGCGAGAAGACGGTGCGCAACCACGTGAGCAACATGTACGAGAAGCTTGGGATCTACGACCGCTCCCAGGCCGTGCTGTACGCGGTGAAGAAGGGGCTGGTCGAGGTCTAACCTCGGCCGGCCAGGCGCCGCCGCTCCCCTAGCTCACCGCTCCAGCTCGGTCCGCACGTACTCCAGGAACTGGTTGCGACGCGCGTCGTTCTCGAAGTTTCGGAACGAGAACAGCTGCGCGTCAGCGACGAATTCGGTCTTGGCCGCGTCCAGGCGCCGGCTCACGACCGCCTCCTGCGCCACGTGCTTCTCCGCCCGGCGCCTCAGCACGCGCGCTTCTCGCTCGGCGGCGGACACCCGGCGCGACTTCGTGAAGCTCAGGACGAGCACGCCCAGCCACACCATCATCGTGGTGAACACTGTGAGCGCCACCGCCTCCAAAACGGCCGCGAGCGCATCGCCGGCGGTGACCCAAAGGAACCAGTAGCGCAGCGCACCGATCGCGCCGAGCCCCACCGCCAGCGCTGCGATCGTCAGCGAGCGCCGCCATCCGCTCTTGTAGTGCGTCACCGCCCACATGCCTGCCCCCAGCGCGCCCACGATCACCGCGGTGATTCCCCATGTCGGCAGTGGGTCCAGGCCGAAGGTCTGTGCCGCCAGGTTCGCGGGCAGCGTGTCGAGAACGACAAATAGAAAGGCCAGAAGAACGCCGAATCCAAAAGTGAGTCGCTGGTGCCGGTGCTCATCGTTGACCCGTGCCAGACGGCCCGCCTCGAGCTCTGCCTCCGCGGCTCGGTCGACCAGCGACATCCGCTCCTGCTCGAGCGAGCGCAGCTTCTGCGCGTCCGCCTTCAAATCCTGGAACTCGCGCGCGACCCGCGGCTTGGCGAGGAACTCCCGCATCGTCCCGATGTGTCCATCCGCCATCTGCAGGCCGATCTGCGGCGCCGGCGCGATTCTCTCTATCGATTCCATTGATCCTCCTCCGATCTAGCGATTGACGACCTGGGCCAGCTGCAGCTGCGTCAGCGCTGGATCCAGGGTGTTGACTGCGTCGGCGCCGGCACTCGTTCCTGCCGCGGTCCACGAGGCCGCCGTTCCGGGGTCGGCGACGTTGGCGACGACCAGCGTCATCCCGACCATGCTTCGTGGGACGAACGCCGGAGGCGCCACGGCGCCTCCGCCGAGAACGAGCAGCAAGCGCCGCCCGCCGAGCCCGGTGAGGGTGGTCACGCCCGCGACCACCCCGGCGGACATGCCCGTGGCCGTCGCCGAGGTTGCAGAAGAATTCACTGCGGCCGCCTTCTTCTCGAGCTGAGCGGCAACCTGGTCCTGCCACGGCGCCATCGCCGCGGCGGCCGACGCTCGCCAGGCCTGGATCCGCGCCGCGTTGGTTGCGTTGTCCGACGCGACGGCGCGCTGGTACTGCGCGCGCTGATAGTCGGTCGGGTTCTGCGGCTCCCGCGGCAGCCTCATCAGGCTAGGCGGGGGTGGGCCGGCAGGGGCCTTGGAGACGAGCAGGAGCGGGCTCGGCGCCGCCCGATCCGGCAGGGTGACGCGCTCCCCTGTGTGGATGACGCTCCAGTTGCGCCCGGAGACCGGGCCGAGCTGTGGGTTGGCACCTTCGACTTCTTGCAACGTGAGGCCGTTGGACGACGCGATCGAGCTCAAGCTGTCGCCCTGGCGAACGGCGTACGAGCGTGATCCCGGCGTCAGCAGCATCACGACCAGCGCCTCGCCGGGTTCTGCGCTGGAACGGATGACCCCCTCGAGCTGCTGCAGCTGCGCGCCGAGCTGATCCGAGGCAGGATCCACCAGGGCCACGAGTGCCAGGGGTGGGGGAGGTGAATACGAGATCGAGTTCGCGAGGCCGCCTTCTGTGCATGCGGCCACCGCCAAGAAAGCCATTACGGCAAACGTCCGTGCCCGCTTCACGAACTGCATCCCTTTACCCGCCCTTTCCTATCGAGCGAGAACGCGTGGCTGTGGGGCGCTACGCGGAAAGTCGGGCTTCCTCAGGAACCTCTAAGCAATGGGTCGAGAGCCGGCGGCGAGCGTCAGTACCAGTACGTCGGACCTTCTGATTTGGACGTGCTGGGCGGGTCGACCGCGATCCCCTTCGGGCCGGCAAGGCCGCGGACAACCGTTTCGACGCGGTCGATGTAGGAGTCGTAGTCCTCGCCTGGCTCGGCGGCGACCGGCTCGGCGAAAGTGACCGTCACGTGACCCGGGCGCGGCACCCGGTGGAACCGCGGCATGACCTCGAACATCCCGTCCATGTACGCCGGCACGATCGGCACGCCCGCGTCGATCGCCAGGATGGCCGCGCCCTTGCGGAACTTCCCGATCGCGCCGGTGGCGGTCAGCCGGCCCTCGGGAAAGATGATCACCGACCATTTCTTGGCGAGGAGCTCCTTCAGGTAGTCGAGGTGGGCGCGAGCGCCTCCGCCGCGCGGGATGGGAAACGCGTCCACCGTCACCTGCGCCAGGCGGGCCTCCCAACGCCGCTTGAAGATCGAGTCCGCTGCCGCGACGACGACTGAGCGATGTCGATAACGCGGAGGCAGCGCGTCGGCCATCACGACCGCGTCGAGCGCGCTCACGTGGTTGGACACGAACACCGCCGGGCCATTCAAACCGCGAAGGAGGTCGCGGTCGACGACCGTCAGCCGGCAGAAGCTCGACAGCGCGGGGAAGAGGAGGCCGGTCTGCAATGCCGCCCGCATCCGGCGCATTCCGCGAGTCCGCGCCCAGTCGTCCGTCTTGAGGACTTCGGTCTCCACGCCGGAGCCGAGTATGCGCGCTTCGCCTCAGACCAGGAAGCGGCCGTTCTCCATGAGGCGCTGCCCGTCGACTGCGATCGTCGCGTGAGAGGCCAGGACGTCGACATGCGAAGGCGCAGCCCAGTCCGCGCCGGTTTCGTGTGCGTATGGGTCGCCGAACGCGAGGTGCATGCCGGGAAACTTCTCGTCCTGCAGGAAGTTGCCGATGATCCGCGTCAGCCCGACGTTCGTGCCGATCGCAAACTCACCGACGCGGCCCGAGTTCTCGTGCTGCGACATGTAGTCGGTGAAGTCCTTCTCCAGCTGCGCATCGGGCGTGTCGATCGCCTGGAACCGGCCGCCCTTGATCGTCAGTCGCGCCGGTGGATGCAGAAGCCCGTACTTCGAGGTGAACCAATCGCCCATCTCCTCGGCCGCGACCACGCCGTCCACAGATAGCGGACACGTGAACGTCTCCCCCTCGGGCAGGTTGCCCCATCGTCCGGCCTCCCAGTAGCGGCCGTCGCAAGGGATCCACTTCAGGCTCGGCGAGAGCGTCGCCACGACGTCGGTGCCGAGCGACGTGTTGACGGTGATGCGGTGCGCTTGGCGCGCGATCTCGTAGACCTGTCGCGTCACGCGGTAGATCTCTTCGTAGTCGGCGGTCATGCCGTCGGACATCACCTCTTCGGTGATATCGATCATGTGCCCGTGGCGCAAGCGCATCTCGTCCGGCAGGAGGTGGAGCATGGGCAGGCGGAACGCGAGCTCGCCCGGCTTGCTGTCGCCGATGAAAAACGAAACCGTCGGCCGGAACTTCCGGATGTCCTCCGCGAGACTTCGCGGGAATTCCTTCGCGGGTCGCTCCAAGTGATCCTCCATGGTCCACGACTGAAGCGCCGCGCCCGTTTCCACGATCTCGCGTTCGATCGCATCCGCGATCGAGGCGCGGGTTCGGGTGCGAATGACCCACACGCGGTCGGCGCTGCTCACGTTCATGCACGTGCGCACCGCGGTGCGCGCGCCGTCAGTTAGATCCGGCAAGCGCCACCGCTGATCGTGATTCGACGCCCGTCACCGCGAGGATCTCCTTCTCGTCGAGCGAGTCGTTCTTCAACAGCGCATGGGCCAGCGCGTCGAGCTGGGGCCGATGCTCGGTCAGCATCTTCTCCGCCTCGACGAGGCATTCCTCGGCGATGCGGCGGACCTCGTCGTCGATGAGCTGGCCGGTCGCTTCGCTGTATGGCTTCTGCAGCCCTCCCGAGTCTCCGTCGGTCAGGTTGAGCGGGCCGACTTTCGGGCTCATGCCCCAGCGCACGACCATCTCGCGCGCGATGCGCGTCACCTGCTGCAGGTCGTTCTCGGCGCCGGTCGTGACGACCCCGTAGACGAGATGCTCGGCCGCGCGGCCGCCCAGGGCGCCGATCATGCGGGCGCGCAGGTAGTCCTCGCCGTAGTTGAAGCGGTCGTCCACCGGGCTCTGCAGCGTGACGCCGAGCGCCTGGCCGCGAGGCACGATCGTGACCTTCCGCACCGGGTCGGCGCCGGCGATGAGAAGGCCGAGCAGCGCGTGTCCCGACTCGTGGTAGGCGATCCGCTCGCGATCCGCCTCGCTGAGCAGGATCTTGCGCTCGCTCCCTAGCAAGGTCTTTTCGATGGCTTCCTGGAAGTCGGCGGCCGTCACGGTGGTTTCGCCCTTCCTTGCGGCGGTCAATGCGGCCTCGTTGACGAGGTTCTTGAGATCGGCGCCGACCAGGCCCGGCGTGTTCGAGGCGATGTCGTCCAGGTCGACGTCCGCCGCAAGCGGAACGTTCCGGGTGTGGATGCGGAGGATCGCCGCGCGTCCGCGCCGGTCGGGAGCCTGCACGGTGACGCGCCGGTCGAATCGCCCCGGGCGCAGAAGCGCCTGGTCGAGGACGTCGGCGCGGTTGGTCGCGGCAAGCACGATCACGCCCTCGCGTGAGTCGAAGCCGTCCATCTCGGTGAGGATCTGGTTGGGCGTCTGCTCCTGCTCGTCGTTGCCGCCCACTCGAATCGCCGCCGAGCGACTGCGCCCGATGGCGTCGATCTCGTCGATGAAGATGATCGCGGGGGCGGCCGCACGCGCTTTGGCGAAGAGGTCGCGCACGCGCGCCGCGCCGACACCGACGATCGCCTCCACGAATTCCGAGCCCGCGATGCTGAAGAACGGAACCTTGGCTTCGCCCGCGACGGCCCGCGCGAGAAGCGTCTTGCCGGTTCCCGGAGCGCCGATCAGGAGCACGCCTTTGGGCGCGGCGCCGCCGAGCTTGGTGTACTTCTGCGGCTCGCGGAGGAAGTCCACGATCTCCTGGAGGTCTGCTTTCACCTCGTCGATGCCGGCCACATCATCGAAAGTGGTGGCCGGCTTCTCCTCGTCGTAAACGCGGGCGCGGCTCTGCCCGAAGCTGCCCAGGATTCCGCCCGCGCCCGCGCCGGCGGCGCGACGCGATAGGTAGAGGAAACCGAGGACGAGCAGGATCGTCGGGCCGAAGCTGAACAGCAGCGTCTCCCAGACCGGTGTCGAGGCGTTGGGGTCCTTGGCGTTGATGACGACGTCGTGCTGCTGCAGCAGCGTGAGCAGGTCGTCGGTCGCGAACGACGGCCGCTGCGTCTGAAACTTGGTCGAGGTCGTCGAAGGCGTCTGGAAGTCGGCGACCGGTTTCTTCGTCACACCGGTGATCGACTCGCCGGTGGCGGTGACGCTCGTGACGTTGCCGGCAGTGACCTGCGAGAGGAACGTGTTGTACGAGATCGTCACCGTCGGCGTCTGGCTCAGGGCGGTGAAGACCTGGCCGACGATGAAGTTGAGTACGAGAAGGATGATGACCGTGATCCAGAACCGCCTCGTGCGTAGCGGCGCGAGCATGTCGGGCGGCTTTTGCGCGGGGCTGCGCGGGCTGTTGGCCGGCGTCGGCGGCGTGCTTGCTTTGGCCGGCGGCGGATTCTGGGCCACGAGGTGATCCTAGCTATCATCGGTCCGCCGTGAGCACCGCCCCTCAGCCCGGCATCTTCGCCCTCGGCACCGCCTCGCACGCGTACCTGGAGTTCGACGTCCGAGCCGGGGTTGGGCCGCAGGCCCTGGTCGCTGCGGTCACCTCGCTGCGCGAGCCTCGCACCACCATGGGCGGCGTCAACCTCGTGGCGGGATTCCGCCCGGAGCTCTGGAGCCAGGTGTTTCCGGACGATTCGCCGGCAGGGCTCGAAGGCTTCAACCACGCGATCGTCGGCCGCGACGGATTCACCGTTCCCGCGACCCAGCACGATGCCGTGCTCTGGATCTCGGGCAGCGCCTACGACGTGGTCTTTGACGTCGCGCGGTCGGCGATCGCGTCGGTGCGCGACGTGGCGACGGTCGCAGAGGAGACCTCGAGCTGGCCCTACCACAACGATCGCGACCTCACCGGATTCATCGACGGCACCGAGAACCCGACCTTGATCGAGGCGCCGGACATCGCGGTGATCCCGGTTGGGCAGCCGGGCGGAGGTGGTTCGGTGCTGCTCCTTCAGAAGTGGGCGCACAACGCGGTGGAGTGGGAGTCCGCTCCGACCGAGAAGCAGGAGCTGGTCATGGGCCGGCGCAAGGCGGACAGCGCCGAGCTCGAGGACAAGCCCGCCGACTCCCACGTCGCGAAGAACGACCAGGACGAGCTGGGCAAGATCTTTCGCCGGAACATGCCGTACGGCACGGTGACCGCCCACGGGACGATGTTCGTCGGGTTCAGCTCGGACCAGCACCGGCTGGCGCGGATGCTCGAGAGCATGGCCGGCGTGGGGGATGGCATCCGCGACGCCCTGACCTATTACGCGACCCCGCTGACGGGCGCCTACTACTTCGTTCCATCGCTCCGCGACCTGACCCAGTAGACCCTTGAGCGGAGCTTGAGGGCGGGTTGAACGGCGTCTCTGAACCTCGTGCGCAAGGAGGTTGCAGAGATGAGCGAAAACTGTCGGTACTACGCGGAAAAGATGGAGGCGAGGCGCCTGGCGAGGGCGGCGCGGCCGCTGTCGGTCCAGCTGGCCGAGCTCCTGGCAGTCGTGGCGCGGTGCGAGCACATCTGGGCGGTCGAGGACCGCATCGAGCGGTCGCTTTGAATCGGTTATCCACAAGCGTCGGATTGGTTTTACATTTGCGCCAAATTCAGGGAGGGAGAGATGACAAGGGCGAACAGTTTCATGGAGCCGGACCTGAGAGGCATCATCGACGTGGCGGCAAAGCAATGGAATTGGCCCGACGATCATGGGGCGACGATCCAGAAAGCCAGTGACTGGTACGTGGCTTTTCTCAGGTTGGTGCACAGCAATCCCGGCGGCCTCAATTTCATAGTCACCGAGGAGGCCCACCAGCTCTGGCACACGCACATGGCGTTCGAGTGCAGGTACACGCAGTACACCGAGGCGATCCTGGGGTGCGACCTGGGCCGGCACCAAGATGCGCTGCCAATTGTTCTCACCCAGGCTGACGCCGACGTGGCGAAAGAAGACTACAAGCGGATACTCGGCCGGGGCGAGGTCGCTCCCGGTATCAATCCGAACACCATCCAGCCGGATCTCATGAAACCCTGCTGTTAGCCTCTGACTTGTCGAGCGCGTAAGCGACTGCCTCCTCGCGCGACATCGCGCGGCCGGCCTCCCATGCGTCATCGGACGGCATGCTTTCACGCACCTTGTCGAGCCGCTCGGCGATATCCAGGCTGACCGGCGACATAGGGACGATGTCCACCCGGCTGCGCAGCCCTGTCGACGCGCCACCGAGCATCAGGGCCCGGTCGAGCTCCTTCTCCGCGATCGCCAAAGACGCGAAGGCTTCGAGAAGGTTCGCGACCGAGCGGTCGCTTCCCTGGTCGCGCAGGATCTCGAGGCTGCGAGCCAGGTGCGATCTCGCATCGATGAGGCGGCCCTGGCGCACTGCGATCGTTCCCAGCATCTGGAGAGAATCGGCGATTGATTCGGCGTCATCGAGCTTCTCCCACAACGCGATGCTCGCCCGGAAGCGAACGTCGGCCGCCGCCAGGTCGTCGCTCAAGAGTTCGATGAAACCGAGACGCCACTCGCATAGCGCCTCGATCCGCTCGTATCGCTGCTCGTCGGCGATTTCCAGCGCCTGTTGGACGTATGGCCGCGCCGTTTTGAAATCGCCCTTCTGAGTCGCGATCTGCCCCAGCTGCTGCAGCAACAATGCTTCCGCCTTGCTGTCCCCGATCTCGCGGCTGACCCGCAGACCTTCGTCGGTGTAATCCACGGCCAGCTGCATGTCGCCCTGCAGCCACGCGACCAGGCCCGCGGATTGGAGTGCGTGAGCGCGCTCCGGCGAAGGCTCCGGGCTGCTTCGAAGCACCGCGGCAAATCGAGACAGGGCCTCGCGGTACTCTCCGCGCGTTTCCCAGAAATCGGCAAGGGTGTCGGCCATGGACAGCGCAGCCCTCGGTGGGATGGCGTTCAAGTCAAAAACGGCCCGCAGATTGTCCACCTCGGCCGCAAGTCGTTGCAGCCACGAGCTGCGCTCGGGGCCGTTCCAATCAGCGGCCGACGCCCTCACGAGGGCGCTGAAGTAGGTCCCGTGCCGGTTGTGCACGGCCTCGTGCTCGCCGTTCTCACGCAGCTTGCGGTGCCCGTACTCCCGGACGGTCTCGAGGAGCGCGTAACGCGTCGACCCGTCGGCGGCCTCCTGCGGCGCGACCAATGACTTGTCTATGAGCTGCCCCAGCAGATCGATCGGCGGCACGGCCGTATCACCGAAGACGGCGGTCAGCGCGTCGAGCGTGAAGCCGCCGAAGAACACCGACAGGCAGCGGAGCAACCGCTGCTCGTCATCGCTGAGCAGCCAGTAGCTCCAATCGATCGCAGTGTTCAGCGTTTCGTGCCGGCCCTCCGCCGAGCGACTTCCGCCGGCAAGCACGCTGAAGCTCTCCTGCAGCCGCGCGAGGATCTCGGCGGGGGTCATCATGCGCGACCGACCCGCGGCGAGCTCGACGGCGAGCGGAATCCCCTCGACGCGACGGCAGATCTCCCTGATCAGCTGGGTGTTGCCGTCCGTGATCCGAAAGCCGGACTCCACAGCCGCGGATCGTTCGACGAAGAGCACGACCGCGTCGGGCTCGGTGAGCGGTCCGACGCGCATGATCGCCTCGCCGTTCACGCGCAGCGCCTCGCGGCTCGTCGCGAGCAGACGGATGCCAGAGCAGTCGTGAAACAGCTGGTCGGCGAGCTTCACGACCGCCGCGATCAGGTGCTCGCAGTTGTCGAGCACGAGCAGAAACTTCTTGTCGCGAAGTCGATCGACGAGCGTCTTCGCGATCGGCCGGCCGGCCTCTTCGCGGATGCCGAGGGCCTCGGCGACGGTCTGGGCCACCAGCTCGGGTTCGCGGACGGACGCCAGCTCGACGAACCAGACGCCGTCCTCGAAACGCTCGATGTTCTCGGCCGCAGCTTGTAGGGCCAGCCGCGTCTTGCCCGTGCCACCCGGCCCGACGAGGGTGAGCATCCGATGCGGCCTCAACCGCTCGGCGATCTCGGCCAGCTCGGCCTCGCGCCCTATGAATCCGGTCGGGCTGATGGGGAGGTTGTGCCGCTGCGGGTCCATGGACTTGAGCGGAGGGAAGTCCGATCGCAGCCCGCGCGCTTCAAGCTGGAAGATGCGCTCCGGCCGTTCCAGGTCTCGCAGCCGGTGCGGCCCCAGGTCGCGCAGCGACGCGCCCTCGCGCGGTGAGTCCAGCACCAGGTCGTGCGTCGCCTGGGTCACCAGCACCTGGTCACCGTGCCCAGTCGCGAGGACGCGCGCGCAGCGGTAGACGGTCGGGCCGAAGTAGTGCCCGCCACGCAGCTCCGCCTCGCCGCTGTGGATCGCCACTCGCAGGTGGAGATCGGCGCCCGCGGGCCAGGTCTGTGCGGCCAGCTCTCTCTGGATGTCCAGCGCGCAGGCGAGAGCGTCGGTCGCGCGCGCGAAAACGGCAAGGACGCTGTCGCCTTCGCGCCCCGATTCGACCTGCGTGCCTCCGTGATCGCGGATCGCGGCGCCGAGCACCCGATCGTGGATCGCCATCGCCTCCCGCATCTCGTCGGGATGGCGGTCCCAGCGCCGGGTCGAACCCTCGACGTCGGTGATGAGGAACGTCATCGTTCCGGACGGGAGGGTCGCGGGGGTCGCCGCGAGACCCGTCTCCTGCTGCAGGATGCGCTTCAAGAGCTCCTGCAGCTCGGGCCCGGGCTCCATGCCGAGCTCGTCCACCAGCCTCTCGCGCGTCCTTTGATATATGTCGGACGCCTCGGCCTGCCGCCCGGCGCGATAGAGGGCGAGCATGAGCTGCCCGCAGAGCCGCTCCCGCAGGGGGTGCTCCTCGACCAGGCCCTGCAGCTCCCCGATGAGCTGCCCATGGTGGCCGAGCGCGAGCTCGGCGTCGATCCTCTCCTCCCGCGCGTAGAGGCGGAGCTCGTTCAGGCGCGCCGACTCGCTCAGGGCGAACGACTCGCCGGCAAAGTCCGCGAGCGCAGGCCCACGCCACATGTCGAGCGCTCGGGACAGCGCCGCCGAGGCTTCGGCCGGCTGCCTCGAGCGGGCGCCTTCCACAAGCCCGGCGAACGTGTTGACGTCGAGGTCCGAAGCCGACACCTGCAGGACGTATCCGGCCGGTTTGCGGACGAGCATCTTGTACGGAGCTCCCTGCGGCTCGAGCACCCGGCGCAGCTGCGAGACGTAGACCTCGATTACGTGGTCCGCGGTCGGCGGCGGCTCGTCTCCCCAGAGCAGCTCAGCCAGCCGCTCGCGGCCGACGACATGGTTGGCGTGGAGCAGCAGGATCGCCAGCAGCGCGCGCTGCTTCGCGCCCCCGAGGGCAAGTGTCTCGTCACCGCGCCGGACCTCGAGCGGGCCCAGCATCCTGAATTCCATGCCGCCC
The DNA here is from genome assembly GCA_035279785.1 of Candidatus Dormiibacterota bacterium. GTDB lineage: Bacteria > Chloroflexota > Dormibacteria > Dormibacterales > Dormibacteraceae > 40CM-4-65-16. The sequence goes on from DATEHC010000112.1 coordinate 24,740, forward strand.
GCGGCCATTTTGGGCGCGCCGGGGAGCTTGAGCAACTCTTGGCCTTTCCTTGAGCGCCGCCCTCGAACCTGCTGTCAAACGCTCCAGGAGGATCGAGATGGCAATTTCCGACGATGACCCGACCCGCTTTGAGATGCCCACCGCGCGCGAGATCGAGCTCGACCTCGCGCTCGCGAGCCCCAGCTGGCAGTCGCTGCTGCGGCCCCGGCCCCAGACCGAAATCCCCCTACCCCTGTCGGCGCTCCAGGCCCGTACTGGGGCGCCGACTTCGAAAAGTGACGAGGCGAAGACCCGGCGGTTAAATAGGGGTCGGACCGATGGCCCGTCTCGAAGAACGCGACCTGCGCAGCCTCGACCGCCGCAGCATGTACTCGATCTTCGGCCCCCTCGACCCTGACGAGCGCGTCTCGCGCAAGCTCCGGCTCGAGGACGAGGTCATGCCGACGAGCGCGGGCAAGCTCGCGGTCTGGGGATTCCTGCGCCGCGCCCGCCGCAGGCGTAAGGCCAACGGCGCCGAATACTGGGTCCCGGCGATGTTCATGTTCGTCCGCCGGTTCGGCTAGCGGCCGGATTCAGACCGTCGTCGCCGCGGACTCCTGCATGCGGGTCGCACGCGCGAACGGCAGATAGAGAAGGTTGAAGACCACGATCGCGGCGATCGTCAGCGAGATGATGTACCACGGCCACGGACCCATGTAGTCCAGCGCCGTCTTGGTCGGCGGCAGGTCCCGCAAGAACAAGTAGTTGCCGTTGGTGAAGTAGTCGACGACCCCGACCGCCGCGGCGTAGACGGCGGTCGCGATCGAAACCCGCATCACCGCCCTGCGCGCCGGGCGCATCCTCAGTGCCACCACGAGATAGAAGGCGCCGAGGACGAGCAGGCCGTGCTGCGCGTAGTACTGGAAGTACACCGGGTCCGGGAAGTGCCCAGGGATGCTGGGGGAGAAGAGGCCGGGCATGGTGCCGCCCAGGCCCCAGAAGTAGCTCATCTCGAAGGCAAATCTGAACCGCCACCACAGGGCGGCCGCGGCGAGGAAGCAGCCGGCCTCACAAAGGTGGAGCGGCAGGCTCCACTGCACGGTCCAGGTGCCGTTGGCGATGTTGATCGCCCACCAACCGACCTCGGCGAGCACCACCGCGACGGCGATGAAGCGGGCGCCCTGGTCCACCCAGCGCCCGGGCCAGCGCCGCGTCGCCAGCAGGACGCCGGCGATGCCGATGGCGATGACGATCACCGGCACGATGTGTTCGGCGGGTGACATGCGCGGCAAATTCTCGCCGATTCCCGGCGGGTTGGCGGTCTAGTTGTGCCTGGCGGTAGCCGTCATCGTCATCTCTCCCGCGGGCCGGAGGGTGAGCGACGGTGCGGGCCGAACCTGGCCCGCCGAGGTGAGGCGAAAGCGCGGCAGGATCGTCGCGATCGCGATGGTGGCTTCCATGGTTGCGTAGGAGCTTCCGACGCACCTGCGCGGGCCGCTGCTGAACGGGAAGTAGGCGAACCGCGGCAGGCGGGACGCTAGGCCGCCCTCCCAGCGCTCGGGCGAGAATTGCTCCGGGTCGTCGAAGTAGGCGGGGTCGCGCTGGATCGCCCATGGGCTCATGAGCACGGTCGTTCCCGCCGGCACGCGATGCTCGCCGACCCAGGTGTCTCGCAGCGCGCGCCGCCCAAATCCGTACGCGGGCGGGTAGATGCGCAGGACTTCCTTCAACACGTTCTGCGCGTAAGGCATCCGCTCGACCAGGCCGGCCGGCGAATCTTCCGGTCCGATGTTCGACAGCTCGGCGAGCATCCTGGCCTCGATGTCGCGGCGCTCCGACAGGATGTACCACGTCCAGGAGAGAAGGCATGCGGTCGTCTCGTGTCCCGCGAAGAACACGGCGATGCAGGCGTCCCGAACCTCGCGGTCGCTCATGGGCCGGCCGCTGTCGTCTCGCGCCGCCACCAGCATCGACAGCAGATCGTCCTGCGGCTTGCGCCGCCGCTCGGTGATCGCGCGGTAGGCGATCTGGTCGAGCTCACGCATAGCCTTGAACAGCCGCATCGTCCTCAGGGTCGGCAGCGGAAAGCGAAAACGGACGGGGCTCGCGATCCGGCGGTTGAACTCGTCCATCACCGTCGCCACCAGGTCTTCGGCCACGCCCACGGCTTCGTGGAAATCGATGCCGAACAACGTTCGCGTGACGATCTGGAGGGTCATCCGCATCATGTCGGAGTGGATGTCCCGCGTTCGTCCGGACACCCACTGCGCGCACGCGCGCCGCGCCTCGTCCGCCATCACGGCCGCGTAGACGTCGAGGCGCTCCCGGTGAAACGCGGGGAGGACGAGCTTGCGCTCATGCAGCCAGCTGTCGCTGTCCGCTAGAAGCATGCTGCTTGCGAGCAGTGGGTGCATAAGGCTCGTCAGGTAGGCCTTGCTGAAGTCGGCACGCCGGGTCATCAGCACGTCGTTCACCAGCTCCGGCCGGCTCACGACCATCACGTCGTCGGCGCCGAAACGGAAGCGCGCGGCGTCGGAGGTCTCGGCGCAACGGCGGAAGAACTCGAGCCTGTCCTGCTGGAATTCCTCGAACGCCGCGGCCATGGGCGAAGGCCGGCGGAGGGCGAGCTGCACCGCGAGCAATCCTAACCGGCCATCAGACTGGGGGCGTGAGGGGCTTTCTGGTCGGGGTGATCCTCCTGACCGCGCTGTCCGCAAGCGTCCTCGCGCTCCGGCCGGGAGGCTTCCGCCGCCAGCTGAAGCTGGTCGCCCGACGCTTCCGCATCGTCATCGTCCTGGGCGGCGTGTACGTCTTCGGGTCGCTGGTGTTCAGGCTCCTGTTCACCAGCGGACCCGTCAACGAATGGGGACCCGTCGTCCTTGCGGTGATACTCGCTGTCGTTTTCGTGGTCGCCGCCCGCGACCCCGCGCCCTAGCGGGTTCGGTTGCCGGCTTCCACCTGCTCGTGCGCCGGTGCAGGCACGTCCGCAGCCTCGACGATCTCGCCCTCGATGTTGATCTGGATCTCGTTGCTCACGACGAACTTGCCGTCGAGCACCGCATCAAAGCTCATGCCGAAGTCCTTGCGGTTGATCTTCGTCTGCGCCGCGTACCCGATCCGGTGACCCATACGGGGGTCGTTGAACTCGCCGTACTTGACGAGCTCTAGCGTGACCGGCTTGGTCGTGCCCTTGATCGTGAGATCGCCGGTGACCTTGTAGCGGTCTCCGCCGGCGTGCTCGATCTTCGTGCTCTTGAACGATATGGTCGGGTACTTCGCGATCTCGAGAAAGCTGGACGAGCGCAGGTCGTTGTCGCGCTTCTCGTTGTTTGTGCGAATGCTTGCGGTGTTGATGACGGCCTCGATCTGTGACCGCCCCGGTTCGTCGGGGTAGATGTCACCCGACGCGGTGACCTCGTTGAAATTGCCTCGCACCGTCATCATGCCGAGGTGCTTGGCGGAGAACTCCACCTGTGTATGCATCGGGTCGAACTTCCACGTCCCCATACAGCACGCCTCCTTGAAAGGGAATTACTGTCTGGGGCAATCGCGTGGATTCTCCATTTATTTCACTGCAAACCGATTTAGAGGCATTCGGCCGTACACTTCAGCCCCGATGAGCGGCGAGTTCGTCCCTGGTCTGCGCTTTCGCTCGCGCGCCCACGAGCTGTGGGCCTTGCTCGTCGAGTCCTTTGGCGGGTGGGAGGAGCGTATGAACGCAGCCGCCGACGGCGCCGGACTTTCGCCCGTCTCGGCGTGGGCGCTGGTGCAGCTCGACCCCGAGCACGCGATCTCGCAGAAGGAGCTTGCGGAGCGCCTGCGCTGCAACCCTTCGACGGTGGTGGACCCGACCGACCGCCTGGAAGAGCGGGGCCTGGTCGCGCGAAGACCGCATCCGACCGACCGCCGGATCAACGTGCTCACGGTGACAGCGCGAGGCCGTCAGGTGAGGGAGCAGCTCATCGCGCAACTCTTCGAACCGCCCGAGGCGCTGCGCCGCCTTCCGGCTTCAGATCAGCAGCGCTTTCGGGACGCTATGCTCGCCGCGGTCGAAAGCTTCGCGCGGCCACTGCCGCACCGCAAGGCGCCGGCCAGAGCTGATATCCCGTCCTAGCGCTCGGGGGGCTACTTGACCGATGTGATCCGGCCGTCAGCCCCCATGTAGAACGTGAACATCCGGCTCTCGTCGTTCTGCGTCTGACCGCTGATCTCGGCCCACGCCCGCCGCACGTCGTGCGGCTCGTTCCACGCCGCCAGCAAGGCTCCCCGGCGCACGTCGGCGCGAGTCTGCGGGATCGCCAGGGCGTTGATCGTGCCCTTGAATCGGTCGTGCGGGGTCGTCGGCCGGTCGTACTCGTAGACGTAACCGCCGTCGGCGGTCTTGTGCACGAAGTGATAGTCGCCGTCCTGGCCGATCCGGTCGGCGAAGGTCTTGTCCGAGTTGACCCCGACCGTGAGGAGACCCATCTGCAATCCACGGTCGAAGCACGCGAAGGTGCCGTTGACGGCTTTGTCAGTCGACACGGCGCTCATCACCCTTTCGGCGCAGCCCGGTCGATCGAAAGCCGCGGCCACTTGCGGTCCCGCAAACGCCAGGCCCGCGCCGACCAAAGCGCCGGCGATCACTGTGAAAATCGGCCTTCCGGAATGCGGCACGCGGATGTAGAGCACGGCGTTTCCTCCAGTTCTTCTTAAAGGGGAAACGGCTGAGCCGCCGCGTCCGTGCTACTGCAAATGAGGGGCGTACATTGCTTGTCGTGCCCCAGCAGCGCGCGTACGTCTGCGCAACGTGCGGGGCGCAGTTCAAGCCGTCGGTCGATCCACCCGCGCAATGCCCGGTCTGCGAGGACGAGCGGCAGTACGTCGGCTGGGGCGGCCAGCGATGGACGACGCTCGACGAGCTGCGCGCCAAGCATCGCAATGAGCTGCGCGACGACGCGGGTCTCCTGGGCATCGGCACGGAGCCTTCGTTTGCCATCGGCCAGCGTGCGCTGCTCGTGCGATCACCGGCCGGGAACGTGATGTGGGACTGCATCACGGTCATCGATGAGGCGGCGGTCAAAGAGGTGCGCGATGCAGGCGGTCTGCGCGCGATCGCGATCTCGCATCCGCACTACTACTCGTCGATGGTGGAGTGGAGCCGCGAGTTCGACGCGCCAGTGCTCCTGCACGAGGCCGATGAGCAGTGGGTGATGCGCCCAGATCCTTGTATCGAACACTGGTCCGGCGAGACCAAGGAGTTATGGGACGGCATGACGCTGATCCGGGCCGGCGGCCACTTCGCGGGCGGGACGGTGCTGCACCTGCCGGCGGGCGCGGACGGCCGCGGTGCGCTGCTCGCGGGCGACATCCTCCAGGTCGCGCAGGACCGGCGCTGGGTCAGCTTCATGTACAGCTTCCCCAACTACGTGCCGCTGTCGGCGGCCGAGGTCGATCGCGTCATAGGCGCTGTCGAGCCGTTCCAGTTCGATCGGATCTATGGCGCCTGGTGGGACCGCAACGTGATCTCGGGCGGGAAGGAGGCGGTTCGCCGATCGGCCGAGCGCTACAAACGCCATCTGAGCGGGTGCTAGATTCGACAGCCGGGACCCTCGAATGAACATCCGAATCGGGACACGCGGCTCGATGCTCGCCCTTGCTCAGACGGAGTGGTTCGCCAAGCGCTTGAGCGAGGTGGGCCATGAGATCGAGCTCGTGCGCATCGTCACCGAGGGGGACACGCGGCCACCGGATACCGAGCCGGGCGAGGGGATCTTCGTGGCCGCGATCGCGCGAGCTCTTCAGCGTGGCGAGATCGACGCGGCCGTGCACAGCGCGAAGGACGTCCCGCTGGAGGAGGAGCCTGACCTGGTCATCGCGGCCTATCCGATTCGCGCCGATCCGCGCGACGCGCTCGTGACGAGGGATGGCGGGAGCGAGCTCGCGCACCTCAAGGCCGGAGCGATCGTCGGCACCGACAGCCCGCGCCGCTCGGGCTTTCTTCGCGCCGCTCGCCCCGATCTCCGGATCGAGCCCCTGCACGGCAACGTCGACACGCGACTACGGCGCCTCGACCAGGGCGACGTCGACGCAATCGTCATCGCGGCGGCCGGCCTCGACCGCTTGGCGAAGGGCGGAAGGATAGACCAGCGCCTCGAGCCGAATGCGATGCCGCCGGCTCCGGCGCAGGGTGCGCTGGCGATTCAGGCACGAAACGAGCCGGGACTTCTGCTCGACGAGCTTCGGCTGTACGACGACGCGGACGTTCGGCTCGCGGTCGAAGCGGAGCGGTGCGTCCTTCGCGCGACCGGCGGGACATGCCGGGCGCCGGTGGGCGCCCTGGCTACCGTCAACGAGCGCGATTTCACGATGATCGTCGGCGGCGTGAACAGCGACGGGTCAGACCTGCGGATCGACACGGTGCGCGGAAAGCGCGAAAAGGCGCAGCGCCTCGCGGAAGACGCCGGTCGCAGTCTCGCGCGGGCGGTGGCGCTGCGATGAAGACCGTGCTCGTCACGCGACCCGCGGGCGAACAGGATCCCCTCGTCGCCGAGCTGACTTCCCGTGGTTATCGCGTCGTCGCCGTGCCGACCGTCGCCACACGGGCGGCGGCGGTCGACTGGCCCGACCTCGCCACGTTCGACTGGGTTGTGGTGACCAGCGCCGCGGGCGTGGCCACGCTGCCCGACACGCCGGCCGGTCCGCGGTGGGCCGCGGTGGGAGAAGCAACGGCCCGGGCGCTGCGCGCGAAGGGGATCGAGGTCGACCTCGTCCCCGCCGAGGCCAACGGCCTCGCCATCGCGTCGTCGCTGCCCGACGTGGCCGGGAAGCGGATCGCGCTGGTGCGCGCGTCGATGGCGGACTCGGACCTTCCGCGCGAGCTGGAGGACCGCGGCGCGATCGTGCGGGAGATCACGGCTTACGAGACGGTCGAGGGACCCGACGACTCCGCGTCCGCCCTGGAGCGCGCGCTTCAGGAGAACGAGCTGGCGGCGGTGGTGTTCGCATCCGGCTCGGCGGTGCGCGGATTCCTCAAGCTGGGCGGTCGGATCGACATCCCGGCGATCACCATCGGACCTCGAACCAGCGCCGCAGCTCGCGAGGCAGGATTCACCGTTGCGGCCGAGGCCACGGCCCAGAGCACGAAGGAGATGGCCGCCGCCGTCGAGCGGTTCATGCCGAGCTCGCCGGCGCGCCCGCGCCGCCTGCGCACCAGTCCCGCCATGCGCAGCCTCGTGCGCGAGACGCGGCTGCATCCGGGGCAGCTCATTGCGCCGCTGTTCGTGGTCGGCGGCCGGGGCCGGCGAATCGAGATCGAATCGCTGAAGGGCCACGCGCGACTTTCCGCGGACCTGGCCTTGCGCGAGGCGCACCGACTTGCCGAGCTAGGCGTCGGTGGGCTGCTGCTGTTCGGCATCCCCGAGGAGAAGGACGGGCGGGGCAGCGGCGCCGACGATCCCCGCGGCCCGGTCTCCGAGACGCTCCGGCTGCTTCGCGGCGAAGGACTTCCTCTCGCGCTGGTCGCCGACGTGTGCCTGTGCGAGTACACGTCGCACGGGCACTGCGGAATTCTCGCCGCCGGGCGCGCGCAGGGCGCACGTTTCGAAGACGTCGTCGACAACGACGCGACGCTGCCCCGGCTGGCCGCGGCCGCCGTCTCCTACGCCGAGGCCGGCGCCGACTTCGTCGGCCCGAGCGCCATGATGGACGGCCAGGTCGCCGCCCTCCGGCATGGCCTGGACGCGGCCGGCTTCACCGAAACCGCGGTCATGGCGTACTCCTCGAAGCACGCGTCCTCTTTATATGCGCCGTTCCGGGAGGCGGCCGGCTCGGCCCCCAGCTTCGGCGACCGCAAGTCCTACCAGATGGATTTCGCCAACGGGCGCGAGGCTTTGCGCGAGATGGAGATCGACGCGGCCGAAGGCGCGGACATCCTGATGGTCAAGCCGGCCCTCACTTCGCTCGACCTGCTGGCGATGGCCCGAACCAGGTTCGACCTTCCTCTCGCCGCCTACCAGGTGAGCGGTGAGGCGGCGATGATCGAAGCCGCGGCCGAGCGGGGTTGGGTCGACCGGCGGAATGCCGTGCTCGAGACCCTGACCGCGATTGCGCGCGCAGGCGCCTCCATCACCATCACGTATTTCGCGGCCGACGCCGCCGCGTGGCTGCGCGAGTGAGCGAGCGTCGCTTCGTCCACGCCCTCGCGCTGGGGCTCGATCCGGCGTGGCGGCGCCTCGATCGCGAGGAGCGCTGCCGGTCCGCGGACCAGTTCGCCGCCGCCATCAAGGCGCAATCCGAAGTCGTGTCCTTCACCTACTCGATGGTCGGCTTGAGGACGGGCATCGACATGCTCATATGGAGCCTTGCGCCCTCGCTGGAAAGCCTCGAGGAAAGGAGCGCCGCCGCCCTGCGCGCAGGCATGGGTGCGTGGATGACCGTGCGCGAGAGCTTCCTCGGCCTCATCTCGGCGTCGCAGTACGTCAAGCGGCCGACTTCACAGGAGCAGTCACTTTTCAGCGGCGACCGATCGCGCTACCTCATCGTCTACCCCTTCACCAAGAGCACCGACTGGTACCTCCTTCCGCAAGACGAGCGGCAGAAGGTGATGAACGAGCACATGAAGATCGGCCACCGCTATCACCAGGTGCGACAGCTCCTCGCGTACTCGTTCGGGTTGGATGACATGGACTTCCTGGTTGCGTACGAGACGGACGACCTGCCGGCGTTCGGCGATCTCGTGCGTGAGCTCCGCGGCACCGAAAGTCGGCGCTCGACCGTGCGCGACACGCCGATCCTCACGGGAACTTGTCGCCCGATCGAAGAGATCACTGCGCTGCTCGGGGCCGAATGACCGAACCACGGTTTCTGGCCGCCGCGCGGCGGCAGAAGGTCGACGTCACTCCTGTCTGGTTCATGCGCCAGGCCGGACGGTCGCTCCCCGAGTACCGAAGGCTGCGGGAGCGCTACACGCTCGCAGACATCGTGGCGCAGCCGGAGCTGTGCGCCGAGGTCACGCTCCAACCGGTGCGGCGGCTGGGCGTCGACGCCGCCGTGATGTTCGCGGACATCATGCTCCCGGTCCGCGGAATGGGCGTCGACTTCGAGCTCGTGGAGAACGTCGGGCCCGTGATCGCCAACCCCATCCGCAGGGCCGCGGACGTGGACAGGCTACGCGTTCCCGCCGGCGACGAGGCCGCCCCCGATGTGATCACGTCGGTTCGCGAGGTGGTCGCGGAGTCGCCGGTGCCGGTGATCTGTTTTTCGGGCGCTCCGTTCACGCTCGCCAGCTATCTGATCGAGGGCCGGCCCTCGCGCACGTTCGAGAAGGTGAAGGCGTTCATGTTCTCGGAGCCGGACGCCTTCGATCGCCTCATGCAGCGCCTTGCGCGAACCATGGCCGCATATCTGCGTGCGCAGGTGGCCGTGGGCGCATCCGCGGTCCAGCTCTTCGATTCGTGGGTGGGCGCGCTATCGCCTGACGACTACGAGTCGCGCGTCGCTCCTCATACCCGCGCGATCTTCGAAGACCTGGCTCCGCTCGGAGTGCCGCGCATCCATTTCGGCACGGGTACCGCCGGGCTGCTCGAGCTGATCGCAGCGACAGGTCCGGACATCGTGTCCCTGGACTGGCGCGTCAACCTCGACGAGGGATGGAGGCGCGTCGGCCTCGAACGCGGGGTGCAGGGCAACCTCGACCCCGCGCTTCTTCTCGGGCCGGCGGAGCTCGTTCGAACGCGCGCGCTCGACGTGCTGAAGCGCGCGGGTGGCCGGCCCGGGCACATCTTCAACCTCGGCCACGGCGTACCGCCCGACGCGAGCCTCGAAAACCTGCAGCTTCTCGTCGAGACCGTGCATTCGTGGCTTCCCGCGCATGTCGCCTGAGACCGCGATCCTGTGCATGGCCTACGGAAGTCCGGCTTCCGAGGCGGAGCTGGAGGCGTATTTCACGCACATCCGCAGCGGCCGGCCGCCGTCCCCCGCGGCGCTGGAGGAGCTGACGTCCCGATACCGTGCGATCGGAGGCGGCTCCCCGCTGACTGCCATCACGCGCGACCAGGCCGCGGCGCTGTCCAGGCGAAGCGGTCTCCCGGCGTTCGTGGGCATGAAGCACGCGCCGCCTTTCATCGCCGACGGTGCCCGCGAGGCGAAGGCCGCGGGCGTCGAGCGCATCATCGGTTTGCCGCTGGCCCCGCACTTCGCCAACATGAGCCTCGGCAGCTACCGCGCGAGCCTCGAGGCGGTGTGGGACGGCGAGCTCGTCTTCATCCCCGGATTCCACGACCACCCGGCATTCATCCGCGCAGTGCAGACGTTGATCGAGGATGCGCTCGCGGAGTCGCAGCCCGACCGCATCTTCTTCACCGCGCACAGCCTGCCGGCGCGCATCCTCCACGAGGGCGATCCGTACAAGGACCAGCTGCTGGAGAGCTGCCGGCTGGTGGCTGCCCGGCTCGGGCTGAAAGACTGGGAGTTCGCGTTCCAGTCGGCGAGTCATACGGGCGAACCATGGCTTGGGCCGGACTTGCTCGAGGCGGTCGAGCGCTCGGGCGCTCGCGACGTGCTGGTTTGTCCGATCGGTTTCGTCGCCGACCACCTCGAGATCCTCTACGACCTCGACGTCGAGGCCCAGGGGTTTGCGCGAGAAAAGGGGATTCGCATCCGCCGGACTCGGTCCTTCAACGCGGACCCGGTCTTCATCGACGCACTGGCCCAAGTCGTGGCGGATGCGCTCGTCAGAGTCGGATAGTTGGGTGCGCCCTGCGCGCGCCCGGCAGCCGCTCGAGCTAACCGCCCTGCTCGTCCACGGCGAGCCCATCTCGTATAGCGATGCGGTCGCGGGCTCCTTCGCCCCTTTCAAGATCGGCGACTCGTGGGGTCCGCCCTGGAGCACGACGTGGTTTCACGTCCGGGGTCGCGTTCCGGATGCGTGGAGCGGCAACCGGGTAGCCGCTGTCTTCGATCTCGGCTTCGAGGGACCGACCGGTTTCACCTGCGAGGCCCTCGCCTGGAAGGACCGCAAGCCCTGGCGCGGCGTCGACCCCAATCACCGATGGCTTCCCATCGACGGTCGCGACGTGGACTTCTATCTCGAGGCCGCGGCCAACCCGAGAGCGACCGAGTCCGGGCCGGATCCCGCGCCTTCGATGCTGGAGCTGCGCGAGTCGGCCGAGCCGGCATTCGTGTTCCGAAATGCCGAGCTGGTGCTTCTCGACGAGCCGCCCGGCGGAAGCGAGGGTCTCGACATCGATCCGTCGCATCGCATCAGCGCCGCCGGCCACGCCCACATCGACACCGCGTGGGAGTGGCCGCTGCGTGAGGCGCGGCGCAAGGTGGCTCGCAGCTGGTCGACGCAGCTCGAGCTGATGGACGCCTATCCCGACTACGTCTTCGCCGCATCGCAGCCCGCGCAGTACCAGTGGATGAAGGAGTCTTACCCGACGATCTACGCGCGCATCAAGGAGAAGGTCGCGTTGGGCCAGTGGGAGCCGGTGGGCGCGATGTGGGTGGAGGCCGACTGCAACCTTCCGTCGGGAGAGGCGCTCGTCCGTCAGTTTCTGCACGGCAAGCGCTTCTTCCTGGAGGAGTTCGGCTACGAGACCGAGATCCTGTGGCTCCCCGACGTCTTCGGCTACCCGGGCAACCTGCCGCAGCTGATCGCGGCGTCCGGGTGCAGGTACTTCCTGACCCAGAAGCTGTCGTGGAACGACACCAACAAGCCCGAGCACCACACCTTCATCTGGGAGGGCATCGACGGCACCCGCGTCTTCACGCACTTCCCGCCCGCCGACACCTACAACGGCAGCTTCGAGCGCGACGAGCTGCAACGCAGCGTGCGCGACTTCAAGGACGGGGCGAGCTCCAACCGGTCGTTGTACCTGTTCGGATGGGGAGACGGCGGCGGCGGGCCGCAGGCCGAGATGATCGATTCCGCCCACCGGTTCGGCGTCGAGCTCGGCCGCGCGTCGGAGTTCTTCGAGTCAGCATCCGCCATGGCCCACGACGTCGCGACCGTGAGCGGTGAGCTCTATTTCGAGTTGCACCGCGGAACGTACACGACGCAGGCCCGCACCAAGTGGTGGAACCGCCGCGCGCAGACGGTGCTGCGCGAGGCCGAGATGTGGTCGGTCGCGGCGGGAATTGACGCGCGCAAAGACCTCGATGTGGCCTGGAAGACGCTGCTCCTGAACCAGTTCCACGACATCCTTCCCGGGTCGAGCATCGACTGGGTCTACGAGGACAACCTTCACGACCTGTGGCAGGTCGTCATCAGCGCGGACGGCGTCGTGTCCGCGGCGCTCGAGCGGATCGCGGGCGGTGGCGAGCGCTTCGCGATCTTCAATCCCTCCTGTCATCCACGTGGTGGAGCGCCGGCCTGCGGGTGGGCGGTGGTCGACCGGAGGCCGGAGCCAGGTGATGCCGCCCGCGAAAACGAATATCTCGAAAACGAATGTCTAAAGGTCGAGGTCGGGGAGGATGGAACCATCGCTTCCATCTGGGACAAGGAGGCGGGGCGCGAGGTGCTGGGCGGCCCGGGCAATGTGCTCGAGCTGCACGACGACAACCCGCGCCGCTGGGACGCGTGGGACCTCGACATCGAACATCGCGAAGCCTTCGTGGTGGTCGGTCGCTCGTTCGGACGATCGACGGTGAACCAGCGCATCTCGCTCGAGGGTCGCGTCCTGCGCTTCGACACCGAGGTCGACTGGCACGAGCGCCACAAGATGCTGAAGGTCGCATTCCCGGTCACGGTGAGCGCGCGCGAGGCGACGTACGAGATCCAGTTCGGCCATGTCCGGCGCCCCACGCACATGGACGACAGCCGCGCCCGCGCGATGTTCGAGGTGTGCGCGCAGCGCTGGGCGGATCTTGGGGACGGCGACTACGGCGTCGCGCTCCTAAACGATTCCAAGCATGGCTACGACGTCCACGGGTCGCTGATGCGCCTGTCGCTGCTGCGCGGCCCGACTCATCCCGACCCAACCGCTGATGAGGGCAAGCATCAGTTCACTTACGCGCTGATGCCGCACCCGGGCGACTTTCGCCAGGCGGGGGTCATCGAGGCGGCCGAGGATCTGAACACGATGCTGCGCATAGGGCGGACCAACCTCGCGCTGGGCACGTCGCGCTCGCTGGTCGAGGTCGACACGCGGCAGGTCGTCGTCGAGGCGATCAAGCGCGCGGAGGACTCGGACGCGGTGATAGTGCGGCTCTATGAGGCGTGGGGCAGACCGTGCCGCGCCCGCATCACGACGTCGATTCCAGCGCGGCGCATCACACTTTGCGATCTGCTGGAGCGCGACCTCGCCGAGACGGACCTCGAGCTCGAATTCACGCCCTTCAAGATCCTGACTCTGAAGCTCGCACCCTGACCGGCGTCAGCTGCTCCACGTCGACTCGAGACACGGTGAGGTATGCGACCCACGCGATGATCACCAGCGTCAGCGCCAGCGCGACTCGCGCGCGCCCGAAATCGAGGCCGCCCAGCGCTTGCGGCACGCCGAGCCAGTCCGCGTACGAGGCGCCGAGCGGTCTGGTCACGATGTAGGCCCACCAGAAGGCGACGAGCCAGTTGAGGTTGACGAACCGGCGCGCGAGGAGCGGGATCGCGAAGAGCGCCGTGTACATCAGCCCGGAGGCGAACCAGCCGAGGTGCCACGTGTAGGAGCTCAGGTCGCCAAGCGCCGTGCCCATCGCGAAGGTCGCGAGCACCGTCGCCCAGTAGAACGCCTCGCGGCGCGGCGAGTTGATGCTGTGGATCGAAAGGTTGCGCTCGACCAGGTACCAGATCGCGAAGATCGCCGCCAAGGTGACCGCGCAGTCGAACGCCGAGGTCGCGTACGGGATGCCCATCTCGATGTGCAGCGCGTCGGCCACCATCGTGCCGAACACCGCGACCATCACGACGCACAGCCAGTACACGGGCGCGATGTATCTGCGCACGGCGAACTGAAACACGATCGCGATCACGAAACCTATGAAGCCAAGGCCGACCGCTTCGTACGGGCTGATGGTGTGGACGAGGTAGTCGGAAAGCGCCTCGCCCATCGCGGTGCTCAGGATCTTGACCGCCCAGAAATGGAGCGTGACGGCCGGGACCTTGCGCACCTCACCTGTATAACGGAGGAGGGCGGCGAGCCGCCCTCCATCAGTTTCTGGTGGCAGTTCTGGTGGCGGTTTCTAGCGCCCCGGGCAGAGAGGCACCCTCGGGTTGTAGTTGGCGAAGGTGCCGAGCGGGTTGGGCTTCCATATCCATGCGTGGAGCGCCCAGAGGTGGAGCGACGTGACGCTCGTGAACTGGTGTCCTTGCAGCCGCGGCGCTGTGCTCGGGACCCAGAACTGCCAGGGGATGATCCACTCGACCGCGACGAGTTTGAGACCGTGCGGGCGTACTTCGTACACCAGGGCCTGCGGCCGGTTCTGGTCGATCGAGCCGTCCAAGCGCGACGTGTCGATGTAGTGCTGGCCCATGCCGCCCACGCCCGGGAGGTCGAAGCAGCTGAGAAGCGGCCCGTAGTTGGCCCGGACTGCCTGCTCAGTGCTGTGGAAACGCGCCGTGGCATCCCGGACGCCCTCGAGCCACGCGCTGTCGGCGCCGTCACCAGTCGATGCCAGTACGGCCGGCGCTGTGAGAGCTCCGGCTACGAGGCCCGCGACGACGATCTTCGTCATCGACCTCCAGATCACTGCGCGCCTCCCATGTAGAAGTAGGGGTCGAGGACGCGCACGGGTGTGATCTTGTCCGCTGGCAGCTGGTTCAGCTTCGCCGCTTGGCGGATCGCGTCGGGGCTTGGCGCGTCGTAGATGCAGAACGTCTTCTTGTGGTCTTCGCTGACGTACGAGTGGACCCAGGTCACGCCGAGCTCGGCGTTGGTGCCCACCACCGAAAGGCATGCCTGCGCGCCTTTGTCGGTCATCGGGATCTCGAGCCCATCCGGAAAGATGCGCTCGACCATGAAACGTGCCATCACTTCCTCCTGCGTGCAATCGCGACCCGGAAGAGTCGCGTCGCAGCTCAGGCTAGGTTTCGATCAGGCGGCCGCCATCGGGGAGAAGGCTCAGGCGGTGCTCAATGCGTGTGCTCATTTGTTTCTCATTGCGCCCTGCGCGCGCCCGGCGGGATTGCGCCCTGCGCGCGCCCGGCGGCTGCGACCCAGGTCGCGACCTGCACCCGCGATTCGAACCCGAGCTTGGTGAGGATGTGACTGACGTGGTTGTCGACTGTGCGCTCCGACAGGAAAAGGCGCGAGGCGATCTCGCGGTTGCTGAGGCCGAGCGCGACGAGCTGGGCGACCTCGTTCTCTCGCTTGCTCAGCCCATTTGGCGCGACGGGAGTGTCGTCCGCAACGCCTGCCGGCACTTCGGGACCGGCCGCGTACACGCTCCATGGTCCCGGCACGCCGACGAACTCACGCGTGCCGCGCTCGGCGAACTCGAGCCCTGATCCGACGACGAGGTCTTTGACGGTGCTCGAGACCAGCACCTCGCCCGGCTGCGCGGCCGCCATCACGCCGTGCGCGACATGCAGCGCGACGCCTCGCGGTCGCCCGCCCGTAAGCTCGCATTCGCCCGCGTGGACGCCGGCTCGAATTCGCAACCCGAGCTCGAGCAGCTCGTCGCGGATCTGAAGCGCGCAGCGAATCGCGCGGGCGGTGCCGTCGAAGATCGCGGTGATTCCTTGCTCTCCCGCCTCGACCTCGCGCCCGCCGTAACGCTCGAGAGCCCTGCGCACGACCGAATGGTGGCGGTCGACGAGGTCATGCCATTGGCGGCCGCCGAGCCAGACCGCGTGGGCGCCGGCCTGCGCCACCTGAGTACAGAGCACGGTGGCGAGCATCGTGTCCGGTGCGCGAGCAGCGGGCGCACCGGTGAGGAACTCCTGAACCGCATCGATCACGATGTCGGTGTCGAGGAAGTAGAACCAGTGGTCTATCGAGTCGAGCTCCAGCAGGCGTGAACCGGGGATGTGGTCGGCGAAGTAGCGACCTGCCTCGATAGGCGCGACTCTGTCCCGATTGGCGTGAATGATCAGTGTCGGGGCACTGATCGACGGCAGAATGCCGCCTATGTCGATCAGGTTGTTCATACGCAGCAGGTCTTCGGCATCCTTCGGGCTGGCGCTGAACTGGGTGAATCTGTTCCACCACGCCACGACCTCTGGGTTGTCCAGCTGACTCGGTGCGTAGCCATGCATGGTGAAGCCTTTACCCCAGATTTCCTGCACTCCCGCTATCTGTTTCTCGAACTCATCTGGAGGTATGCCCCACGGATAACCGGGACGAAGGAGGCGCGATGGGTAGCTGCCGTTGATGATCAGCCGAGTGGTCCGCTCCGGATAGGTGGCGGCGAAGAGCGTCGATACCACACCGCCTTCCGAGATCCCCATCAACGCGGCCCGATCTGAAGAAGCGGCGTCCATCACCGCCCGGATGTCGTCCATCCTCTGCTCGAGTGAAGGCAGTGGGGAGACGCGGTCTGACATGCCCGTGCCGCGCTTGTCGTAGAGGATCAGCCGCGTGAACGAAGCCAGGCGCTCGAGGAAACGCGCGATCGACGGTTCCTCCCAGACGTAGGCCAGATGCGAAACCCAGCCGAAAGTGAGGACGAGGTCTATTTGTCCATCGCCGACGACCTGGTAGGCGATGTTGACGTCGCCGCTGCGTGCGTATCGGGCCCCGGTGAACACCTGCGTCCGCAGTCTAAGCCCGGCGGTAGCCGGCGCCGAGTATTTGCCCTCACGTAGAATGTTGCGCTAATGGCAACTATCTCGGCGCCCACCGCGAGTCAGCTGGAAACGAAGGCGGCCCTGCTGGCTTATCTCGATGCGCTTGCGCTTGCCGAGCCGATCCAGGCCGACCTGTGGCAGGACGCCCACCTCACGCTCACCCAGCTCTCGGTCCTTCGTCACCTGCGTTCCGGACCGCAGACCGCGGGCCGGCTCGGCGAGCTCGCAGGTCTTTCCGCCACCTCGATCAGCCGGCTGGTCGATCGTCTCGAGCGACGCGGCCTCGTGAGCCGTAAGCGCGCCGTCGAGGACCGGCGCATCGTCGACGTTCAGCTCACGCCCGCAGGCGAGCGATTGCTCGGCGAGGCCAAGGTCTTCCGCAACACCGACCTGCACCATGCGGTCGAGCAGATGTCGGCCGACGAGCGGCGCAGCTTCACTTCGTCGCTGACACGGCTGGTCGAGCTGACGCGCCAATTCGCGGTCAAGCGAGAGGAACGTCCATGAAGCCGGCCGCTTCGCCACCGGCCATCGCGTCGATCGCGCGACCGCGCGTTGCGTACAAGTGGATCGCCCTCTCCAACACCACGATCGGCATGCTGATCGCGACGGTCAATGCGACCAGCCTGCTCATCGCGATGCCGGTCATCTTCCGCGGCATCAACATCAACCCGCTCGACCCGGCCAACTTCAGCTACCTGCTATGGCTGCTGATGGGCTACATGGTCGTGTCCGCGGTCCTCGTGGTGACGGCCGGCCGCTTGGGCGACATGTACGGCCGGACGAAGGTCTACAACATCGGCTTTGCGATTTTCACCATCGCGGGCGTCGGGCTCTCCCTCGTTTGGAGCCAGGGCTCGGCCGGCGCGATCGAGCTGATCGTGCTGCGCATGGTCCAGGCCGTCGGCGGCGCCATGGTCATGGCGAGCGGCGCGGCCATCCTGACCGACGCGTTTCCCGCAGATCAGCGCGGCCTCGCGCTTGGCATCAACCAGATCGCGGGAATGGCAGGCTCGTTCCTCGGGATCGTCGTCGGCGGCATCCTCGCGGCGATCAACTGGCGGTGGGTCTTCATCATCAACGTGCCCATCGGTTTGATTGGCACCGTGTGGGGCTTCTGGCAGCTGCGCGAGATCGGCACGCGAGTGCGGGCGAAGATCGATTGGATCGGAAACATCACCTTCGCGGCCGGTTTGTCGATGGTGTTGGTCGGCGTCACCAACGGCCTGCAGCCCTATGGCGGCAGCTCGATGGGGTGGACCAACCCGTTCGTCCTGGGAATGGTGACCGGCGGCCTACTGATCCTCGCGCTGTTCGCTTACTGGGAGACCAGGACACGCGACCCGATGTTCCACCTCGAACTCTTCAGGATCCGCGCGTTCACGCTCGGCAACGTGGCCGGCCTTCTTGCCTCGGTGGCCCGCGGAGGCCTGCAGTTCATGCTCGTCATCTGGTTGCAGGGCATCTGGCTGCCGCTGCACGGCTACGACTACACGCAGACCCCGCTGTGGGCGGGCATCTACATGCTGCCGCTAACGATCGGATTCCTCGTCGCCGGACCGATCTCCGGGATCCTGTCCGACCGCTTCGGCGCGAGGCCGTTCGCAACCGGCGGAATGCTTCTGTCGGCGGTGTCGTTCGCCGCGCTGCTGCTGATCCCCGCCGACTTCGCCTACCCCGTGTTCGCGCTGATCATCTTCCTCAACGGCGTTTCGATGGGCCTGTTCGCGTCGCCCAACACGGCCGCGATCATGAACGCGGTCCCCGCGCGCCACCGGGGCGTCGCCTCCGGCATCAGGGTCACGTTCATGAACGTCGGCCTGCCGTTGTCCATCGGTCTCTTCTTCACGCTGATGATCGTCGGCTTGAACGCAACGGTCCCAACGGCGCTGTACTCCGGGCTCACCGCGAACGGCGTGCCCGGCCCGCTCGCGCACCGGCTCGCGGGGCTTCCGCCCATCAGCTACCTGTTTGCGTCGTTCCTTGGCTACAACCCGCTGGGCGCGCTGCTGGGTCCGGTGCTCGGCCAGCTGCCCCCGGCCGACGCCGCGCGGCTCACCGGCCGGACGTTTTTTCCCTCGCTGATCTCCGGTCCCTTCCAGCACGGCCTCGTGCTGGTCCTCGGCTTCTCGATCGCCGCCAGCCTCGTGGCCGCGCTCGCTTCAGCGCTGCGCGGCGGCCGATATGTACACGAGGAGGCGGAGGTCGTGCACCTCCAGGAAGCGGTAAAGGAAGCGTGAAATACGAAGGCTTGATTGCCGCGACGGTGGTGGTCCACGGCCACGACGGCGACGGCATTGCCGTCCGCGCTCGCTAGCGCCGGAGACTGCGTCGCATGTACCCGTCGATTGAGCCGTTCGCGACCGGGCATCTCGACGTGGGCGACGGCAACGCCATCTACTGGGAGGTTTGCGGAAATCCCTCAGGGAAGCCCGCCGTCGTGTTGCACGGCGGACCCGGATCGGGATGTTCGCCGCGGTTTCGCCACTTCTTCGATCCGGCCGCGTATCGCATCGTGCTGTTCGACCAGCGCAACTGCGGCCGCTCGCGTCCGCATGCGTCGGACGTGCAGACCGACCTCAGCTCAAACACGACGGCGAACCTCGTGCGCGACATCGAGACGTTGCGTGAGTCCCTGAACATCGAGAAGTGGCTCGTCCTGGGCGGTTCGTGGGGATCCGTCCTCGGCCTCGCGTATGCCGAGTCACATCCGACGCGCGTCACTGAGATGGTGCTCTTCGGTGTGACGAGTGGCCGCCGCGCGGAGATCGATTGGTTGTTTCGCGGCGGTCTCGCCCGCTTCTTTCCACAGCAGTGGGAACGGCTGACCCAGGGCATCCCGGACCGTGACGTGGTCGATGCCTACGCCGCTCGGCTCTCCGTTCTAGACCCGGACGAAAGACGCACGGCGGCGGAAGAATGGTGCCTCTGGGAATCCGCCACGCCGCACTGGCCGCCGCACGATGAGCTCGACGCTAGATTTCGCGACCCCGACTACGCGGTCGCGTTCGCCCGCATCGTCACGCACTACGTGCGCCACGACCTCTTTCTGCGGGACGACCAGCTGCTCCGCGGCGCCGCAGCGCTGGGGCAAATACCCGCGACGCTGGTGCATGGGCGGTTTGATTTCCAGTCGCCGCTGCAGAACGCGTGGGAGCTGCAGCGGGCCTGGCCGGGCTCGCGACTGGTCGTGGTCGATGACGCCGGTCACGCGGCGGGGGAGGCCGTCGGCCGCGAGGTCGCAGCTGCGACCGACGAGTTCAGATAGGGAAGGGGTTGTCCGTGGTCAGGCCCGACGGCCGGCCCTTCGGGAAGCGCCCGTTCACGAGAGCCTCGAAGGCCTTGAATCCATCGTTCTTGCCGGTCAGCTTGGCGTAGGTCTGGGCCAGAGTCGGCGCAGCGGCAGCCACGATCTGCGCCCACGAGTAGCTCAGCTGGAAGCGCAGCCAGTTGAGGAAAAGGACCGAGCACCCGTTGGCCGCGGGATCCGTGTCGCCGCCGAATGTGTGGTCGACGAAGTTCTGCCGGGCTGAATCCAGCCAGGCCGCAGCAGTCGAGAATCCATCGAGCTGTTTGGGGTAGGCGTCGGTGGCGAGGACGCGGGACAGGCCCTCGCCGTTGCTCTTGCCGCAGTCCCAGCCTCCGGCCTGCACCGCCTCGAAGACCTCGACGAACTCCGCAACGTTCAGGAACTCGGAGAAGTCGGGATTCGCGGGCCCCGTGCGGGCGTCGCAGAAGAGGTCGGTCGCGCCGCAGCCGAAGTGGTAGGCGCCGCCGGGGTTCGCGAACAGCACGACCCGAAACGGACCCGCCGGCGCGCCGCCGAAGTAACCCGAGACGGCGGCATAGTCGTTCTCGCACTTCGCCAGCACACCCTGACCGTCCTGGGCCCCATCGGCGCTCAGGGCCGGATCGACGTACACCTCGAAATGTGCCGTCTTGCCTTGGAGGTTGCCGGGCGTGATCAACTGCGACGGGTCCGCCACGTGGGCGGCGACGCTCGCGGTCGGCGGGGAGGTGCGCTGGAAGACATTGGCCATCCCTACACACTACCCGCCGCCACAACTCCCTCCTTGACAAGCCAGGCGACCAAACACATAATCCCGTAAGCGCTTACCGGTAAGCGCTTACCGCGACGGACAAAAACGGAAAAACCAGTGCTCCGGTGGTCGGGTTCAAGCCAGAGAGGCGGTACTTGCCCGAATCGAAAAGGCCTAAAGGACCCCTGACGATCTACGACGTGGCAGGCCGCGCCGGCGTCTCGATCGCCTCGGTCTCCCGCGTTTTGAACGGGCAGGGCAGCCCCAAGGCGGCCACTCGGGAGCGGGTCCTTCAGGCGGTCGAGGAGCTTGGATTCGTGCCCGACGGCGCGGCGCGGGCGCTGAGCAATGGCCTCAAGGAAGTCGTCGGCGTTGTGTTCAGAAGGGGCGACGAGACGCCGTTCCCCGACGAGGACGAGAGCTTCCTGTTCATCGACGTCATCTACCGCGGCATCGACCTCGCGGCTCGGCGCAGGGGCTTCGACGTCCTGATGGGCTCGGTCGGCTTCAACGACGGCAACGTCGCCGCGCGCGTGGCCGCGGTCGCGGGCAAGGCGGACGGACTGATCCTGCACGACCGGATGATCTCGCCGACCAGCATCAAGCGCCTCGCGTCGACGCTCCCCGTCGTCACGCTCGCGGGCACGCCAACGCGCGGCGCCATGAACGTGCGCTGCGACAACGAGACGGGCATGCGCGAGCTCGTGCGCCACCTGGTCGAGCACCACCGCTACAAGACCATCGGCTACCTGTCGGGCCGCAGCGACAGCCCGGACAACCACGCGCGCGCCGCGGCCATCGAGGCCGAGGCCAACGCGCACGGATCGACGGTGGCCTCAGGCGACTGGCAGGGCGACTACAGCGCGGCCGGTGGCGCGAGGGTGATCAATTCCCTGCTCGACGCGGGCAAGCAGCTGCCTCGCGCGATCGTTTGCGCGAACGACCAGACGGCGCTCGGCGCGATGTACGCGCTCGCCCGACACGGTCTGCGCGTGCCGGAGGACGTTGCGGTCACGGGATTCGACGACGTTCCCGTCGCTCGCCACCTGCACCCGCCGCTGACAACGGTCCGGCAGCCGATGCAGGACCTTGGCGCGATGGCCTTCGACGTCCTCTACTCCAAGATCAGCACCGGGAAGTCGGACAACGACATCGTGCTTCCCGTCCAGCTCATCGTCCGCGAGAGTTGCGGCTGCACCTCCGCGAGGAACGGCGCGTAGATGGCAGCTCTCGCGAGAAGGCTCGGCGTCTACCTGCTCGCGGCCTGGGTCGCGGTCACGGTGAGCTTCCTGCTCCCTCGCGTCGTGCCGGGCAACCCCGTGGCCGGCGCGGTGGCGCGCGCGTCGCAGTCCGGCAACTGCAACCAGCAATGCGTGATCGCGATCGAGGAGCAGCTTGGCTTCAACGTCCACACGAGCTTGTGGGACCAGTACGTGCAGTACCTCGGCAACCTGGCGCACGGCGACCTCGGCCACTCTTGGTCGGAGAACGCGTCGGTGGCATCGCTGATCGTCTCCTACCTGCCGTGGACGCTCGGGCTTCTGGTGGTCGCGACGACGCTGAGCTTTTTGGCCGGGAGCACGCTGGGCACGCTCGTCGCGTGGAAGCGCGGATCGTGGACCGACCTCTTCATCCCGTTTGCGACCTTTTTCCAGGCGCTGCCTTACTTCTTCCTCGGCATCGTCCTGGTGCTGATCTTCGGTCAGACCGGAACGATGCTGAAGTGGTTCCCGAGCCTGTTCGGCTACGACATCTACGGCACGGTTCCGGGATGGAACCTGCCCTACATCGGAAGCGTGCTAAGCCACGCGCTCCTGCCGGCGACGACGGTGGTGCTCGCGTCGATGGCCGGGTTCATCCTTGCGATGCGCAACCAGATGATCACGTCGATGGACGACGACTTCGTCCTCGTTGCGCAGGCCAAGGGTCTCCCCGCGCGCACTGTGATCTGGTACGCGGCGCGCAACGCGCTGCTGCCGGTGATCTCCAACTTCACGATCGCGATCAGCCTCGTGGTCGGCGGCCAGATCCTGGTCGAGATCGTCTTCAACTATCCCGGCATCGGCTTCCATCTTTACGACGCGCTCGGCAAGCTCGACTACCCGCTGGTCCAGGGAGTGTTCGTCGTGATCACGCTCGTCGTGATCGTCGCGAACCTCATCGCTGACGCGATCTACGTCGCTATCGACCCGCGCGCGAGGCAGGCGGCATGACGCTCGACAGCACGACGCTCGCCCACTCCGACGTGGTCCCGCAGCGCGCGCGCATCCTTCGGTTTCCGCGCAACCCGAAGGTCATCACGGGCCTGGTGATCCTGGGCCTGTTCGCGCTCGTCGCGATCTTCGGCCACTTTCTCGAGCCGTACTCGCCAAACCGAACCGACACCCAGAACTGGGTGCAGCACGTGCTCGTGCCGGGCACTGGTGGCGACACGGGGTTCCCCGCCAGCTACTACCCGCTTCCATTTGGCCCGTCGGCGGCTCACTGGCTCGGCACCACGGCCTTCGCGCAGGACGTGCTCTCGCAGCTCCTCGCCTCGACCTTCGCGACGATGTTCGTCGGGCTCATCGCCGCCGCGATCGCGACGGTCCTCTCGATCCTCTTCGGAGTGACCGCGGGATATATCGGTGGCGGCACGGACGAAGGGCTTTCGCTCGTGGCCAACGTCTTTCTCGCCATCCCCGGCCTGCCGCTGCTGATCGTGCTCGCCGACTACGTGCCGTCCGC
>DATEHC010000113.1:0-7883 GCA_035279785.1 Candidatus Dormiibacterota bacterium
CCGGACGGCATCTTCCCGTCGCTGTCCGTCTTGCCAGGAGTGGAAGAGCAACCCACCGGCTGAGGTTCAATGTAGGCCGATGGCTACAAACCAACGGGCCGCCGGCCTGAGCGTCGACCGGATCTCCGTCGTCCTGGTGGCGATCGCCGCGACGATGTGGGCCTCGGACGCCTACTTCCGCAGCAAGCTCACGCACCTCGCCCCGACCGAGATCGTCGTTGCCGAGGACGCGCTGATCACGCTGTTCCTGCTGCCGGTCCTGATCCGCAGCATCGGCGAGCTGCGCAAGCTGGGTCCCCGCGGGTGGCTCGCCGTCGGGCTGATCGCGGTGGGCGCCCAGGCGCTGGCGACGATCCTCTTCACGGCCTCGTTCCAGGCGGCGCTCAAGCACGGCGTGCTCGCCGAGACCTACGTGCTGCAGCAAACCCAGCCGCTCATCGCGATGCTGCTGGCCTGGCTCATCCTCGGCGAGCGCCGGCGGCCGTGGTTCTGGGGTGCGGTTCTCGTGGCCGTCGTGGGCGTGTACTTCGTCTTCAACGGATCGGACCTGACCGCTCCGCTCAAAGCACTTCAGAACGGCCGGTTCGAGGTTGGCCTTCTGGCACTCGGCGCGGCGTTCTTCTGGGCCAGCGGCACCGTGCTCGGCCGCTTCGCGCTCAGCTCGATCAGCTTCTGGAGCATGACCTCGCTGCGCTTCACGCTTGCGCTGCCGGTGCTGATCGTCATCAACCTGGCGCAGTCGGGCCTTTCCGGGTTTTCGCACTACACCGTCGGCGACTTCGTGCCGAACCTTCTCGCGATCGCGTTGATCCCCGGCCTGCTCGCTCTGCTCCTCTACTACTTCGCGCTGGCCCGAACACCTGCGTCGCTCGCCACCATCGCGGAGATGGCTTACCCTGTCGCGGCCACGCTGATCGCCTCGGCTCCGCCTCCGTGGGGGTTCAATTTGCCGGTTTACCCTGTACAGATCATCGGAACGGCGCTGCTGATCGGGGTGATCATCGTGCTGAACCTGACCAAAGACAGGCGAGGGGAAGCATCGCCGGTGACCACTTTGAAGCTCGCGGAGGGGTGAGATGGCTCGCGAATACGGAACGTCGGTCGAGACCACCGCGTCGCCGGACAAGGTCTGGTCCATCTGGTCGGACATGTCGACCTGGGGGCAGTGGAACCCGAACGTCACGACCATGGACTGGTCGGGCGGGTTCAGCTCGGGTACGAGCGGCGTGATGAACACGCCGTCCGGGCAGCACCACAAGATGCAGCTGGTCGACGTTCAGCCGGGTCGCGGGTTCGCGCTCTTGACGAAGGTCGTCCCGGGAACGCAGTTCCGGTTCAACTGCCGGATCGAGCCCGCGGGCGGGAAGACGAAGATCAGCCAGACCGTCGAGGTCGGCGGTCCCCTCGGACCCGTGATGGGCGGGATGCTGGGGCCTCAGGTGTCGAAGGAGTTCGGCGTGCTGCTCCAGAACCTGGCAAAGAAAGCCGAGGGCGCCGCTACATAGCGCTACATAGATAAGGACGCGCGAGCGCGCCGCTCCCGATAGGCGGCGGTAGCGCGGCGCCAGCTGAGCGCGGCGCCGGCGACGGTTATCAGCAGGAAGGCGGCGAGGGCGAGCGCGAGCAATACGTCGCCCGCCTTGGCGGCGGCCACTCCCGAAACCAGCGGCGCCCAGTCGACGGTCGCGGCGCCGTTCAGCCATGCGACCACGCCCAGGGCGAACGCGATCGTCACGAGCGTCCAGCGCTTCTCGCCGCGTGACATCTGCGACAGGTCGAAGCGCCGCTGCCTCGGCGACACGCTGATCCCGCCGAGTCGAGTGAGCAGAACGATCCAGACCGCGAGCATCACGAGGCCGATGGCCAGGGCGATCCAGGGGTAGGCGGTCTTGTCCATGGGCGAGAGGTCGAACGAGCCGGCCCACGCTGCCATGGGCAGAAACCAGATGACGCTGGAGAGCGCCGCGAATCCAGTCCGGCCGAGACGGTCGACGAGCTCGTTCATGACAGCGGGTACGCCTCCGCGAGGTACTGGGCGAACGTGATCTTGCCACTCCTGTGCTCCGGTGCGAGGAGCTTGCCTTCGGCGAACTGTTTGCTGAACTTGAACGGCATCGGAAGGTTGACCAGCCTGCGCGTTTCCTTGCGCGCGAGAAGCCACGACTCGGCGATCGACTTGAAATCGTGGACCTCGGGGCCGCCGAAATCCTCGAGCATCCCCGCGGGCTGACCCTGCACGATCTCGACGAGCTTGTCCGCGACCTCGCGTGCGTCGACCGGTTGGTACTTCCACTCAAACGGAATGGATGTGATGCCGGGGACCCGCGAGAAGCCTTGCAGCAGGATCTCCATCAGCCCATGGAACTGCGTGGCGCGAAGGATCGACCAGGGCACGTCGCCCTGCTTGACCAGCGCCTCGACCGCGCGCTTGGTCGCGTAGTACGGGTAGGCGACGTCGTCGATGCCGACGATCGAGATGTAGACGATGTGCTTTATCCCTGCGCGCTTCGCAGCGGCGAGGAGGTTTCGGGTGCCCTTGACGTCGCCCCGGCTGCGCAACGACTGGTGCGCCTCGGTGGCGGCGTGCACGATCGCATCCATTCCCGACACGGCACGGTCGAGGTTCAGGCCTGTCTTCAGGTCACCCTGCACCGCATCGACGTGGCCGCGCGGATGTCGGCAGTAGATGCGGGCGCGATGTCCCTGCTGGCGCAGCCGCATCACCACGTGCCTGCCCACCGATCCCGTGCCGCCGGCCACGAGCACGTTCACAAGCAGAGTTAACTCCTGTTACCCAGCTTTTCTCCAAAGAACTTCAGCAGTCGCGACCAGGAGTCCTTCGCCGCCTCGGCGTTGTAGGTGCCCCTGGTGTCGTTGAAGAACGAGTGGCGGGATTGCGGATAGACCTTGATGTCGTGGTCGACGCCGAACCTGGTCAGGGCTTCGTCGAGCGCGCGACCCGAGCGCGCTGTGAAGTCCTGCTCGGGGTATGACCCGACTACGGCGCATGACCTTTTCGTGACGTCGAGCGGGCGCGGGTTGGAGCCGTAGAACGGCGCGATCGCCTTGAGCCGCGAGTCGGTGCACGCCCACGCGATCGCAAACCCACCGCCCATGCAGAAGCCGACCGCGCCAAGTCGCCGGGCGTCGACGTTCTTCATCTTCGCGAGCACGGTCAGCGCGCTCTTGAGGTCGTCGATGCCGTAGCGGTTGACCGAGCCGCCCAGCGCGCCCGCCATGTAGCGCGCCATGCAGAGCGCGCGATTGCGGCCCGCGAAGAGGTCGACGGCCAGGGCCGCGTAGCCCGCGTCCGCGAACCGGCGAGTGACGTCTTTGATGTGGTCGTTGAGGCCGTAAGCCTCGTGGATGACGACGACGCCGGGATGCGGTCCATTGCCGTCCGGGGTGGCGAGATAGCCTCCCCCCTTGAGCTCGCTGGTTGCGATTTCGCGCGTTTGCATGGGTTGGTTGGGGTCAACGAAGATCCTAGCTGGGCTCGGTATTCTTTAGCTTCGTCGCGCGACGTGGGCCCGTGGCGCAGTTGGGAGCGCGTCTGACTGGCAGTCAGAAGGTCAGGGGTTCGAATCCCCTCGGGTCCACCAAATTTTCTTGCAATGCCCAGCAAAGAATTCGTCCCCGTAGTGCCCGCGGGATTCGACATCGCCGGCAGCTTCAACGGCGTGACGACCGCCGTCGGCGCGGGCGGAGTGCCGCGTATTCGCTACCAGAGCGTCGGCATGAACTACAGGACGAAGGGTGTCGCGGCCTTCGTCATGAAGCAGGTGATGACGCGAGGCATCGGCGATGAGGTGACGCTGGGCAGCCTGCACTCGAAGCTTTCGATGGCGCTCATGCTGGTCGGTGCCCAACCCGAGACCGGCATCGTCGAGCGCCTCGACGATCACCCGCTCGCGGGAATCGTCATGGGTCGCTACCTGCATCGCGCCACGAACGCTCAGCGCTACGGAGCGATGGGCCTGGTCAAGGCGCAACCTGGTCTCATAGAGATCCTCGTGACCGAGTGCGACACCGAGGCCGCGAGTCGCGAGCTGATCAACGCCGCGCTCGCCCCGTACCTCTAGCGCATGCGGACCGACCGCCAGCGTTACCTGTGGGCGGTGTACGACGCGGCGATCATGTTCAAAGAGGGACGGGGGCCGGCTTAGCGGTCGATTCGCGCACGGTCAGTGTCGGATCGAGAACCTTCTGCAGCGGCCCAAGCGTGTTCAGCGCGTTCATGCTCAGCACCAGCCGCGTCATCTCGCGACCCATATCCTCCATCGGCTGCCTCACGCTCGAGAGCGGAGGCTGGGTTGCGGTGGCCGGCGGCGAGTCGTCGAAGCCGATGATCGCGACGTCGTCTGGGATCCGCCGCCCGAGGGCTTGAAGCACCCACATCGCACCGATGGCCATCGCGTCCGAACCGGCGAAGACGGCATCGACGTCCTCGCACCAGCTGAGCAGTCGCGCCATCGCCATCTCGCCGCCTTCGCGGTTGTCCTCGCCGTGCTCGACCAGGTCGCCGCGGAGCGCGGCTTTCCACATCGCTTCTCGGTAACCCTCGAACCGGTCGAGGTGACGCGCCGTCGAGAGATGCGCGATTCGTCGCCGTCCCTGCGCAATAAGATGCTCTGTCGCACTCCGGGCCCCGGCGTGGTTGTCGACGTGCACGAAGCTGATGTCGAGTCCGTTGCGCGGCCGGCCACCGATCACGACCGGGATGCCCCGGGACTGAAGTCGCTCTGGAAGCACCTCGTGGTCGACGGACCGCACGATGAGGACGCCGTCGACGTGCCCGCCGATCAGGTACTGCTCGAGCCGCGACGAGTCGGACGCGGACTGGGGGGCGAACAGGACCATCTGCAGTCCGTGGCTGAAGAGCTCGTCCGCGATTCCACGCAGGAGTCGCGGAAACGCGGGATCGTGAAACACGCTCCAGTCCGGATCGAGAACCACGACGCCGACCGACTCGCTGCGACCGGCGGCCAGCGTGGCCGCCTCAGGTGAGACCGCTTCCAACTCGCACCGTTAGTAGAACTCGCCGGAACCCAGAGGTCAAGCCGCAGCTTCCGTCCGTCAGCTGACCTTGTGCTCGAGTGATGCCGGCCGGGACCATAAGGTCGCGCCAAGCCGGATGTTCCGGAACACCTCTTCGCTCACCAGGAACCCGGCGAAGATCAGCACCAGGCCAAGGAACTCGCCGAGGAAGAACGACCATGTCACGCCGAAGCGGTTCAGGCTGCTCGTGACTCCGGGGATCAGAGCGCCGACGGCGATGAGAATCGTCGCCGGGACGCGGGAGTTGAGCCGGCCTTGCATCAGCGCCGCGATCGCTCCCGGTAGTGACACGAAGAAGTTGGCGACGATCGCAACGATGCCGAGCCGCGCCTGCACCGCGCGCTTCTTCGGCATGTAGATGTACGCCGAGTAGAGCGCGCCGAACACCAGCGCCAGCCCGCCGCCGGAGTTGAACGGCACGCTGCTTACTCGCAGGTATCCGGGGAAGCCGGACGCGACCGGCGCGTGGGTCGTCGGATCGATCGCCACCCTGGTCACCGCGGCCGAGAAGACGAGCACGGCGACGGTCAGCGTTCCGGCCACGAGGAAGGCCATCGCCACGTGGCCCTGCAGCTCTCGCCGGCACCAGGTGGCGAGCGCGATTGCCGCCCCAGCCACGAGTGCGGTCGCCAGCGCGATGTAGCCCGCCATCGCCGACCCCACATATTTAGAGGTCGCGAGGAGCGAAAACAGGCCCCCAAGCGCCACCGATGCGGCGACGAAGTACCCGAATCCGGTCTTGTTCAGAAGGTAGAGCGTGCCCGCGCCGAGGTACGCGGGGACGAGAAACGCCCCCACCAGGTACCAGGTCCGGTAGAGGCCGGCGCTCCAGCCGAACGCGCCCCCGAGAAACTCGCAGCCGGTCGCGATCCCGTACCAGAGCAGCCCGATCGACCAGACGAGCTGGAACGTGTGGCGCCGCTGCCACCACTGGTCGAAGACCATCGCCCCAAACGCAAAACTCAGCAGCGCCGAGAGAAGCGGGAGCGCAACGTTCACGAGCTCAGTCTAAGAATTCACTCGAAGAAGACCGTCTCGCCCTCGCCCTGCAGGCGCACGTCGAACCTGAGCACCGCGCCGTCGCGCCGAGCGACCAGGGTGTGCCGGCGTTCCGGAGCCACCTCAGCCGGCAGGCGATCTTCGCTCTCGGGCACATAGATCCGCGTGTTGAGGTGGCGCAGCAGCCCGCGCGCAAACACGGTCAGCGAGACAAAGCCCAAGCGCGGCTCGTGGACCAGGAAATGAAACGCCCCTTCCGCGTCGGTGCGGCAGCGCGCGAACTGGTCGGCGTCGGACACCTCGAGGAGTGCATCGGGCACCGGATTGCCGTCGCCGTCCAGGACCTGGCCTTCGATGCGCAAACCGTGCGCATCGGCGACCGCGTCGTCGGCGAAAGGCATGGCGAACCCGAAGAACGGGCCGACCGTCTGCGATGGCGTCGGAATCACGACGTCTCCATCGGGGTCGCGCCGCGCAGGACCACGTCCCACCGATAACCGAGGGCCCACTCGGGCGTCGTGGTCTCGAGGTCGAAGCGCGACACGAGCATCTCGCGGCCGCGCGCGTCAGGGATCGAGGAAAGGATCGGGTCGAGGGGGATCAGCGGGTCGCCCTGGAAGTACATCTGGGTTACCAGGCGGCTCGCGAGCGCCGAACCGAAGAACGAGAAGTGCACGTGCGCAGGACGCCACGCATTGGCGTGGTTTCGCCACGGATACGCACCCGGCTTGACCGTGACAAAGCGGTAGCGCCCGTCGCCGTCGGTCAGGCATCGCCCGGCGCCCGTGAAGTTCGGGTCCAGCGGCGCGGGATGGTCGTCCGCCGGGTCGATGTAGCGGCCGGCAGCGTTCGCCTGCCAGATCTCGACCAGCGTGTCGCGAACGGGACGGCCGTCGGTGTCGGTGACCCGGCCCGTCAGGATGATCCGCTCACCGAGCGGCTCGCCCTTGTGCTGCCGGGTCAGGTCCCCGTCCTCCGGCCGCACCGGGATGCGTCCGAAGACCGGACCGGGCGTGCGGTGGAACCAGTGCTGGGGGAGCCGCACCGGGCTTTGCCGGGGCGCGCGGAGCTGCGTCGCCCGGTATTCGGGATAGAGGTACGGCGGCTCGACTTCGGGTTCGCTCCCCACCCTTGACGGGCATTATGAATGGGCTCAAACTCCGATCGTCGGTACACGGAGCAATTTCCGTGTGCGCCTGAACAGAGGGAGGAGTCAGGTGGCAATCACACGCCGCGAGATGCTGAAGACCACCGGCCTCGTGCTCGGTGGGCTGGCCGTCCCGGGAGTCCTCGAGTCGTGTCTGACCTCGTCGACGAGCGCGACCTCGTCGGGCACCATCAAGATCGGTTTCGTCAGTCCCATCACGGGGCCGGCCGCGGGCTTCGGCGAGCCCGACCCCTACGTGATCGGCCTGGCGCGAAATGCCTTCAAGAACGGCCTGACCATCGGCGGCACCAACTACTCGATCGAGATCGTCTCGCGCGACGGGCAGTCGACACCGTCCGTCGGTGCAACCGTGGCCAACGACCTGATCCAGACGCAGAAGATCGACCTGATGCTCACGACGTCGACGCCCGAGACCGTCAACCCTGTCGCCGATGCGTGCGAGGCGGCGCAGGTGCCGTGCATCTCCACGGTCGTGCCGTGGGAGGCGTGGTACCTGGGTCGCGGTGGCAAGATCGGTCAGCCGACGCCCTTCAAGTGGACGTTCCACTACTGCTTCGGCGTCTTCCAGTTCTTCCTCGCCTACACGCACCTGTGGCCGCAGGTGCAGACCAACAAGAAGGTCGGCGTGATGTGGCCGAACGACGCGGACGGCAACGCG
>DATEHC010000114.1:0-2487 GCA_035279785.1 Candidatus Dormiibacterota bacterium
GGACACATGGCGCCGGCCCGCACCAATGTCGCGCCCGAGGTCGATCCGCCGTCGGAGCCGTGCCTGCACGCCTTCTGCCACACGATCCCGAGCGACTCGCCGCTCAAGAATTTCGTCGTGGCCGGTGTGCCCGAACCGCCGGGGACCGAAGGCCTGGCCGCGTGCTGGAAGGCGATCGTGGAGAGGATCGATGGGCATCTCGCTGGGTTGGGTGTGGCCTGGGCCGACGCGACGGACGCGCAGTTCTACGGCACGCGCGCCGACCATGAGGTGTTTGCGTCATCGGGCTTGCCTCGCTTCGATGAGGTGGGCAGGCCGGGCCTGAGGTGGTTCTTCTCGCGGCCGCCGATCGACGACCTGAAGCTGGAGATCGACGTCAGGGGTCTGGCGAGCGAATCCTGGATCTAGCGCGGCTTCGAGCTGAGCTTCAGCTTGATCTCCGACCTCGTTTCCGCCAGCAGGATGGCGACCAGCCAGGCCGTCGCCAGCAGCGCAAGGCCACAGATGAAGGACCAGCCGAGGCCGTCATCAGAGGCCATCGCCTGCGCGAGAGCGAACAGGAAGACGGCCGCCTGGAATCCGAGGACGACCCACCAGCCGACCGCGGAACGGCGGAAAACAAACAGAATCGTGACCAGAACGTTCAGCGCTCCGACGATCGAAAGCTCGGCCACGATTCGTGCTTGCTGCGACGCTTCGGCAGGATCGACTCCGATCATTGCCTGGCGATCACCTGACTCGATGAAGGCGCCGACGAACCAGGCCAGGGACTCCAGTCCGAGCAAGACGATGGGCGCGTGGCGCCATCGGATGGTCACATCATGACGATAGATCTTCGGCGCCCCTCCGTCGCCTTCGGGGACACCTTCCCACTGCGTGGGGAGGAGCACGATCCAGCTCTTTCGACTACCAGCCTTCCTCGATGACCGCCACGCCGCGCGGCTCGAGGCGCATCAGTCCGCGATGCACCTCGGCCCCGTCGACAAGGTTCCGACCCGGCTCCTGGATTGGCACGTCCACGGCCACGTCACGGTGATTGAGCATGAAGACGATCGATCTCCCCTTGCCGGCCCGACGAACGACTTCGACGCCTCCAGGCACGGTGGTACCCGATCCCACGCCCGCGGTGTCGCAAACCGACTTGAGCAGCCGCGACAAAGCCACGTGGTCGGGCCGCGTGCCGATGTAGATCGCGGTGCCTGCGCCGAACCGATGGGTGGCGATTGCCGGCCGGCCGCGGACCTCGCCCTCCTCGAACGTTGCGATCGCTTCGGCTCCAGAGAGCTCGATCTCCTCGCTCCAGAGCGATCCCTGGCCCGCTGTGCCGTCGGCGAAGCGGAGCGCGATCTCGCCACCGGCCGGCAGGGGTAGGAAGTCGTTGACGTTGAGCCCGAGGAGCCGGCGGAACGGTTTCGGGTAACCGCCGAGGTGGATGTGCTCGAATTCGTCGACGATCCCGGAGAAGAAGGTCATCACCAGCGTGCCTCCGCCCTCGACGAAGCGCTCGATGTGGGCCGCGGCTTCATCGGTGATCAGGTAAAGGCTTGGCGCAATGACGACGCTGTAAGGGGAGAGATCGTCCTGCGGCCTCGCGAAGTCGACTCCGACGTTGGCTTCGTACAGCGGGCGATAGATCGCCTCGACCTGTTCGATCTGGCGCACGGCGGTGGAGGGCTTGGAGGGAAGCTCGAGCGCCCACCACGATTCCCAATCGAACAGGATCGCCACCCCGGCCAACGTGCGCGTGTTGCCGACTGCATCGAGGCGTGCGAGCTCGGTTCCCAGGGTCTTTACCTCGTGCCACGCCCTCGACTTGTCCAGGGGTCCGTGCGGCACCATCGCGCTGTGAAACTTCTCTGCGCCCGCGCGTGACTGGCGCCACTGAAAGAACATGATCCCGTCGGCTCCCCGGGCCACCGCCTGGTAGCTCCACAGCCGCATCACCCCGGGCGGCTTGGCGACGTTGATCTCCCGCCAGTTGACGCGGTTGGGCGTCTGCTCCATCAGGATCCACGGACGGCCGCGACCAACCGAGCGCATGAGGTCGCCGGCCATGGCGGCCTTCATCGGCGACGCGGGATCCGACGGGTCGGGATACGAATCGTTGCTCACCACGTCTTCGCGCTCCGCCCATTTCCAGTAGTCGAGCGGTTTGAAGAAGCTCATGAAGTTGGTCGTGACCGGCACGTCGGGCGAGAGCCTGGTCAGGACCTCGTGCTCGACGTCGTAGCACTCGAGGAGCGCGTCCGATGAGAACCGCATGAAATCGAGCTGTTGCGTCGGGTTCGGCCAGGTCGGCGTGCGTCGCGGCGGGATGATCTCCTCCCAGCTCGAGTACCGCTGCGACCAGAAGTCTGTGCCCCACGCTCGGTTCAGCTCCTGCAGCGTCTCGTAGCGCTGCCGCAGCCACTGCCGAAAAGCCTCGGCCGAGACGTCGCAGTAGCACGCCGCGACGTGGCAGCCGAACTCGTTGCCGACATGCCACAT
>DATEHC010000115.1:0-6282 GCA_035279785.1 Candidatus Dormiibacterota bacterium
GGTCGAGAAAGACGAAATCGGCGGAGTGGATCGCGTTGGGCGAAGCTTCGAGCCAGCGCACCACGTCGCCGCGTACCACGTGCGCCCTTTCCTTGAAGCCGAGGGCATCCAAGTTCTGGCGCAGGATAGCAAGACCGCGCGACTGCTGGTCCACGAACCAGACCGTGGCGGCCCCGCGCGAGAGCGCCTCGATGCCGATCGCGCCCGAACCCGCGAACAGGTCGACCACGACCGAGCCGTCGATGTCGGGGCCGACCATGTTGAACAGCGCCTGCTTGACGATGCCCTGCGTCGGCCGGATGTTCTTGGGCGCTTTGAGGTGGCGGCCCCGCGCCTCGCCGCCGCTCACGCGCAGCCGGCTCATACCCGAATCCGGATGAGCCCGTCGTCGCGCATCACGCCGACTCGGTCGCCGGCTTTGAAGCGGCTTGCCTTGCTCGCCGGGATCGCGACGAGCAGGCCGCCGCTCGTCTGCGCGTCGCAGAGCATCAGCTGTTCGGTCTCGCCGAGGCCACCCCACTTCACGCGGTCCTTGAACGCGGCGTGATTGCGCCTCGTGCCGTCGGGAAACAGGTCGCGGGCGGCGAGCTGGCCGACGCCCTTCATGAAAGGCACTGAGCCGAAGTCGATGTCCGCCCCTCCGCGGAGGTTGGCCAGGTGGCCGATGAGGCCGTAACCCGTGACGTCGGTGGCAGCGGTGGCGCCGGCCTTGAGCATCCGCTCGGACGCGTCCTTGTTGAGCAAGGTCATGACGTCGATCGCCTCGGCTTCGAGCGCGGGCGGGCACAGGCCGCGCTTGATGGCGGTCGCGACGAGGCCCGAGCCCAGGGGCTTGGTGAGAAACAGGATGTCGCCGCCGGACGCGCCTTCGTGGCCTATCGCCTTCTTCGGGTTCACCTCGCCGATGACCGTGTAGCCGAACTTCGGCTCGGCATCATCGACCGAATGGCCGCCGATCACCGCCACGCCCGCCTCGCCCATCTTGGCGGCGCCGCCGGCGACGATCTTCTCCAGCATCCCCGTGCCGAGGCTCTTGCGCGGAAAAGCGGTGATGCCGAGCGCGAACAGGGGCTTGCCGCCAACAGCGTAGACGTCGCTAAGCGCGTTGGCCGCGGCGATCGCTCCATAGGCATAGGGGTCGTCGACGATCGGGGTGAAGAAATCCACCGTGGCGACGAGCGCGCGCGTGGGCGTGATGCGATACACCGCCGCGTCGTCGCGGGCGGCGGAGTGAGTCAGCACGTTGGGATCGACGATCGGGGGCAGTGCCCCGAGAACCTGCCCTAGCTCCACCGGGCTTAGCTTGCAGGCTCAACCGGCCCCGTGGCTGTACTCCGTCAACCGCAGCGGCGAAACCTCCGACATGAGGCAACTAGTATCGACGCGTGCCGCTCGTGTTCGCCGCGATCGCGCCCCACGGCGGCATCGCCATCGCCGAGGCATGCTCGCACGACGAGCGCGATTTGGCTTTGAAGACGCGGGCCGGGATGGAGGAGCTCGGCCGCCGCTTCGACGCCGCCTTGCCGGACGTCGCGATCGTGGCCACGCCGCACAACGTGCACATCGCCAACGCGCTCGGCGTGGTGGTCGCAGGCAGGTCAAAGGGGCGACTCAACGGAGTAGTCCCGCCGATCGAGCTCGACCTCGCGTCGGACGTCGATATGGCATGGACCCTGCTCGACGCCATCTCCAACGCCGGCGTGCCCGCAGCCGCGGTGAGCTTCGGCGCGAACGACCCGCCGACCGCGGTCGCGCCGATGGACTGGGGCGTCCTCATACCGCTGTGGTTCATGGGCGGCCGGCGCAAACCGCCAGTGCCCGCAGTGATCGTCACGCCGGCACGCGAGCTGTCGGCATCGGACCACATCACGGCGGGGGCGGCCATCGCGTCCGCGGCGGCCGCGTCAGACCTTCGGGTTGCGTTCATCGCGAGCGCCGACCACGGGCACGCGCACCGATCCGACGGACCATATGGCTTTCACCCCGACGCGGCGAAGTACGACGCGCTGATCGCGGAGCTGGTGCGGGGGAATCGGCTCGATGAGCTCGCGGACGTCGAGCGCGAGTTCGTGGAGCGCGCCAAGGCCGACAGCTGGTGGCAGCTGCTGATGCTGCACGGCGCGACGCGGGGATGGCGCGGGGAGCTGATCTCCTACGAAGCGCCGACCTACTTCGGGATGCTGACGGCGGCGTATGTCCCCGCATAGTCCGGCGTATCAGGCGTTTGTGCGCCTCAGAACCCCGGATAGTCCGGACTATCCGGGGAATTAGCTGATCGACGTGAGCTCCAGGCGGCGGGCGGCCGCGGCCTTGAGCACCGGGTGACCATCCAGCGCGGGGTCTGACGCGAGGATCTGCTCCGCCTCCTGGCGCACCTCGCTCAACAGCTCCGGCTGACGGAGGGAGTCCATCGCGGCGTCGGTCATCCCGTGCTGGCGGGCCCCGAGCAGCTCGCCCATGCCGCGGATGTTCATGTCCTCCTCGGCGAGCCGGAAGCCGTCGTGGATCGAAGCCACCAGCGTGAGCCGCGAGTTGATCGATTCCGAATCCTCATCGGTCAGCAGGAGGCAGTAGCTGCGCGCCGCTCCGCGCCCCACGCGGCCGCGAAACTGGTGCAGCTGCGCCAGCCCGAATCGCTCGGCGCCTTCGATCATCATCACGCTCGCGTTCGGGATGTCGACCCCGACCTCCACCACCGCAGTGGCCACAAGCACCTGGGTTTCGCCAGAGACGAAACGCTGCATGGCCTCGTCCTTGTCCCTGAGCCGGCCGTGGATGAGGCCCAGGCGCAGGTCGGGAAACACGTCCTTCTGCAGGCGCTCGAACTCCGCTGTGGCCGAGCGGACCTGCAGTGTCTCCGACTCCTCGATCAGCGGACAGATGATGAAGGCCTGCCGGCCCGCGGCGACCTCGGCGCGGACGAGGTCGTACGCGTCGCGGCGGCCTTCGGGAGCGACGACCCGCGTCTCCACCGGCGTCCGCCCGGGCGGCATCTCGTCGATGACCGAGAGGCTCATCTCTCCGTAGACCGCCAGCGCGAGCGAGCGCGGTATCGGCGTCGCCGTCATGGCGAGGAAATGCGGCCGGCCGACTCCTTTCGCGCGCAGTTGCTCGCGTTGCCTGGTACCAAAACGGTGCTGCTCGTCGACTATCGCGAGGCCAAGGTTGGAGAACTGGACGTCGTCCTCGATCAGCGCGTGCGTGCCGACCACGAGAGCGCAATGGCCGGACGCGGCCGCGGTGCGGACGCGCCGACGTTCGGCGGCCGTCTGCGCGCTGATGAGCAGCTCGACCTTGAGGTCCGGGAAGCTGTCCTCCAGGTACGCGCGGAACTTCCGCAGGTGCTGGCGCGCGAGTATCTCCGTCGGCGCCATCACCACCGACTGCATGCCCGCTGCGTGGGCCATCGCCACGCATGCGGCCGCGACCGCGGTCTTGCCCGAGCCGACATCGCCGTTGAGCAGCCGGTTCATAGGAACGTCGAGCTCCATGTCCTTGAACGCTTCCCACGTCGCCTTGCGCTGCGCGCGCGTCAGCTCGAAACCGAGCCCGGTCTTGAATGTGTCGATCACTTCCTGCCGGTAGGGAATCGGCGTGGCCGGCTCGGCGGCGATGCGTGCGCGCATCAGCGCGAACGCGGTCTGTAGCTCGAACAGCTCGGCGAACGTCATGCGGCGGCGGGCGCGCCAGTAATCGTTCTGTTCTTCGGGCTTATGGCCCATGCGCACCGCATCCGCCACGCCCACGAGCTCGTGGCGCTCGCGCACGTCCGGCGGGATCACGTCCTCGAGCTGGTCGGCCAGGGGCAGGGCCGACGCGACCCACCGCGCGTACTTCGTCGACTTCAGGCCGTCGACGAGGTGGTACTTCGGCATCAGGCCCCCTACGCGCGTCGGCTGCGCGTCCTCGTCCTCGCCCAGCTTTTCGTAATGCGGGTTCTGCATCTCCGGCACCCCGCCCCATCCGCGCTTGACCGCGCCGGCGAACGCGGCGCGATCGCCCCGATGCAGATTGCGGATCACGTACGGGTTGTTGAACCACGCGATACGCAAGGCGTTGCCGCTGTCGTCGTGGACGGTGGCTTCGGTCAGGCGGACCTTCTTGTACTTCGTCGTCTTGATTCCGACCGCGTGGATGGTGCCGACGATGGTCGCTTGCGTGTTGGCGGGCACCGAAGCGATATCGGTCGGTCCGCCGTACGCCTCCCAGCCGAACGGGAGGGTGAGGAGAAGATCGCGAATCGTCTCGATGCCCAGCTTGGCCAATCGCTTCGCATTCACGGCGCCAATGTCCGGAAGCTTCTCGACCGGCGCTTCGAGCGTGTGCGGTAAGACCAGGATCGCCATCTAGATTAGTTCTGTGGGTCGCAAACAGATCGAGATCGCAGTGCTCGGCCTTTCGATCATAGGGATCATCCTCTACGCGGGTGGGGGCATCGTTTACGCGGGCGTCCTCACGTCCAGCGCGGAGCACACGCTGAACACGGTCGTATCACATCAAAACTCGCTGAACACCTCCTTCAACGCCATCGACAAGGAGGTGACAGCGCTGGGCGGCAGCGGGACATTCGATCCGAAGCAAGCCGTGACGCTGGCGGACAAGTCGGTGGCCAACTCCCAGGTCGCCACGCAGACCATCGACCAGGATGACTCCTCGCTTGCGTCAGTCCAGGGCCAGCTCGTGTCGAGCCGGTGGCTCACGGTGCTCGGTCGCAGCACCGTCGACCGCGAAACCGCCCGCGTCGCGCACGCCCGGAGCGCGCTCGCCGCGGCACGTCTCATCGCCGCCGACCAGGTCGTCGACGGGCAGTTCTGGCATTCGCTGTACACGTCGCTGGGTGAGCTGGACACGCTCAACAACCAGTCCGGCTCCGGCGACCTGACATCCGCGAAAGCGACGCTGACGAAGATGCAGGCCGACGTCGCGACCGCCGTGCAGGAATCGACGGCTCCGGGGCTGCCGGCGGACCTGCACGCGCTCATGGTCGACCTGCAGACCTTCGCGGCGGATTTTGGAAAGCAGCTCGACGCCCAGATCGCCGGCGACGATACGGCGGTCGCACAGCTTCAGTCCAACCTCGACAGCGACCGCAACAAGCTCGGCACCTACAACGTGGACAAGATCGGCAGCGACATCGACGCGTTCTACCGGCCGATGATCGAGCGCTTCAACTCGGAGATTGCCGCCGCGACCTCCTGAGACCGTCCGCTCGCGCAAACCAGACGAGCTGGGCTGCGATGAGAAGCACGAACACCACGACCGCCGATGTCCCCAGCCTCGAGACCGCGAACCAGCCCGCGCCGATGATGATCAGGACGACGGCGACCTGGACCCAGTCCGAGACGAACAGGCCAACGACCTGGCGTACGGCGGCGCGGAGGAAGCTCATGCCAGCGCCGGCCGGCGGATGAGGACGATGGCGAGCCTGGACGCGCCGAGGTACACGGCGACGAGCACGGCGATGCTGAGGAAGTCGCCGGGCCAGGTTGCGCCCATTCCCTCAGCCGCCCAGAACGTGCCCAGGCTCGTGAGCAGGATGCCAACGCCGTACTTCAAAGTGTTCTCTGGCACTCGGGCCAGAGGCCTGCGCACGACCACGCCGACCGCGGCCACGACGGCGGCGGCGATGAGCCCGCCGGCGACCGCGGCCGGCAGTCCGTGGCCCGTGCCACCGACCCCGATGACGATGAACACAACCTCCAGGCCTTCGAGGAACACGCCCTTGAGCGCGAGCACGAAGCCGACCCAGTCGGTCCCCGCCGCTGTCTCCTGGAGCTGGCTGACCGTCTGCTGATAGGCGCGAGCCTCGTCGCGCATCGCCACGACGCCTGCGGACCGCAGCACGGCCTTGTGCAGCCAGTTCAGGCCGAACAGCAGCAGGAGCGTGCCGACGAGGAGCTTCAGCGCGGTGTCCGGGACACGCGTGACGATCAGCTGGCCGAAGAGGATCACGAGCGCGCCGAGCAGCACGATCGCCGAGACGGTGCCGAGCAGCGGCGCCCGCCAGCCACGGGTCAGGCCGACCGCCAGGACGATCGTCAGCGCCTCGGTGGCTTCGACGGCCGAGCCGAAAAACGCGGCGCCGAATATGACCAGCTGCTGCCCCACCGTCCCGCTGAGATTAAATGAGTCGCGTGCGTCCAGGTCTTTTCGCCGACGACTCGATCATCCGGCGCGTCAATCGCGAAAACGTGCTGCTGCTGGGCGGCGGACGCGCGCTGCTGATGCAGCTCGCGCACCCGAAGGTCGCGGCGGGCGTGGACGAGCATTCCGATTTCCGGC
>DATEHC010000116.1:0-7361 GCA_035279785.1 Candidatus Dormiibacterota bacterium
TTCATGAGGAACTCGCGGGGGATGAGCAGAGGAAACGCCCAGTTTTCGTGGCCGCTCTCTTTGATCATGTCGTCGAAGGCGCGCGTGATCGCCTCCCACATCGCCCAGCCATAGGGACGAACCACCATCATTCCCCGCACGCCAGACCAATCTGCAAGCTCGGCCTTGCGGATGACCTCCGTGTACCAGCGGTCGAAGTCGTCGGACATCTTGGTGACTTCTTTCACGAAGTCCTGCTGCTCTTCCACTTCCTGTTTCATGCCTCTAGCTCCCAAGCATCAATGATTTGGCGTCGAGTCGCGCACGCCCGGACGGAAAGGTCCGGGCTAGGCCGGGAGCGGGGCGTGCTCGGCCGCGATCGCGTCGATCTCAGCCAGCAGCACGGGCAGAAGCTCTTCCTGGGGCACGGTTTTGTAGAGGGTACCTTTTTTGAAGATCACTCCCTTGCCCCTGCCACCGGTGACGCCGATGTCGGCGTGTCGCGCCTCGGCCGGGCCGTTGACGACGCAGCCCATCACGGCGACGGTGATCGGCACCTTCAGCTTGGCGATGTAAGCCTCGACCGCCTTGACCATCGGCACCATGTCGTACTCGAGCCGGCCGCAGGTCGGGCACGCGACCAGCGTTGGCGATTCGCGGCGAAACGCAAGGGTCTTGAGAATCTCGTGCGCGACCCGCACCTCTTCGCGAGGGTCGGACGTCGCCAGCGAGACGCGGATCGTGTCGCCGATGCCTTCGCTCAGCAGGACGCCCATCCCGACCGCGCTGCGGATGCTGCCCGCCTCCACCGGCCCGGACTCGGTCACACCGAGGTGGATGGGGTACGCGCGGGCCGCGGCGAACTTGCGGTTGGCCAGGATGTTCGTCCAGACGTCGGTCGCCTTCAGCGAAACCTTGATGAAGCCCGGGCCGTAGTCGAGGTCCTCGAGGATCTTGCAGTGGCCGAGCGCCACCTCGACCATGCGGTCGGCGGTGCGCTCGCGGTCGTCGCGATCGATGTGGTGCTGCTCGCGCAGCGACTTGTGCACCTCTTCGGGCAGGGACCCCGCGTTGACGCCGATGCGAAACGGGATCTGCCTCTCCTTCGCCGCCGTCACGACCTTCACGACCTTGTCGCGGTCGGGGATGTTGCCGGGGTTCAGGCGCAGGCAGTGCACGCCGGCCTCTATCGCCATCAGCGCGAGGGTGTGGTCGTAATGGATGTCCGCGATGACCGGAAGGGGTGACTGCTTGACGATCTCCTTCAGCGCTTCGGCGGCTTCCTTGTCAGGCACCGCCGGCCGGACGATCTCGCAGCCCGCCTCCTTGAGCTCCTGGATCTGGCGCACAGTCGCCTTGACGTCGCGCGTATCGGTCTTGGTCATCGTCTGCACCGCGATGGGCGCGGCGCCACCGACAACGACGTTGCCGACGCGGACGGGGATCGACTTGCGCCGTGTGACCAGGGCGGTCATCTCTGGAGCACCGGGAACTGGCCGCTCGCGATGCGGATGATGTCGAGCGCGCTGATGTAGACGGCGATCGCCAGAAGGGCCACGAGGCCGAAGCGCTGGACGTTCAACTCCACCGTGCGGTTGAACGGACGGCGGCGGACGACCTCGATCAGCACGACCACCACGCGGCCACCGTCGAGGGCGAGCAGGGGAAGGAGGTTCGTGAAGCCAAGAGCCACAGATAGCAACGCGACGAACCCGAGATAGGTGTCGAGCCCAAGGCCGACCGCCTGCTGCGCCACCTCGCCTATGCCGATCGGTCCGGTCACGCCGTTGGGGCCGAGCAGGCCGCCCGGCACCTGGCCGGTGACGAGCTGCGCGAGACCGCCCACGATGCCGCCGACCGCGACGAAGGGAAACGTCACGCCGTCGCCGACCGCCGTGTACCAGTAGATCAGGCGTCGTGGCATCCCGATGCCTATCGCGCAGTTCGTCGGGGTGGTGCAGACGGGCGTGACGGTGACCGCGAACCGAGTGCCGTTCGCGCGGACCACCCCCAGGCTCAACGGTTGGCCTGGGGCGGCGGCTTCCGCGTCCCTGACCTGGCCGATTCGTGTAACCGGCTGTTCGTTGACGAAGCGGACGCTGTCCCCCACCTTCAGCCCGGCCGCGGCTGCGGGCGTGTTGGGCAGCACAGTGAAGATCTTGCCCGGGTCGCCGTTGAGCTGGGTCATCTCGAGGACGGTCACGATGATCATCGCGACGAGGAAGTTGGCGGCCGGGCCGGCGATCAGGATCACGATGCGCTGCCAGGCGGGCTTGCGATGGAAGCCGCTGGGGTCGTCGAACTCGCCTGCTTCCATCCCGCCCATCCGCACGTAGCCGAGGATCGGGAAGGCGCGAACCGCGTAGACAGTGCCATCGCGGGTCATCGACCAGAGCTTGGCGCCGGCGCCGATCGAGAACTCGATGACGCGGACCTTGAAGAGCTTGGCGAACGCGAAGTGCCCGGCTTCGTGCGGCGCGATCAGCAGCAGGAACATGCCCGCTATGCCGAGGACCGCGAGAAGGGCGCCCATCAGTGTCGACTAGCCTACGGGACGGATCCCGTTCGTCTCCCTCACATAGGCACGCGCCCAGCGGTCCGCCTCGAGGATCTCGTCGAGCGTCTCCCCGCAGCCGGCGAAGGCGCCGAGCGCCCGCTCGACGGCCTGGACGATGCCGCTGAACGGGATCTCGTGGGCGAGGAAGGCGTTCACGGCCACCTCGTTGGCGGCGTTGAGGACCGCCGGATGGCCTCCGCCCTCGAGAGCCGCAGCGCGCGCCAGGCGTACGCTCCGAAAGCGTCCTTCGTCGGCCGGGAAGAACGTCAGGCCGCTCAGCTCCTCCACCGGCGTGGGCGGCACGGCCTCGGGCAGCCGGTCGGGGTAGGCGAGGGCGACCGCTATCGGCAGCCGCATGTCCGGACGGCCCAGCTGGGCCTTGAGCGAGCCGTCGACGAACTCCACGAGCGAGTGGACGGCGCTCTGCGGGTGGATGGTCACGGAGATGGCCTCGAGGGGTATTCCGAAGAGGTGATGCGCCTCGATGATCTCGAGGCCCTTGTTCATCAAGGTTGCGGAGTCGATCGTGACTTTCGGACCCATCGACCACCGCGGATGGTTCAGCGCCTCCTCGACCGTCACCTGGTCGAGGTCCAGCTCGGGCCTGCCCCAGAACGGGCCGCCGCTCGAGGTGATGATCAGCCGGCGGACGTTCTTGCGCTCCTCGCCCCACAGGCATTGCCAGATCGCGCTGTGCTCTGAGTCGATGGGTCTGATTCCTTTTTCACCGGCGGCCTTCATCACAAGCGAGCCCGCCATCACCAGCACCTCCTTGGTGGCGAGTGCGACGTCCTTGCCGGCCTTGAGTGCCACGAGCGTGGGCTGCAGGGCGCGCGCGCCAGGAATGGCGACGACCACGAGATCGCAGCGCGGATCGGTGACCATCTCCTCGACCCTCGAGTCGAAGTCGGCGTCGCCCGACTGTCCCCGGATCAGGTGCTCGGCCTGGCGGCTCGTGGAGCGCTGCCCTTCGGTCAGGCCGAACAGTCGGAACCGCTCGGGGTAGCGGTCGATGACGTCCAGGGTCTGCTGCCCGATCGACCCGGTCGCGCCGAGCAGCGCGATGTTCAGTGGGCGCATCAGTGCAGCAGGTGGAAG
This sequence comes from Candidatus Dormiibacterota bacterium, assembly GCA_035279785.1. Classification (GTDB taxonomy): domain Bacteria; phylum Chloroflexota; class Dormibacteria; order Dormibacterales; family Dormibacteraceae; genus 40CM-4-65-16. Next base: position 3,635 of record DATEHC010000116.1, read on the forward strand.
ACCGTCACATAGAAATAGACGAGGATCGGCGGGAACAGGATCGAGTCGATGCGGTCGAGGACGCCCCCATGCCCCGGGATGAGATGTGACGAGTCCTTGAGGTCCGCGAGACGCTTCATCTGCGACTCGACCAGGTCGCCGACCTCCGCGCTGATCCCGACGAGCAGGCCGAGCACGATGGCGTGCACGGGTGACAGGCCGATGACTGCGGACACGCCGAGGAGCATCACGATGACCGCCCCCACGACGCCCGCGATCGCCCCCTCGACCGACTTCTTCGGGCTGATCGCGGTGAAGAACGGATGGCGGCCGATGCGGCTGCCGACCAGGAGCGCGGCCGCATCGCTGACGATCACGGCGAAGATCGTGAACAGCGTCCACTGCAGACCGAACGGCTTCGACGTGTACAGGAGCAGATAGAAGTTGAAGGGCATGCCGATGTAGAGCGCACCGGCCAGTCCCATGGCCCAGCGGCTCAGGCCCTGCCTTCGTCCGGGGACGAAGAGGAAAGCGGCCAGGCCGCCGACCAGCGCCAGCGCCAGGACGAGGGTGACGTCGATGCCCTTGAGCAGCGTCCCGCTGAAGGCGAAGAAAAGGCCGAGCGGGAACAAGAGCCACACCGGTGCGCGCGAGCCCATGCGGTCGGACAGGCCGTTGAACTCCCACAGGGCGAGGCCGCCCAGGATCAGGACGAGGGCGTAGACGCCGTAAAGCCCCGCGAACACGAGCCCGATGACGATGGCGAGCATCACGAACGCGCTGAGGATCCGCACCATCAGGGGGCTCGGCTTCCAGTCGCCCATGAGGGAGGCGTTACGAGTGGTCAACCATTCACCACCTCATTGGCCGGTCGCGCGCCGAATCGGCGCACGCGGTTGGCGTAGTCGTCGAGCGCGAGCTTCAGGTCGTCCGCGTCGAAGTCGGGCCAGAGCGTGTCGGTCACGTAGAGCTCCGCGTACGCACCTTGCCAGGTGAGGAAGTTACTGACTCGGTGCTCGCCCGCGGTGCGAATGATGAGGTCCGGGTCTGGCAGGTCGGGCTGGTACATGCGAGCCGAGATGGCAGCCTCGTCAATGGCGGCGCCGTCGTCGACGAGCCTTTTCACCGCGTCCACGATCTCCGCGCGCCCACCGTAGTTGAGGCAGACGTTGAGGATGCCCTTGGCGTTGTGTCGCGTCCGATCCATCGCCTCGTCGATGCGGCGATTCATGATCGGCGAAAGATCGTCGCGACGCCCGCTGAAAAGGATGCGGACGCCACGACGGTCCATCTCGTCGATCTCGCGCAGCATGCTCTCGTGGAAGAGGCGCATCAGCGCGCGCACCTCGGCGCGCGGGCGGGCCCAGTTCTCGGTCGAGAATGCGTAGATCGACAGGTCGGGGACGCCGAAGTCCTCGCACGCCTGGAGCACTCGCTTGATGGCTCGGACGCCGGCGCGGTGGCCGAAGCTGGCCGGACGGCCCTGACGGCGGGCCCAGCGGCCGTTGCCGTCCATGATGATCCCGATGTGGCGGGGGACCTGTGAGTCCACGGGTGAGTGAAAGGGTACCGGGCGGCCTCCATACCGTCTTGGACAGAGCATCCGGTGGAGCTGCAGGCCGGATTCATTCCGGCCGTCCCCAACGCGCCCTCCAGACGCCGCCAGACTCTGTGCGTGGAAGGGGGGCTCGCGGGGGGATCCTGATCCCCCCGCGCTCTTAAACCTCCATCACCTCACGCTCTTTGCGGTTGGCCAGCCCGTCCACACGCTCGATCTGCGCCTCGGTGATCTTCTGTAGCCGGGCCGTCGCTCGCTTGGAGTCGTCCTCGGCGATGTCGCCTTCCTTCTGCATGTGCTCGATCCGATGCACCTCGTCGCGGCGCACGTTCCGGATCGCAACCCGCGCATCCTCGGCCTTCTGCTTCACGAGCCGGACGTACTCGCGACGGCGCTCCTCGGTAAGTGGCGGGATGGGCACGCGGATCACGGTGCCGTCGTTGGCCGGGTTCAGGCCCTGCTCGCCTGAGCGCAACGCCTTCTCCACGACAGCGATCTGGCTCTTGTCGTAGACCTGCACCACCAGCAGCCGCGGCTCGGGCGCGCTGATCTGCGCGAGCTGATTGAGCGGCGTCGGGGTCCCGTAGTACGGGACCATGACCTTGTCGATGAGCGCGGGGTTCGCGCGGCCGGTGCGAATGGTCGCGAGCTCGGTGGCGAAGTGCTCGACCGATTTAGACATCTTCGTTTCGGCCTCTTTGAGGATCGGGTCGATCATGACGCCGCTCCCACGAGCGTGCCGATCTCCTCACCGAGCACGACGCGCTCGATGTTGCCGGCCGTGAGCAGGTTGAACACGACGATCGGGACATCGTTGTCCATGCACAGCGTCAGCGCGGTGTTGTCCATGACCTCGATGCCGCGATTCAGCACCTCGAGGTAGCCGAGGCGCTCGAACTTCGTCGCGGTCGGGTCGCGCTTGGGGTCGGCGGTGTAGACGCCGTCCACCTTCGTTGCTTTGAGGATGACGTCGGCCTCAATCTCCACCGCGCGAAGCGCGGCGGTGGTGTCGGTCGTGAAGTACGGATTGCCCGTTCCCGCGGCCAGGATGACGACACGTCCTTTCTCCAGGTGGCGCACCGCGCGCCGGCGAATGTATGGCTCGGCGACCTGCGGCATCTGGATCGCGGTCATGGTGCGTGCGGGGATGCCCGTGCGCTCGAGGGCGTCCTGCAGGGCGAGCGCGTTGATCACGGTCGCCAGCATCCCCATGTAGTCGCCCGTGGCTCGGTCGAAGCCGAGCTCGGTGGCGGCGAGACCGCGAAAGATGTTGCCCCCGCCGACCACGACCGCGATCTGCACGCCCATCTGGTGCACGCGCTTCACCTGCGCCGCGATCGTCTCCACCGTGTGCAGGTCGAGGCCGTAGTCACGGGTACCGCCAAGCGCCTCGCCGCTCAGCTTGAGCAAGACGCGGTTGTACTTCGGAGCTCCGTCTTTCATTTTGCGCGCCCTGCGCGCGCCCGGCGTTGGCTCAGTTCTCTCTGATGTTAAAGCGGCTGAAGCGGCGGACCGTGATGTTCTCCTGGAGCTTGGAGATGTTCTCCGCGATGAGCTGCTGCACCGTGCGGCCTGGCTCTCGGAAGTACTCCTGCTCGAGCAGGCAGCTGTGCTTCAGGAAATCCTCGACCTGTCCCTCGACGATGCGCGGAATCACCTGCTCCGGCTTTCCGTCCTGGCGCGCCTTCGCCTCGTAGACCTCACGCTCGGTCACGAGCACGTCGTCGGGCACCTCCTCGCGCGAAACCCATCGCGCGCCAAAGCCGGCCACCTGGAGCGCGAGCTCCTTCGCGAGCTTGCGGAAGTCCTGGCCCTTGGCGACGAAGTCCGTCTCGCAGTTGACCTCGATGAGCACGCCGAGCTGCGGCGGGTAGTCGGGCGACGTGGCGTGCAGGTAAGCCTCCACGATGCCCTGCCCGGTCGCGCGGTCTGCGCGCTTGGCGGCCTTCGCGATTCCCTTTTCGCGCAGGATCGTGTACGCCTTGTCGACGTCGCCGCCGGCTTCCTCGAGCGCGTTCTTGCAGTCCATCATTCCCGCGCCCGACAGCTCGCGCAGCTTCCGGACCAGGTCCATTCCCACCGCCACTACCGCGACTCCTCGTCGTCGCCGGTCCGGCCGATGAACTCCTCCTCCGACACGGTCGGCAGGTAGTCCTCCTCGTCCTCGAGGTACTCCTCGATCTCCTCGTA
>DATEHC010000117.1:0-30193 GCA_035279785.1 Candidatus Dormiibacterota bacterium
ATGACGGCCGCCACATCGAGTCCGAGCTCGCCGCGCTCGTGATCGACTCGCCTGCCAACCCGGACGGGAGCTGGACCGCCAAGGACCACCTGGCGCACGTCTCCTGGTGGCGACGGCGCAGCGCGGACACGCTGAACGCGATGCGCACGGGTTCGGAAATGCCCCCGGTCCTGGACGACGACGATGCGGTCAACAACGCCGTCATCTACGCCGAGATCAAGGATCGTGGCGCCGCGGACGTGAGGGTCGAAGCCGAGCAATCGTGGTTGGCGCTGCGAGCCGCGGTCGAGGCATCAAGTGAGGAAGACCTCGCCAGGCCGCATCCGCGCTTCCCGGAGTTTCAGCTGTGGGAGAGCGTCCCGAGCGCGGTCGGCCACGCGGGCACTCACGTGTGGTCGTGGTACCTGGACATAGGGGACGAAGAGCGGGGGATGACGGCGGCCAGGTGGACCGCCGACATCGAGGGCCGTTTCTTCGACACGCCGGACAAGCTCGCGGATTCGCGCTACAACCTCGCGTGCGTCTACGCCCGCCTCGGCAGGGCCGATGAAGCGCTGCCGCTCCTGCGTCAGAGCTTCGAGGCGAAGCCGGAGCTCGCCGGACTTGCACGCAAGGACAGGGACCTCGACCGAATACGGGAGGAACTCGCTCCTATCCTCTCTTAGGTATATGAGCGTGACGGTCGACCGACACTCCTATCCCTTCACGGCGATCGTCGGCCAGGACTCCATGAAGCTGGCCCTGATCCTGAACGCGATCGTGCCCACCATCGGCGGGGTCCTGATCCGAGGCGAGAAAGGGACCGGTAAGTCGACCGCGGTGCGCGCGCTCGCGCGCCTGCTCCCCGAGCACGAAGTCGTCGAAGCCTGCCACTTCGGGTGTGACCCGAACGACCTCGAGGCCATGTGCGCCGACTGCCGCGAGCGGCTGCGACACGGCGGCGAGCTGCCACACCACAAGCGGCGCATGCGCGTGGTCGAGCTGCCGATCAACGCGTCGGAAGACCGAGTGGTCGGCACCATCGACATCGAGGCTGCCCTGCGCACCGGCACGAAACGGTTCGAGCCGGGCGTGCTGGCCGAAGCGAACCGCAACATCCTGTACGTCGACGAGGTCAACCTGCTCGACGACCACCTCGTTGACGTGCTCCTCGACGCCGCGGCGATGGGCGTCAACGTCATCGAGCGCGAGGGCGTGTCATACACGCATCCGTCGCGGTTCATCCTCGTCGGCACGATGAATCCCGAAGAGGGAGAGCTGCGGCCGCAGCTCCTCGACCGCTTCGGGTTGTGCGTCGACGTGGAGGGGATACGCGACCCTGACGAGCGCGTGCTGATCGCCGAGCGGGACGCCGCCTTCAAACGGGGCGATCACGAGTTCACGAATGAGTTCGCGGCGGCGGACACAAACCTGGCCCGCGCCCTGGCGGAGGCGATCGCGCGCGTCAAGGACGTGCGGCTTACGGCGGGACACGCGCGCCTCATCTCCTCGATCTGCGTCGAGGCCGAGGTCCTCGGGCATCGCGCGGACGTGGTCATCGATCACGCCGCGCGGGCTCTTGCCGCCTATCGGCGGCACGGGTCGCCGAGCCGCGAAGACATCTACGACGCGGCCACGCTCGCTCTTGCGCATCGCGCGCGCCAGCCGGTGCGCCGTGACGACGACGACACGACCGCGCCCGAGCACGGCGAGCAGCAGGAGGGTTCGCAGCCGTCGGAATCGGAGACGGGCGAACCGCAGCCGTCCGAGAACGAGGCTTCGTCGGACGCGAGCGCCGAACAGAGCGCGAATGCGTCGGACACCGGTCAGCAATCCGCGGGCTCGGATACCGGAGTTACAACTGGCGGCGCCAGCGGTCTCGAGTCGGCGCCCGAGGCGCTGCAGACGTTCAACTTGCGACGCATCGACCTGCCGAGGCAGAGGCGTGTGCGCAAGCAGGGCGGCAAGCGGGCCGCGAGCCAGACGCCGGACCGACGCGGCCGCTACGTCCGCGCCGAGCCCAAGGAGAAGGTGAGCGACCTCGCGATCGACGCCACGGTCCGCGCCGCCGCACCTCTGCAGAGGGAGCGCGGTCGCCGCCACGGCGAGCGGTTGATGCTCGAGCGCCAGGACCTGAGGCAGAAGGTCCGCGAGCGCAAGGTCGGCAACCTGATCGTGTTCGTGGTCGACGCGTCCGCGTCGATGGACGCCGAGCAGCGGATGGCCGCGACCAAGGGCGCGATCCTCTCGCTGCTCCAGGACGCCTACGTGCGACGCGACCGCGTGGCGGTCGTGATCTTCAAGAACCGCACCGCCGAGGTCGTTCTGCGGCCGACGTCATCGATCTCGCTCGCGCGGCGCCGCCTGGAACGACTTTCGGTCGGCGGCACGACCCCGCTCACGCATGGGTTGATGGCGGGCTACAAGGTCGTCAAGACCGAGCTGCTGCGTGATCCCACGATCCGGCCGCTGCTCGTCTTGATCAGCGACGGTCGCGGCAACATCTCGATGTTCAAGGAAGAGCCGCTCGTCGAAGCGCAGAAGGTCGCCGCGCTGATCGACGCCGAGAACATCGACGCGCTCGTCATCGACTCGGCGCGCGACTACAGCCACCTGCCGTCGGTGCAGCACCTCGCGCGAGTTGCACCGATGTATCAGACCTACGCGATCAACGCGTGCGCGGACCTCGCGGACCGCATGGGGGCGCATTATTACGGGCTCTATGACCTGTCCCGGGACGAGATCGCGACGGCGGTGGAGAGGGAGCTGGGCCGGAGCCGCTAGCCTCGCGCTGTTCCTGGCCTGCGCGTGCGGAGGCTCGGACACCGCTTCGAGCACACCTTCGCCGAGCATCGTCGCGACGCCGTCGCCGGCTCCATCCGCGTCCGCCGGCGATGAGACACCGGTCGCGAAACAGGTGCTTTCTCCGGCAAGTGATCCGCCTGCGGCGGATCTCTGTTCGAAATCGATCATCACGACGGCCGACGGAAATGCCTCGCCCCTTCTATGCAAGAGCGGGGCGGTGAACGTGCAGGCGTGGAGGTTCTACGCGACGGTCAGCGCGAGCGTGCTCGGCATCGGCCTCAATCCGACCGAGGGCCAGGTCGAATCGGCGATCTGCGATGACCTCAACCACAACAAGGCCACGCGGTCGGAAGAGGCGAGCGGCTATAAGCTCGCGTCGACCTATTACGGGTGGTCGTTTGCGATCGACGTGTCCAAGGTCAGCTGCTCCTGAGCCGTCCGTAAGATTTACCCCGGCATGGCAATCGAGCGCTACTCCTACCCGTTCACCGCGATCGTCGGCCAGGACCAGATGAAGCTTGCCCTGGTGCTGAACGCGATCAATCCCAGCATCGGCGGGGTCCTGATCCGCGGAGAGAAGGGGACGGGGAAGTCGACGGCCGTGCGCGCCCTCGCCCGCCTGCTGCCGGACCAGAAGGTGGTCGAGGGATGCCACTTCGGCTGCCATCCCGACGACCCGGAGGACTGGTGCCTCGACTGCCGCGAACGCGCGGCCGCCGGCGCGCTGCCCGTCGCCACGCGGCGCATGCGGGTGGTCGAGCTGCCGATCAACGCTTCCGAGGATCGGGTCGTCGGCACGATCGACCTCGAGGCAGCGCTGAAGGAAGGTTCGCGGAGGTTCGAGCCCGGTGTCCTGGCGGAGGCGAACCGCAACATCCTCTACGTCGACGAGGTCAACCTGCTCGACGACCACATCGTCGACGTGCTCCTGGACTCGGCGGCGATGGGCATCAACACCGTCGAGCGAGAGGGCGTGTCGTTCTCGCACCCGTCGCGGTTCATCCTTGTCGGGACGATGAACCCCGAGGAGGGCGAGCTGAGGCCGCAGCTCCTCGATCGCTTTGGCCTGTGCGTCGACGTCGAGGGCATTCGCGACCTCGACCAGCGCGTGGCGATCGTCGAGAAGCGCGCGCTGTGGGAGGACGACCCCAACCAGTTCTTCCAGCAGCACGCCGAGTCGGAGCAGGCGGTGAAGTCGCAGATCTCGGAAGCCATAGCCACGTTCCCCGAGGTCACGCTCCCCCGGACCATCCTCAAGCTGATCGCACAGATCTCGATCGCGCTCGAGGTCGACGGTCACCGCTCGGACCTCGTGTGCGCGCGGGCGGCGCAGGCCAAGGCGGCCTACGACGGCACGGACGAGGTGGGCGTCGACCACGTCGGCGAGGTCGCGGAGATGGTGTTCTCGCACCGCGTGCACTCGGTGCCCTTTGGGAAGGGTGGACCGAACCTCAGCGAGGTGATCTCGCGGATGATCGGAAATCAATAGGCGAAGCGCCGTCGGTTTGTCCGACCTATCAGGCCTAAGCGTCGCTCAAAAGCCCGGATAGTCCGGACTATCCGGGGTTGAGACCGTTTTCCCGACTCTAGACTGGGGCCAACGGTGCAGGAACCATCCCTCGAGCCCCGGCGTGCGGGGCAGCTTCTCGAAAGCGTCGAGAAGAACGTCCATCGCGTGATCGTCGGCAAGGACCGGGTAGTGCGGCTCGCGCTGGCGGGCCTCGTCAGCGGCGGTCATGTGCTCCTTCAGGACCTGCCCGGCACCGGCAAGACGATGCTGGCGCGCGCTCTTGCGACATCAGTCGGCGGCACGTTTCGCCGCATCCAGTGCACACCCGACCTCCTTCCGTCCGACATCACAGGCGCGAGCGTCTTCAACCAGAAGGACCTCACCTTCGAGTTCGTCCCCGGGCCGGTGTTCGCCAACATCGTGCTGGCCGACGAGGTCAACCGCGCCACGCCACGCACCCAGTCCGCGCTGCTCGAGGCAATGGGCGAGGGGCAGGTCACAGTCGAGGGGACGACCCGCACGCTCGAGAAGCCGTTCTTCGTCGTGGCGACGCAGAATCCGGCGGAGTTTCACGGGACCTATCCGCTGCCCGAATCCCAGCTCGATCGGTTCGTGCTCGCCGCCGAGATGGGGCCGCCCACCGAGGTCGAGGCTCTCGAAGTCCTTGCGCGCCGCGAGCACGGCGATCCGATCGCCGAGCTAGGGGCCGTGATCGGCGTTGCGGAAGTGGTCGAGCTGCAGGAAGCCTGCCTGCGCGTGGTGGCGGCGCCGGCGATTCGCACCTACATCGTCGCGTTGCTCGAAGCGGTCCGCGCCCGGCCGGACGTTGTGCTCGCCGCGAGCATGCGGGCCGGCGTCTATCTGCAACGCGCGGCGCAGGCGTGGGCGCTCTTCGAAGGACGCGATTTCGTCCTGCCCGATGACGTCAAGCTGCTGGCGGCGCCGGTGCTGGCGCACCGCCTCGGGATGCGCGGGCGCGCTGACGCGACGGCGATGCTCGCCGAGGTGGTCAAGACCGTGCCCATCCCCCCGCTGCGCCAGCACTAGCGGCGCCGATCATGAGGCCGACCTGGCGCGCTGCCGGCGCCGTCTCCCTTGCCCTGATCTTGTTCTTGTACGGCGCGACCTCGGAGGTGCCGTGGCTCTTTCTGCTGGCGTGGTTCCTCGCGGCGCTCGTGGTCGCGAGCGTGGTCTACGCCGCGTGGAACCGCCGCGGCCTCTCGCTGCATCTGCGGCTGACCGGTGCGACACCCACGGCTGACTCGCCTCTCGACGAGCTGCCCGCTCATGTTCTGCGCGCCGCACCGACGACGGCGCCGCTGTTCGAGGGCGACGGCTTCACCCTAGAGGTGGGAATCTTGAATGCGGGCGGACCGCGGGGCCCGGCCTGGGTTTCGGGAACCCTTGGCGGCGCCGAGACGAATGCCGGTGCGGCTGTCGTCCCCTCCGGACTATGGGTCGAAGAGCGGCGCATGGCCGCCGTGCCTCGGGGTGTCCTCGGCGCGCGCGGATGGAAGATCCATTCGAGTGACCCGCTCGGCTTCTTCCGCGACGTAAGGCCGGTCGCCGACGCCACGGTCGCGCTGGCGCTGCCTCGGTTCAAGTCGCTCGCCGACCGCACCGAGGCGCGTGAGCTCGAAGCAGCGACGGCGGCGCCGCGGGCCGGCGCCGGCCACGAGCTCTTTGGCATCCGCGAATACCGCCCCGGCGATTCGCTGCGGCGCATTCACTGGCGCTCGAGCGCCCGACTTGGTGAGCTGGTCGTGCGCGAGTACGAGCCGCCTGGGCTGCGCACCGTGGCGATCCTTGTCGACCCGGAGCCGCCGAACGACGCAACCGCCGACCAGATCGCGCGAATCGCGGCGTCGGAGGCATGGGACTGCGTCCGAGCGGGTGGCCGGGTTGTGCTCGGGGAGCTGGTGTCGCGGGACATCTGGGACGTTCTCGAGGCGCTCGCGCGCTATCCGACCTCCGCAACAGCAGACGCTGGGATCCGGCCCGCCACCGTGGTCGTTTCGGCCGATCCGCGGCTCCTTGATCCCGCCGCGACCCGCAACTGGCTCGTCGGCGACGCGCCCGTTGGCGCCGACGTCGACCACGCTCGTGTGGGCCTGACGTGGCCTCTGTGATCCGACTGCCGCGGCTGGGCCGCTCGCCGATCGAGAACTCTGTCGCGGCGCGCGTCAGCGTCCTCTGCGCCTTTGCCGTCGTCGTCATGGCGATCGTCGTCTACGGCTCGGACTACGTCATCCCCGTCCTCGGCCTCGCCGCCGCGGTAGCCGGACACGTCGTGAGCTACCGGCAGAGAAACCAGCGCCGGCAGCTGTGGAACCAGGTGTTGCTGGCCGCGCTGATCTTCGGCGCGCTCTTCTACGTCGTCGCCGACTCGACCCTGGCCCTGTTCGGCGGCGTTCTGCCCCAGGCGAACTTCGCGATCCTCCTCGTCGCCATCACGAGCTTCGACCTGAAGACGCGGCGCAACTGCTATTCGAGCTTCTGGATCGGCCTCGCGATCCTCTACCTGGCGGCGGTCTACGCGTGGGACTACGCCTTCGTGCTTTTCGCCGCAGCGTGGCTCCTGTGTCTGGCCGGCTTCTGGATGGCGTCGCACCTGAAGAGCATCGAGGCCCGTTGGAACGCGCCCGTGCGACCCCTCGCGACCATGCTGGCGGCGTCTGTGCTGGCCGGGGTGGCCCTCTTTGTCCTCGTCCCGCAGCCATCCGGGATTCCGATCGCACCGCTGGTGATATCGCTGCCGAACTTCACCGCCTTCAGGGGCGATATGGAGAGCCCGGCGCTGCCCCTGGTTCAGGTCGCGGGTGATTCGGCCGGAGCGAGCACCAGCGTCGATCTTCACTACCGCGGCCGGCTTGGTGACGCGCCTGTGATGTACGTGCGCACCGGCGCGCCGGCCTACTGGCGCGGGCTCGTTTTCGACACGTACCGCGATGGCGTTTGGACGGCCTCCGACCACTCCTACCGCGAGTCCCCGCCGTTCGTGCCGCCTCGGCTTTTGCCTCCTCCTCCAGACCACAACCTCGGCACTTTTGTGCAGACGTTTCGAATCCTTCGGACGATGCCGGGCGTGATCCATGCCGCTTATCCGATCCAGAGCCTCTACGCGCCGGTGGCGGCGCTGCGCGAGGACGACTACGGCACCTTCCACACGCCCGAGCAGTTGACCGCCGGCCAGACGTATTCGGTGGTCTCCTATATCCCTGACCTCTCCGCCTCGAGCCTTCGCGCGGCGGAGCGGGAGCCGGTGTTCCGTGACCCCAACGGCGCGCAGCTGGACAACGGCGCGCTTTCGGCCCGGGCGCGGGCGCTGGCTCGTCAGGTCGTCGCGGATACGACGAATGAGTACGACACGGTGATGGCCCTGACCAGCTACTTCCAGCAGAACTTCCGCTACACGCTCGATCTGCCCCCCGTGCCCGCGGGACGCGATGCAGTCGATTGGTTCCTGTTCGACGTGAAGACGGGCTACTGCGAGCAGTTCGCCACCGCCGAGACCCTGCTGCTGCGCAGCCTCAGCATTCCCGCGCGTCTGGCCACCGGCTACTCGACGGGCGACTACGACCCGGTGCTGAACCAGTCGGTCGTGCGCGAACGCGACGCCCACGCGTGGGTGGAGGTCTGGTTCCCCGGACACGGTTGGGTGCCCGTCGATCCAACCCCCGGCGTGCCTCCGGTCGCCGCGGCGCGGTTCGCGAATCACTGGGCCGCGGGCGGCGTCGCCCGGCTGCTTCCGCACCTGACGATCGGGGCGCCGATGGCCGCGGTGGGTTCGCTCGGGGCACTTGGGGTGATTCCGCTCGCGATCGCGATTGCCGTGATCGTCGCGCTCGCGTACGCGTGGATGCGGCGTCGCGTGTTGCGGCCGCGCCGCATCGCGCAGCCGGGAGAGAGCGAGCTTCTGCGTCTCTACGAGCGCGTGCAGCGAAAGATGCGCCGTCGACGGGCTCCGCCGGAGACGCCGCGCGAATATCGAGAGGCGATGCAGGTCGAGATGCTCATCGAGCTGACGGAAGCCGTCAACGAGGGTGTCTACGCCGGCCGCTGGCCCGAGCCAAAACGGGTGAGCGAGATGGCCGACCGTTTATCCTCCGTTTGATGGCCCAAGCAACGAAACAAACGGGCGCGGAAAGCGTCCGCTGGAATCTCGGTGACCTGTTCGCATCGCCCGACGACCCGGAGATCGAGGCGTGGCTCGCCCACGACCTCGAACGCGCTCGCGAGTTCGAGAAGAAGTACAAAGGCCGCGTAGCGAGCCTCGAGCCGAAAGAGTTCGCCGCCATGATGGCCGAGCTCGGCGACAACGAAGAGGCCGCGGCCAAGCCCGAGGTCTACGCCTACATGCTGCACAGCCAGGACACGCAGGACCACTCGGCCGGGCGCCTTCTCTCTCGGGTGCGCGAAGCGAGCGCCGAGCGCGGCAGCAACATGGTGTTCTTCACCCTCGAGCTCGCCCAGGTCACTGACGAGCACGCAAAGAAGCTGTACGCGGATGCCGAGGCGGGGAAGTACAGGCACTTCGTCGAGGAGGCGCGCAAGTTCCGGCCGCACCAGCTCTCGGAGCCGGAGGAGCGGGTTCTCACCGACTTCAGCCCGGTCGGCAACGGTGCCTGGGTGCGGCTCTTCGACGAGCTGTGCGCGCGGATACTCGTTGGCGTCGACGGCCAGCATGTCTCCCTCGACCAGGCGCTGACACTGCTGCGCGAACCGGATCGCGATGTGCGCCGGCAGGCGAGCGCAGCCGTCACCGAAGCCCTGAGCGCCGACATCCGCACGCGCGGCTACGTCTTCAACGTGATCCTGCAGGAGAAGTCGATCGACGATCGCCTGCGCCACTTCACGCAGTGGATCAGCTCGCGCAACCTCGCCAACGAGACCTCCGACGCGGCCGTGCAGGCGCTCGTCGACGCCGTGACCTCGCGCTACGACATATCGATCCGCTACTACCGGGTGAAGCGCAGGCTGCTCGGCGTCGGCGACCTCCACGAGTGGGACCGCTACGCGCCGATCGCGGGGGCGACGCGCGACCTCAGCTGGGATGACGCCCGCGAGCTCGTGCTCGGCTCTTATCGGCGATTCTCGAAGCGCGCCGGTGAGCTGATCGAGCAGTTCTTCGAGACGGGCTGGATCGACGCTGCGGTCACGCCAGGAAAACAGGGTGGCGCCTACTGCATGCCCGTCACGCCGCATCACCACCCGTACGTGTTGATGAACTTCACGGGCAAGCTGCGCGACGCGTTGACGCTGGCCCATGAGCTCGGCCACGGGCTGCACGACCGGCTGGCGGCCAAGCAGCACGTATTCGACTACCACCCGCCCCTGACGCTGGCCGAGACCGCGTCGGTGTTCGGCGAGGCATTGACCTTCGACCGGATCATGGCCGAGGAGAAGGACCCGCAGATCCGCCTCGCCATGCTCTGCAGCCAGTGCGAGGACGCATTCTCGACCGTCTTTCGACAGGTGGCCTTCAACCGCTACGAGGACGCGATGCACACCGCGCGCCGCACCCAGGGCGAGCTGTCGGTCGAGCAGCTGGGCGAGCTCTTCCAGGAGAAGCTGCAGGCCATGTTCGGCGACGCGCTCATCCTCACCGACCAGCACAAGGTCTGGTGGAGCTACGTCAGCCACTTCATGCACACGCCGGGCTACGTCTATGCGTACGCCTTCGGCAACCTGCTTGCGCTTTCGGTGTACCAACGGTACCGGGAAGGCAAGCTGTCGGTCGACGACTACCTGGGCTTCCTTGCGGCGGGCGGCTCCACGCGCCCCGATGAGCTGGTCAAGCGGATCGGCATGGACATCACCGATCCCGGGTTCTGGGACTCCGGGCTGAAGATCCTGGACGGGATGGTCACCGAGGTCGAGCGGCTGGCGGGCTCTTGAGTCCGGCGCCGCCGACTTTCCGGGCCGCTTCGCGTCCTAGGCGGCCGGGCGCCTGCGGCGCTGAAGCCGGCGTCAGGGGCCCCGGCGCTCACTCGTCACGCATCTGCCGATGCGCTCCTCGTCGCGCCACCCCTTCCTTGGCTCCGGCCGCCGATGCCGCGAAATCGGCTCCGGAGCGCAGCGGCACCGGACTCTAACCGGGCGGTCGATAGACTTAACGAAGGTACCCGCCACTCACGGTTTTTTTGCTTTTCGCGAGGAGTGACATGGCCGTCACCGAAACCGTTGCGACCACCGACCTCGAATTTGCCCGTCAGCTCGGACAGCAGTTGCGTGTCGACTCCATCCGCTGCAGCACGGCCGCGGGATCGGGGCATCCGACCTCGTCGATGTCCGCGGCCGACCTCATTTCGGTACTCATCGCGCGCCACCTCCAGTACGACTGGAACAGGCCGAAGGACCCGAACAACGACCACCTGATCTACTCCAAGGGCCACGCGTCGCCGCTGTGCTACGCGATGTTCAAGGCCGTCGGCGCCATCTCCGACCAGGAGCTGATGACGTTCCGCAAGTTCGGATCGCGGCTGCAGGGCCACCCGACGCCGGAGATTCCCTGGGTCGACGTCGCGACCGGCTCGCTTGGGCAGGGGCTGCCGATAGCCGTGGGCGTTGCGCTCGCGGGAAAGCACCTGGACAAGCTGCCGTACCACGTGTGGGTCCTGTGCGGCGACTCGGAGCTGGCCGAGGGGTCGATCTGGGAAGCCGTCGACAAGGCCGGCCATTACAAGCTCTCGAACCTCACCGCGATCTGGGACGTCAACCGCCTCGGCCAGCGCGGGCCGACCGAGATCGAGTGGCAGACGGACATCTACCGCCGCCGCGTCGAGGCGTTCGGCTGCACCGCGATCGTGATCGACGGCCACGACGTGGGCGCGATCGACCGCGCTTACGGCGAGGCGCTGTCGAACGCCGACAAGCCGACGGTGATCATCGCCCGCACCATCAAGGGCAAGGGATTCTCGGAGATCGAGAACAAGGAAGGCTGGCACGGCAAGGCGCTGCCGCCCGACATGGCCGAGCGCGCGATCAAGGAGCTGGGAGGCATCCGCAACCTGAAGGTCAAGACCCAGAAGCCCGAGCGCGGCGCCGCGCCTAAAAAGCCGGCGGCGACGGAGCCGGTTCTGCCCACCTATAAGAAGGAAGAGAAGGTCGCGACGCGCAAGGCGTACGGCGACGCCCTGCTTGCGCTCGCGTCCATCCCCGAGGTCGTCGCGATGGACGGTGAGGTGTCCAACTCGACGCATGCCGACGAGTTCGCGAAGGCGCATCCGACCCGGTTCTTCGAGATGTGGATCGCCGAGCAGCAGCTCGTTTCGACCGCGGTGGGCATGAGCGTGCGGGGCTACATACCCTTCGCGTCCACGTTTGCCGCGTTCTTCTCGCGCGCGTACGACTTCATCCGCATGGCCGCCATCTCGCAGGCCAACATCCGGCTTTGCGGGTCCCACGCCGGCACGGAGATCGGACAGGACGGCCCGTCGCAGATGGCGCTGGAGGACCTGGCGTCGATGCGGGCGATCCACAGCTCGACGGTTCTCTATCCGAGCGACCCGAACCAGACCGCAAAGCTCACCCGGATCATGGCCGACACGCCGGGCATCGTCTACTTGCGGACCACGCGCGGCGCGTACCCCACGTTGTACGGCGCCAACGAGACGTTCAAGATCGGCGGCTCCAAAGTCCTCCGCCAGAGCGCGAAGGACAAAGTCACGCTCATCGGCGCAGGCGTGACGCTGCACAACTGCCTCGCCGCCGCAGAGTCGCTGGCCGCGAAGAAGATCGCGGCGCGCGTCATCGACCTGTACTCGGTGAAGCCGGTGGACGTGCGGACTCTGCGTGAGGCGGCGCGTGTCACCAAAGGGCGGTTCGTGATCGTGGAAGACCACTACCCCGAGGGCGGAATCGCTGGAGCCGTGCTCGAGGCTCTGGCGATGGACCCGGCTCCGAGGGTGGCGCATCTGGCCGTGAAAGGTCTACCGACCTCTGGCAAGCCCGAGGAGCTTATGAACGCGGCCGGCATCTCCGCCCGCCACATCGTGGCGGCGGCGACCAAGCTGGTGGCCTCCAGGTGATGGCGACCGCCACCGAGCGAAAGCCCAACCCGATCAAGGAGCTCCGCGAGGTCGGACAGTCGCTGTGGCTCGACAACATCCGCAGGCAGCTGGTCACGTCGGGCGAGCTGGCGCGGCTGCGCGACGAGGGCCTGACCGGGGTGACGTCGAACCCGACGATCTTCGAGAAGGCCGTCAGCGGATCGACCGACTACGACGAGGCGATGGTCGGTCTGGTTCGTGCCAAGAAGAAGCCCAAGGACATGCTGTGGGATCTGATGGTCGAGGACGTGCAGTCCGCGGCTGACGTTTTTCGCCCGGTCTACGACCGGACGAAGGGCAAGGACGGGTTTGTCAGCATCGAGGTGGGGCCGACGATCGCCAACAACACCCGCGAGACCATCGACTTCGCGCAGTACCTGCACGACCGGTGCCGGCGGCCGAACGTGATGGTGAAGATTCCGGCGACCAAGGCCGGCCTTCCCGCCATCGAGCAGCAGATCTCGAAGGGCAACAACATCAACATCACGCTGATCTTCTCGGTCGACCGATACGCGGAGGTGGTCGAGGCGTACCTGTCCGGCCTGGAAAAGCTGCACAAGGAAGGTGGCGACCTCCGCAAGGTCTCCAGCGTGGCGAGCTTTTTCGTCAGCCGCGTCGACACCAAGGTCGACAAGCTGCTGGCCGAGAAGATCAACGCGACCTCCGACCCGCGCGAGAAGCAGTCGATGGAACGCCTCTACGGCAAGGCTGCGATCGCCAACTCGAAGGTCGCATACGAGAAGTTCGGCCAGCTGTTCAGCGGCCCGCGGTGGGAGAAGCTCGCAAAAGCGGGCGCGCGCACGCAGCGACCGCTGTGGGCGAGCACATCGACCAAGGACCCACGCTACCCGGACACGTACTACGTCGAGGAGCTGATCGGTCCGGATACGGTCGACACCGTTCCGCCCGCCACGCTGGCGGCGTTCCGCGAACACGGCGAGGTGCGGCGCAGCATCGATGAAAACATCGAGTTGGCGAAGCGTCAGCTTCGCCAGTTGGGTGAAGCGGGCATCAGCCTCGACAAGGTCACCGAAGAGCTCGAGGTCGAGGGCGTCGAGGCGTTCGTCAAGTCTTTCGAGAGTCTTCTCGCCGCCCTGGCGAAGACGTCGAAGGAGATCCGCGCGGGCAAAGGCCCGCGTCAGTGGTACAGCCTCGGCAGCCTCCAGCCCGCGGTCGACGCACAGGTGGCGAAGCTGCAGAAGGACGATGCGCCGCGGCGCCTGTGGGCGAAGGACTCGACACTGTGGACCGCGGACCCTGCCAAGCGCCAGGAGATTCGAGACCGGCTCGGCTGGCTCGACGTCGCGGACAAGATGCTCGAGCACGCCCACCAATTCGTCGCGCTGGCCAAAGAAAGCCGCGAGTACAGCGACGTCGTCCTGCTCGGCATGGGCGGGTCGTCGCTTTGCCCCGACGTGCTGCGCAACACGTTCGGGCCCACCGTCAAGGGCCATCCTCGCCTGCACGTGCTGGACACCACCGATCCGGCGACGATCCTATCGGTCCAGTCGAAGATCAACGTCGGCCGGACGCTTTTCATCGTGGCGTCCAAGTCGGGCGAGACCACCGAGACGCTGTCACATTTCGCGCACTTCTGGGAGAAGTCCGGGGGCAACGGGCGGCAGTTCGCGGCGATCACCGATCCGGGCACCTCGCTCGAGAAGCTCGCGAAAGACCACGGCTTCCGATGGGTCTTTCCGAACCCGCCTGACATCGGCGGCCGGTACTCCGCGCTGTCGTATTTCGGGCTCGTCCCCGGAGCCTTGATGGGGGTCGACGACCTGAAGCTGCTCGACCGCGCAGTGGAGATGGAGCACTCGTGCGCCGACTCCGTGCCCGTTGAGTCCAACCCCGGCGTGTGGCTCGGCGCCGTGATGGGCCGCCTGGCCACGCAGGGACGCAACAAGGTGACGCTCATCTGCTCGCCGAAGGTCGCGACGTTCGGCTACTGGGTCGAGCAGCTGATCGCCGAGAGCACCGGCAAGGAAGGCAAGGGCATCGTGCCCATCGAGGGCGAACCCGTGGGCAAGCCCGCGGTCTACGGTGACGACCGGCTGTTCGTATACATCCGCATGGACGCCGATCCGCCGAATCGCCGCGTGCAGGCGCTGGAGCGCGCGGGCCAGGCCGTGGTGACGCTGACGCTGCGGGACAAGCTCGACCTCGGCGGCGAGTTTTTCCGCTGGGAGGCTGCCGTGGCCATCGCGGGAGCGGTGCTGGGCATCGACGCGTTCGACCAGCCCAACGTCCAGGAGTCGAAGGACAACACGAAGAAGGTGCTGGCGACGTTCAAGTCGCGCGGCAAGCTTCCGGCCGCGGCGTCTGTGCCGGCGGCGAAGGCGAAGGCCGACATCGCCACCCTCCTGAAGAAGGCGAAGAAGGGCGCGTACTTCGCGATCATGGCTTACACCACGCGGACACCTGCGTCCGAGGCTGCCATCGCGGCGATCCGGACGGCGGTCCGCGACAAGACGACGATCGCGACCACGTCGGGGTACGGCCCGCGCTTCCTGCATTCCACCGGGCAGCTGCACAAGGGTGGACCGAAGACCGGCCTGTTCCTGCAGATCGTGCAGGACGACACGAAAGACGTCCCGATCCCCGGCCAGCCGTACACCTTCTCGGTGCTGAAGCAGGCGCAGGCAATAGGGGACCTGCGGTCACTGACGTCGCGCAAGCTGCCGGTCGTGCGTGTGACTCTGGGCTCGCAGCCGGCCGCGGGCTGGAAGGCGCTGGCGGCAGCCGTCAAGAGCGCGGTCCGATGACCCGGATAGTCCGGACTATCCGGGGTTTTGGGCGCGGAACTTCCCTGATACCTCGGACTATGCGGGGAGGTTGCCGCTAGAAGATGGAGATTGGTTTCGTCGGGCTGGGCCGTATGGGCGGCAACATGTCGCTGCGCCTCCTCAAGAAAGGGCACCGCGTGATCGGGTTCGACCTCTCGCCGCAGGCCGTCCAGTCCTACGCGCAGAAAGGCACCGCCCCGGCGAAGGACTGGGCCGACTTCGTCAAGCAGTTCCAGACCAAGCCGCGCGTGATGTGGATCATGGTCCCGGCGGGAGGGCCGACCACCGACGCCATCAACACTTTGATCGGCCTTGGGGACCCGGGCGACATCATCGTCGACGGCGGCAACACCAACTGGAAGGTCGCGCTCGACGACGCCGGCCGCATCAAGGCCAAGGGCATGCATTACGTCGACGCCGGCGTGTCAGGCGGCATCTGGGGCCTCGAGTACGGCTACAGCATGATGGTCGGCGCGGAGCCGGACGTCTACGACCACATCCTGCCGATCCTGCGCGACCTCGCGCCCGACGGCGGTGGTCTCGTTCACACGGGGCCGGAGGGCTCGGGCCACTTCGTGAAGATGGTCCACAACGGCGTCGAGTACGGGCTGATGCAGGCCTACGCGGAGGGCTTCCAGGTGATGAAGTCCTCGAAGTCCTTCCCCGGCATGGACATGCACGCCATCGCCGAGGCGTGGCGGGAGGGCAGCGTGGTGCGTTCGTGGCTGCTCGACCTGATTGCGCGCGGGCTCGAGCAGGATCCCGACCTGAGCCAGATCAAGGGGTGGGTCGAGGACACGGGCGAGGGTCGCTGGACGGTCGAGGCTGCGATCGACGAGGCGGTGCCGACGCCCGTCATCGCCGAGTCGCTGTTCGCGCGATTCCGCAGCCGCATGGAGAACACGTTCGGCGACCGGATGCTCGCGATGATGCGGCAGCAGTTCGGCGGCCACTCGGTCGTCAAGGACGCAGCGTCGGAATCCAAGTGAAGGGGCGCGTCCTCGCATCGAGTGACGAGCCCGCACCTAATCCGCTCGCGCAGGGCCTTCACGACTACCGGATCGCCGACCCCGCAATCATGGTCATCTTCGGCGCGACCGGCGACCTGAGCGGCCGCAAGCTGCTCCCCGCGCTCTACAACCTGGCGAAGCAGCGCTCGCTGCCGGCGGGATTCGCGGTCGTCGGCGCCGCGATGACGGAGATGAGCGACGACTCCTTCCGGCAGATGGCGTCGCAGAAGATCCACCAGTTCTCGCGCACGCAGCCCATCGACGACCGCGTGCTCGATGCACTGCTGTCGCAGCTTTTCTACATCACCGTCAACTTCAGCAAGCTCGACGACTTTCGCAACCTTGGTCGAAAGCTGCTCGACCTCGACTCCGCCAACCACATCCCGGGAAACCGCATCTTTTACTGCGCCACGCCGCCGCAGACGTATCAGACGATCGCGCTGCAGCTCCAGGCGGCCAACCTGAACGTCGGGGACGGCTTCCACCGCATCGTCGTCGAGAAACCGTTCGGCACCGACCTGCAGTCCGCCCGCGAGCTCACGCAGACGCTGCAGAAGGTGTTCACCGAGGACTCGGTCTACCGCATCGACCACTACCTCGGCAAGGAGACGGTGCAGAACATCCTGGCGTTTCGCTTCGCCAACTCGATCTTCGAGCCGGTCTGGAACACCAACCTGATCGACTCCGTCCAGATCACGGTCGCCGAGGAGCTGGGGATCGAGAATCGCGGCGCGTACTACGACCACGCCGGCGCGATGCGCGACATCATCCAGAACCATGCGCTGCAGCTCGTCACGCTCACCGCGATGGAGCCGCCGCTTGCCTTTGAAGCCAACGCGGTGCGCGACGAGAAGGTGAAGGTGCTGCGGTCGATCCGGCCGCTCATCGGCGAGGACATCGAGCAGTCGACCGTGCGCGGCCAGTACACCAAGGGATGGGTGCTCGGCGAGCAGGTCCCGGGCTACCGCGAGGAGCAGAACGTCGCGGCCGACTCGCAGACGGAGACGTTCGCGGCGCTGCGGCTGTTCATCGACAACTGGCGGTGGGCGGGCGTGCCGTTCTACATCCGCGCGGGCAAGAGACTGCCCAAGCGAGTCACCGAGATCCGCATCCAGTTCAAGCGGCCGCCGCACCTGACATTCGGCCGCGAAGCGATGAAGGAGGTCGACCCCAACGCGATCACGTTGCGCATCCAGCCGGAGGAGGGGATCTCGTTGAAGTTCGGGGCGAAGGTGCCGTCGGCGGGACTGCGCATCCGCAGTGTGACGATGGACTTCGAGTACCTCACCTCGTTCTTGATCGAGGCGCCCGAGGCCTACGAGCGGCTGCTGCTCGACTGCATGATCGGCGACCCGACGCTGTTCACGCGCGCTGACGAGGTCGAGGCCGCGTGGTCGCTGGTCGACCCGATCGAGAACGCGTGGCGCGACGGACGACCGCCTCTGGAGATGTATCCGGCCGGGACGTGGGGACCTGATGCGGCCGCGAAGCTGCTGCAGGCCGATGGACGCGAATGGCACCGACCCTGAGCGCCTGGCAGGCGGAGGGCACCACCATCGGCGAGGTGCTGAATGCGCTGTCGGCCATCCGTTACAAGTTCGCCCGGGCCGAAGCTGGCGACGAGGAGCATGCGCATCCGCGCAATTGCGTGATGACGCTGATCGGCGTGGCGCCCAACGACCACGGCGAGACGATCGCGGTGCGCACCACGCAGACGATCGGAATGCAGCACCCGGCGCAGGCGATCGTGATTCGCGAGCAGGCGCAGCTGCGCGCGGGCAATCTCGATGCTGTGATCACGACCGACGTGCGGCGGCCCGAATCCGCCTGCGCCGTCGAATGCGAATTGATCACGCTGCGGGTGCGGGGTCCCGCCGCCGACCATCTCGCAGCGTTGCTCGATCCCCTTCTGGTCAGCGGCGTCCCGACCTATCTGTGGTGGCTCGGCACGCCGCCCTTCGGCACCGACGACCTCCTCGAAGCGCTCAAGATCTGTGACGGTCTCGTCGTCGACTCGGCCGCGTTTGACGAGCCGTACCACGCCTTCGACCGCATGTCGGGGATGCTCAAGGTCACGCACCACCGGCTGGGGCTCGGCGACCTGCAGTGGGCGCGCCTTCGACCGTGGCGGGAAACGATCGCGCAGTTCTTCACGCCGCGCGAGCGCCGGTCGTTCCTCGCCGGAATCTCCGAGGTCGGGATCGACTATGCCGGCGAGGGACGCGGCAACCGGATAGTTGCTTCGCTCCTTACAGGCTGGATGGCGTCGGCCCTCGGCTGGAAGCTCCGCCGCGCCACCGGAGGAAGCGGCGGCGTGGTGGTCGCGGTCTACTCGAGCGGAGAGAAGTCCGTGGAGGTGGAGTTCCGTTCGGTGCCGAAGGAGGGCCTGGTGGCGGGCGAGCTGTCGGCCGTCCGAATCGCGGGCGTGTCGCAAGGCACCACGTACCGCCTGGGCGTCCATCACAACCCCGAGCGGTCGCATTCGGCGGCCGTGGATTTCCCCGAGCGGCGCCGCCAGGACACCACGAGGGTGCTGCTGACGCTTATCGAGATCGGCGAGGGAGAACCCCTGCGCCACATCCAGCAGCTCGAACCCGAGGACGAGGCCTCGCTGCTGCTCGACCTGCTCTCGACCGGGACCCACGACGAGGTGTTCAACCGCTCGCTGCTGTCGGCCGAAGAGCTGATGCGGAAGCTCTGAAGCTTGGCTGAGTTCATCGTCCTCGGCACGGCCGAAGACGTCGCGGCGGCAGCCGCGCACGAGATCGCCGAGGCATTGTCGGGAGGTGGCTCCCTCGTCCTCACCGGCGGGACCTCGCCGCGACGGTGCTATGAGCTGCTCTCGGATCTCGAGGTGCCATGGGGTCGGGTGAGCATCCTGTTCGGCGACGAGCGCTGCGTGCCGCCGCTCGATCCCGAGAGCAACTACCGCTTGGCGAAGGAAGCGCTGCTCGACAAGGTGAATCCGGCGACCGTGTATCGAATGCCGGGCGAGCTCGGCCCCGATCAAGGCGCCGAGGCGTATTCGCCGATCGTCGCCGCCGTCGCGCCGTTCGATTTCGTGCTGCTCGGAGTGGGTGAGGACGGCCACGTCAACTCGCTCTTCCCGGGTCACCCCGCGCTGCGTTCCAGAGCGCTGACGCTCGGCATCCACGACTCGCCAAAGCCACCGCCGGAGAGGGTCACGATGACCTTCGAGGCGATCCGCGATGCCCGGCGCGTCGTGATCATCGCAACCGGCGCGGGCAAGGCTGCGGCCGTGGCTGCCGCCCGGCGCGGCGAGACGCCATCCGGGATGATTACCGGCGCACGATGGCTCATCGACCGCGCGGCCAACGGATCGAAGTAGTTCCGTCGATCCTGTCGGCCGACCTCGGCCGGCTCGCCGAGCAGGTCAAGGAAGCGGAGGCGGCGGGCGCCGACCGGATCCAGGTCGACGTGATGGACGGGCACTTCGTGCCCAATCTCACCTTCGGTCCCGGCGTTGTCGCGGCGGTTCGGGCGGCCACCTCGCTGGCCATCGAGGCGCACCTGATGATCGAGCGACCCGAGCTGTTCCTGGAGGCGTTTGCTTCGGCGGGGGCTTCCCTGATCGAAGTCCAGGTGGAGGCGACTACCTCGCTATATCGAACGGTGCAGACCGTCCATGAGCTCGGGTGCCGGGCGGGCGTCGCGATCAACCCCGCGACGCCGGTCGAGGACCTGCGGGAGATCCTGCCCTACGTCGAGCTGGTCAACGTGATGACCGTCGAACCAGGGTTTGGGGGCCAGAAGTTCATCGCCGGATCGCCGGAGAAGATCCGGCGTTTGCGCGCCCTGTCCGATTCGGTCGAGATCGAGGTCGACGGCGGGATCGACGCCAGGACCGCGCCGCTGGTGGTGTCGGCCGGCGCCACCGTGCTGGTCGCGGGGAATTCCGTTTACGGGTTCAAGGGCGGCATCGCCGCGGGCGTGAAGGCGATCCGTGAAGCTGTTGGCTGACGATCTCAAGCAGGCCGCGGCGGAGAAAGCGCTCGAGCTCGTGTCCGACGGCATGCTGGTCGGCCTGGGCAGCGGTTCGACGGCGGCCTACTTCGTGGAGGGCCTGGGCCGGCTGGTAGCGTCAGGGATGAAGGTGCGCGGAGTGCCGTCATCGCGCGCCACGGCCGAGCTCGCCGCTTCGCTCGGGATTCCGATCGTGACCGAGCTCGTCGGCCAGATCGACCTGACGGTGGACGGCGCGGACGAGGTCGACCCGCACCTGAACCTGATCAAAGGACGCGGTGGGGCGCTGCTGCGCGAGAAGCTCGTCGCCGCGGTTTCCAAGCGGTTTGTCGTCGTGGTGGACGAGTCCAAGTTCGTGAAACAGCTTGGCGTCGGCTTGCTGCCGGTGGAAGTGCTTCCGTTCCTGTGGCGCTCGACCGCGGAGCGGATCACCACGCTGGGCGTGTCGCTCGTAATACGAGGTGGGGAGGAGACCCCGTACGTCACGGACAACGGAAACCTGATCCTCGACCTGACGGTCGATGGCGGGATCAAGGATCCGGTCGCGTTCGGCGCGGAGTTGAAGAAGCTGACGGGCGTGGTCGAGCATGGTTTGTTCGCGGGCATGACGGACACGGTGATCAGTGCGGGGACGGACGGGGTCGTCGCGACCGGAAGACCTATCTCCTAGAGGTGACGCGGCGGCTGTTTGGCGCCCTCGGGCTGCAACCAAACGCCCTTCAGTCGCATCTCACAGGAAGCAAGATGTCTGCTGCCGTGATGGATAAGGGCACCCGCATCGTGGACGGTGACTCGTTTTCGAGCCTGATCGAGCCGCTCCTCGATCCGGCCTACCGCCTCGCGGCGGTCATGCTCAACGATCGTTCGGCCGCCGAGGATGCGGTCCAGGAGGCGGCGATCAAGGCCTGGCGCAAGGTCCGGCAGCTGCGCGAGCCAGCCGCGGTACGGCCATGGTTTCTGGCGATAGTGGCCAACGAGTGCCGCATGTCGCGCCGTACGCGCTGGTGGTCGGTGCTCAAGTTCGGCGATGTCTCGTCCCAACCCGAGGAGGCGGAGAGCTTTACGGACCTCCATCGCGCTCTGCTTCGCCTGGCGCCGGACGAGCGTCTGCCACTGGTCCTGCACTTCTACCTCGACCTACCGCTCGACGAAGTCGCGCGAGCGATGCACGTCTCGCCCGCCGCCGCCAAGTCCCGAATCTACCGTGCGGCCAAGAAGCTCCGCGCTGACCTGACCGTGGAGGACGTGATCCGATGACCGACGAGAACTTTCGCGCCGACTTGAACCGAGCGTTCGACGAGGTCGCCGGGTCGCCGAGCTCGAACTTGCGCGACCGGGTGCGCGGTGCAATCGCGACGCCGACCCCAGTGCGCGGCACCTACTGGATCGCGGCCGTCGCGGCGGCGGTGATCGCGGTGCTGCTCGTGGGCGTCCTGGTCGTGGGAGGTCCGATGCGGGGTTCGTTCTCCCCGGCGGGCGGCCCACACCCGAGGCCATCGCCGCCGGCGGCAACGCCAAGCCCAACTCCGTCGGCGACGCCAAACCCAACTCCGTCGGCGACGCCTTCGCAGCAGCCGCAGTTCGTTTGCGGCGGCCAGCCGTCGCCCTCCCGACCGGGCACGCCTCCTCCGCTCGCTTACGTGAGCGCTGTGCGAACTGGATCACACACCGGATATGACCGCTTGACGATCGAATTCGGCAACCACGTGCCACAAGCCGTCGACATCAAAGACCAGGGCACGACCTTCACGATGTCGCCCAGCGGCCAGTCGGTGACGTTGAAGGGCGACCGCGGAATCCTGATCACCATTCACGGGGCGGACCTGCACACGTCGTACACCGGGTCGACCGACATCGTGACGGGGGATCCAACCATCGCGGAAGTGCGCCGCATCCAGGACTTCGAGGGAGTGGTGCAGCTGGGCCTTGGCGTCAGCGGATCGGGTTGCTATCGGGTGATGTGGATGACGAACCCCGATCGGCTGGTGATCGATGTGCAGAGCAGCTAGAAGGTCCCTCTCGGGCAGGCGCCCGAGCTAGGCGATGCGCCGTCTTGGCAAAATTGCCCGAGGACGGGTCGCACGATCGAGCACGCGCTAGAGGATGTTGGTCTGGAGAAGCGCGTGCCGCCCGAGCTAGGCGACGATGTGCTGAGGTTCGGCAAAATCTCCTGACGGACGGGTCGCCTAGCTCGGTCGAGGGCGCGGCACTGGAAATGCCGTAGGCCCGCAAGGGCCTCGTGGGTTCAAATCCCACCCCGTCCGCCAATCTCGCCCTCGCGAGCAGATAAGGAAGAATTACCCATGGATATGCCCGATCTCGTGAAAGCAAGCCGCTGGGCGCTTGCTGTCACCCTCGCCGCCCTTCCCGCCTACGTGCTGAGGTTCAAGATCGGACCGATCCCGAGCACCGGGCTCGAGGTGCTGGTAATCGTCACGATCGTTCTCTACGTCGTCGGACGCTGGCGCGAAGGAATGCGGCGACCCGTGCGCACACCGCTCGACATCCCGATCCTGATCCTTCTGCTCACTGGGCTGATCGGCGTGATCGTCCCGCACGACCACCTCGGCGCGCTGGGCATCTACCGCGCCTATTTCATCGAACCCGTGCTTCTCTACTACGTCGCGGTCGACCTCTTGCGACAGGCGGAGGACTTCCGCGACCTCCTCGTCGGATTCGGCGTGGGATCGACGGCCTTCGCGCTGCTTCAACTGGGTGCATGGGCGGTCGCCGTCGCGCACGGCTCGGTCGACATCCGGGCCGCGCCCGAAGCGATCTACACCAGCGCCAACTCGGTGGCCCTGTACCTCGAACCAGCGGCGGCGCTGGCGCTCGGGCTGGTCGTTTACAGCTTGCCGGGGCGAGTGCGCTGGCTTGCGCTTGCCTGGCTCGTCGTCCTCACCGCGGCTTCGATCCTGACGTTGTCGCGCGGCCTCTATGCCGCGTTCGGCGCAGTGGTGTTGTTCGGGATCGTCAGCATCTCGAACGCACGCGTGCGATGGGCGCTGATCATCGCCGTGATCGTGATCGGGCTGGGCTCGCTGCGCATCCCGTACATCTCGACGCGGGTGTTCGGCGTCCACGGCCCTGAGACGAGCTTTGACAGCCTGGCTCAGCGCTTCTCCATCTGGACCTCCTCGATCCATCTGATCCGCGATCACCCGATCTTCGGCGTCGGGCTGCGCGCCTACCAGACCGCGATCGTGCCATACGTGCTGCCGGGCGAGGTGCCGGAGCTGTACCCGCACAACGTCTGGCTGGCGTTCTGGGTCCAGGTCGGCATCGCCGGCCTGCTCACATTCGTGTTCATCTTCCTATGGATGCTCGTAGTCGCCTGGCGCACGTTCCAACGCGCGACGGGAATCACCAAAGCCGTGCTCTGGGGAGTCGTGGCGGCGCTGATCATGTTCGGGGTCCACGGGATGGTGGACACGCCGTACTACAAGAACGACCTCGCGGTCGAGTTCTGGTTCCTCGCCGCTCTCAACATCGCGGCCATCGCAATGGTCGGCGTGGAGGCGAGGGCACCACGCGCGGCCGCCCCGCAAGGTGCGCCCCGGGCGGCGCGCGGCACGGCCACTTGATCCCGATATCTCACCCGATCATCGGAGAAGAGGAAAAGCGGGCCGTCCTCGAGGTCCTCGACTCGGGCATGCTCGCCCAGGGCCCGCAGGTGGCGCGTTTCGAAGAGGCGTTCGCACGCGTGGCCGGGGTCAAGCACGCGATGGCGATCAGCTCGGGCACGGCCGCGCTGCACCTCGCGCTCCTCGCCCACGACGTCGGACCGGGCGACGAGGTCATCACGAGCTCGTTCACCTTCATCGCGTCGGTGAACTCCATCCTCTTCTGTGGTGCCAAGCCGGTCTTCGTCGACATCGACCCGGCCACGTTCAACCTCGACCCCGCGCTTCTGGAAGCGGCCATGACGTCGCGCACGAAGGCGATCATGCCCGTGCACCTGTACGGTCAGCCGGCGGACATGGATGCGATCGTCGAGATCGCGTCGCGACACGGCGTTGCCATCATCGAGGATGCGGCGCAGGCCGTCGGCGCGAGATTCAAGGGAAGGCCTGCCGGAAGCTTCGGCACCGGGTGCTTCAGCCTTTACGCGACGAAGAACGTGATGACCGCTGAAGGCGGCATGGTCACGACCGACTCCGACGAGATCGCCGACAGGGTGCAACTGCTCCGCAATCACGGAATGCGAAAGCGCTACCAGTACGAAGGTCTCGGCTACAACTTCCGAATGACGGACATCCTCGCCGCGATCGGGATCGAGCAGCTCAAGAAGCTCGACGCATGGAACGAGATGCGCGGCGACAACGCGCGGCGACTGACCGCCGGCTTGCGCATGGTGGCCACGCCGAAGATTGCTCCGAACCGCGAGCATGTGTGGCACCAGTACACGGTGCGCGTGCCCGACGGCCGGCGCGACGAGCTCGCGAGCCGGCTGAACGAAGCTGGGATCGGCAGCGGAGTCTTCTATCCGAAGGGCGCACACACCTTTGCGCACGTCGTCGAGGCCGCGGGGAGCTACGAGCTGCCGGAGACGAGCCGCGCGGCAAGCGAGGTCCTGTCGCTTCCCGTGCATCCGTCGCTGAGCTCGGGCGACGTCGACAGCATCATCGCCGCGGTCAACTCGCTGTGATCCGCGCAGCCGTTCTCGGCGTCGGCACCATGGGCCGCCACCATGCGCGCGTCTATCACGACATGCCCGAGGTCGAGCTCGTGGGCGTGGCGGACAACAATCCGGAGCTGGCTGCGCTGGTCGCGTCGAGGCTTGGGTGCAAGAGCTACGGAAACCATCGCGAGCTGCTCGAGCGCGAGCGGCCCGAGGCCGTCTCTGTCGTCGTGCCCACGCAGAGCCACCTCGAGGTTGCATCCGATGCGCTGGCGGCCGGCAGTCACGTCCTCGTCGAGAAACCGATCGCCGCGACCATCGATGAGGCGACGGAGATCGTCCGCGCGGCCGTGGCCGCCGAGCGCATGCTGGCGATCGGCCATATCGAGCGCTTCAACCCCGCGGTGATGGAGCTGAAGCGCAGGTTGGACGATGGCCAGGCGGGACGCGTGTTCCAATGCCACGCGCGCCGCCTCGGTCCGTTTCCGCCGCGCATCCGCGACGTGGGGGTGGTCGTCGACCTGGCCACGCACGACATCGACGTCATGCGCTATCTCACGGGCAGCCGGGCGACTCGCGTGTATGCCGAGACCAAGCGCGAGATCAACACGTCCAACGAGGACATGCTGAGCGGGTTGATCCGCTTCGACAGCGGCGTGCTCGGAGTCCTGGACATCAATTGGCTCACGCCGACGAAGATCCGCGTGCTGACGGTGACGGGAGAGCGCGGCATGTTCCGCGCCGACTACCTCACGCAGGACCTCTTCTTCTACGAAAATGCCGAATCCCGCAACGGCGGCTGGGACGACCTCGCCGTGCTTCGAGGTGTGACCGAGGGCCCGATGGTCAAGTACTCGTTCGAAAAGAAGGAGCCGCTCCGCCAGGAGCTGGAGTCGTTTGTGGCGACGATCGCTGGGGACGCGTCGCGCATCGTCACGGGCGAGGACGGGATCGAGGCGCTGCGGCTCGCATTGGCTCTGATCAGGTCGGGGCAGCAGAGCCAGGCGGTCGAGGTCGGCTAGGAGAGCTTGTAGGCGCCTCCAGCTCCGGCTTCGTAGGAGGGGGTGCCCGAGCCCTGCTGGCGGACCCAGACGGCGATCTGGTAGGTCCCGAGGGGCAGGCCGGCGGTGTTCCAGTTGAATGCCGCGGCCCCGTAGCCCCGGAGCAGCTGCCAGGAGCCGCCTGGGGCCAGCACCCAGTACTCGTACTCGGGGTTGGCGCAGCCGCTGGAGCCGGCCACGAAGCTGATCGTGGTGCCGTGGGTGAAGGAGCCTGGCGCCGGGCTCAGGGTGGCCGAGCTGCAGCCGGTCAGGGTGTAGCCCCCGCCGGCGAAGGCCTGGTAGCCGGAGGCGCCCGAGGAGCCGTGCTGGCGGACCCAGACCGCGACCTGGTAGGTGCCGGGGGCCAGGCCGGTGGTGTTCCAGCTCAGGGTGGCGGTGCTGCTGTAGGCCTGGACGATGCGCCAGGAGCCGCCGGGGGCCAGCATCCAGAACTCGTAGTCGGGGGCGGAGCAGCCGGCGGCGGTGGCGGTGAAGCTGAGCGTGCCGGTGACTGGGTAGGACCCGGGAGGCGGAGCCAGGGTGGCTGAGCTGCAGCCGGTGAGGGCGTAGGCGCCGCCCGCGCCGGCCTCGTAGGTGGCCGTGCCCGAGCCGTGCTGGCGGGCCCAGACGGCGAGCTGGTACGTGCCTCTCGGCAGGCCTCCGGTGCTCCAGCTGAAGGTCGGGACGCTGCTGTACGCCCGCAGGACCTGCCAGTAGCCGCCCGGCGGCAGCACCCAGTACTCGAAGTCGGGGGTGGGGCAGCCGGTGGCGGTGGCCGTGAAGCTGACCGTGGTCGCGCCCTCGATCGAGCTCGGACCGGGAGTGAGGGTCGCGCCGGTGCATCCGGCGAGGGTGTAGGCGCCACCCGCGGCCGCCTCATAGCTCGAGCTCCCTCCGCCCAGCTGGCGAACCCACACCGCGATCTGGAAGGTCCCCGGAACGACGCCGGTGGTGTTCCAGCTGAAGCTCGGGTTGCTGCTGAAAGGTTGCAGCACCTGCCAGGAGCTTCCCGGACGAAGGATCCAGTACTCGTACTGGGGGTTCGAGCACCCGGTCGAGGTCGCCGTGAAGCTCAAGGTCGTCCCGACCGCGAAGGATCCGGGAGCGGGCGTGACCGAGGCCGAGATGCACGCACCCAGCTTGCTGTTCAGCAGCTGCCACAGCTCCGGCGAACCGCCCCCGTAGTCGAGTGTGAAGATGCCGACGCCGCGCAGGTTGTGGGCGTTGACGAGGTCGTACTTCGCGCCCAGCGAAGACGTGTTGTCCCAGTAAGACTCGCGCCAGCAGTTCCATTGCGAGTCGTACCAGGTGGAGTAGATGTCGGTGGGGGAGTAGGGGTCGTTGCTGGTCTGGAAATACGAGACGCCAGGGGTTCCGTCCGTGGTGGCCGAATCGACGTAGCGCGGAACGCTCCAGTGCGCGTTGCCGTCGGTGTACGGAACTGCGTTGGGGCCGGGCCGAGATCCGCCGGGGATGCACGCCGTGTTCCCGTAGTAAGGCACGCCGAGCAGGATCTTCGACGCGGGCACGAGGCCGAGGTATCCCAGCACCGATCCCGTGTCGTTGTAGTCGTACCGGATCAGTGGGGCGTTGGGGCTGAAGCAGTACACCGAGCAGTGCATCGGCTCCGCGGGGTAATTCGACCACGTCGAGTCGTAGTCCATCAGGAAGAACGAATCGACATACGGGTTGAGGCCGGAGAGATTGAAGAAGTAGCCGGGGTAGTAGCTGCCGTTGTAGGTCGAGATCGAGATGTAGTAGCCAGGCAGCGCGGACCGCAGCTGCGACATCAGCGTCACCAGCATGTCGGCCTGATACTGGCCGTTGGGACACAGCTGGTTGTTGCCCTCGTAGTCGAGGTTGAACCCGTCCGCGCCCTTGGCCCTGACCTCGCTGGCGATGTCCGCGACCGTGTGCGACGTGGCGGCGGGGATCAAGACCTCGCACATCGGCGTCCAGCTGTTGCCGCCGTTGGTCGAGGAGAAGTCGTGGAAGATGATGCTGGGCACAACCTTCACGCCGTGCGAATGCGCGACGCTCATCAGCGCCGTCAGCGTGCTCGAGTTCCACACCGACCATCCCGTGTCAGACGAGCTGAAGGAGCCGTCGGTAACGACGTGCAAGCCGAAGACGGCGACGGTGCCCAGGTCGTTGAAGTCCCAGGTCGCGTACCCGACCGATGAGCTGCCGAGGTTGGCAGCGTTGACGTAGCCGAACACCTCTCGATGGGCCGGCGTCGTGGTTGAGACACGCAGGGGAGGGGCCGGCGTGAACGGCGGCAGGTTGACGTGGGGGGCTTCTCTTAGCTGCGCGTCGAGGTAGTCGGTGATCCGCGGCGGACCTGAATGCGTTGTGACCTGCTGCCCGGCCGCGCGGTTGGCGCTTGGAGCGTGCGTGCGAATCGCCGCCGAAATGGGTGCGGCGGCTTCGACCGGCATGATCGTGGTGATGGCGAAGATCACGCCGGCGAACGTCGTGGCAAAGAGGAGCGGGAATCTGTGCTGCGACATGGCGGGATTGACTTAAGCCGACAAACTCTAGGCGTTGGGTCCCGGCATCGTCAACCCGAAATCGAATCGACCGCCTCTCCGATCCCTGTCATGCCGTAGGAATTTCCGTTGTAGAGCATCCGTCGCTTGCCCGCGACATCGCCGACCCATGGATACGCAAGCATCTCCGAGTCCCAACCGGAGTCCGACACGTCGATCCCGGCCTCATCGTCTTTGCGCACCCATTCGAGGCCATCGTTCGATTCCGCGTATCCGATGCGATAGCGGTCGCCTCGGTGCGAGAACCACATGCGATAGACGCTGCCGTCTTTGATGACGTGCGGCCGCGCGATCGCATGCTCGCCGGGATAGCTGTAGTCGATACAGACACGGCCGGTCGGCTTCCATTCGATGCCGTCCGAAGATTCCGCGTAACAGATCCTGTAGTTGGGCTCGGGCTTCGGTGATGCGGTCCAGCCGGTGCTCGACACGTACCACATGCGCCATGTGCCGCCCTCGATGAGCACAGACGGAGATGCGGTGAGAAACGGGTCGAGGCTTGTGCGGCCGAGGACCGGGGACGCCGACGTCTTGGTAAAGGTCTCGCCGCCATCGCTGCTCACGGCGCATCCGATGAAGAACAGGAACGGCACCTCGACGGCCAGGCTCCAGCCCGAGTAGTAGAGAAACTGTTCGCGGTCACGCACGACGATGCAACCGCCGGTGGCGCCGCAGTCGTCGAAGGCTCCGGGCGGTCCAAAGCGCACCACGGGCTCGGCGTCGAACGCGGGCGCAGACGACCTGTTGTCGAGATCCACCAGGGCGCGGCCGATCTGCGCGCGATTGCGGGCGTCCCGCGAAGAGAAGTAGAGTCGGACGCGACTGCCGGTCAGTGGTGTGACGATCGGGAGTGCGGCGTGGGTCCTGGCCCAGGCAAGGTGGTCCGGAACCGTCAGGACCAGGCCGCGCTTTGTCCAGGCCAACTCCCTAGAACTTGAGGTCCCAGCTCTTGCCTTCGCGCGCCTCGGTACGCCGGACGCCGTAGACATCCCCCTCCTGGGTGTCTTTCAGGATCACCGCGCCGGCCCCGACAAGACAGCGCGGGGCGACCGTGACGCCGTCGCGAAATGTGGCGTTGACCCCGATGAAGCAGGAGTGGCCGATCCGGCAGTTGCCGGAGATGACCACATGCGAGGCGATGAAGCAGTGGTCGTCGATCCTGGAATCGTGCCCGATGTGGTTGCCGCTCCAGAGCACGCAGTTGTTGCCGATCGTGACGAAGGGCTGCAGCACATTGGCCTCGAAGATGAACGTGTTCTCGCCGACCTCGAGGTTGCCCCACTGATACGCGCGTGAATTGATGTAGGTGACGAACCCGTAGCCCAATCCCTTGCATCGCTCGTACACCTCGCGACGATGCTGGTTCAGGCCGCTGAAACCAACCGCCACGAGCATGCGCACCCGGTCGGGTGGATGCGTCCGCATCACGTCCTCGAACGCCATCACGGGTTTGCCAAGCAGCTCCTTCTGCTCGAGGTAGGCACCATCGACCGTGAATCCAACGACGTTGTGCTCGCTGTCCCTCTCCAGGTAGACGGCCGCGATGCGGGCGTAGTCGCCGGCTCCGAAGATGATCAGGTCGCTCATTTACGGACGATCATTGTGAATTCATAGAGCCCGTAGTCGTGCAGCAGCGCGACCTGCTTCGAGTACTGGCGTTTGCAAAGGTCGAAATACGAGCGCGGGTCGCCGTAGTAGAGGTCGGTACGCATCCGATCCGCGTCGGAGTAGCTGGTCAGCATGTTGAACGCAAATCCGCTGTGGCCCAACCGGTTGAGCGACTCCAGGGTGTGGGCGACGTAACCTTCCCACTCTGACACCGGGGTGTCGAGCTTCACGTTGAAGATGCCGCTGGCGA